>QJXZ01000270.1 GCA_003248125.1 Gammaproteobacteria bacterium | reverse complement strand
TCATGGGCGGCTCGTACGGTGGCTACATGGTGCTCGCTTCGCTCGTGCACTTCGGTGATCGTATTGCCGCCGCCGCCGAATCGTTCGGCATCAGCCACTTCGTGACGTTTCTCGAGAACACCGAACCCTATCGGCAGGATTTGCGCCGCGCCGAGTACGGCGACGAGCGTGATCCCGAGATGCGCACCTTTCTCGATGCCATCTCACCGCTGACCCACGCAGATACGATCCGCACGCCGCTGTTCGTCGCGCAAGGCTTAAATGATCCGCGCGTGCCCGCCAGCGAATCGGCGCAGATCGTCGAGGCAGTGCGCGAGCACGCGCCAGTCTGGTACGTGATCTACGAACAAGAGGGACACGGCTTCGGTCGGAAGTCGAATGCCGATCACTACAGCGCCGTAGCGACCCTATTCTTGAAGACGTACTTACTCGCGCAGTGAGCGTACCGGTTGGCATCTGTGTGAATCCGTACTCCGGACGCGATGTGCGACGTCTGGCGGCGCGCGCAACCAATATGACCCACGAAGCCAAGCGCGACATCGTTGCGCGTATCGCGTCGGGCCTGAATGCCGCCGGGGTCACCGACATCTTCATCACCAAGGAGCCGTTTCGAATCGCGAGCATGGCCCTCGAGTACATGGCGCTCGACGCGCGAGTCCATCTGCTCGAACACGACATCGCGAACGATGCCCGTGACACCGAACGCGCGCTGGCGGCGTTCCGCGCAGCTGGCTGCACTGCCGTGGTCAGCCTCGGCGGCGATGGCACCAATCGCGCCATCGCTCGTGCGGCACCCGATATCGACTTGGTACCGATTTCGACAGGCACCAACAATGTCTTCCCGCGGTTGCTCGAACCGACCGTGGCTGGGTTGGTGGCCGGACATTTGGCGCGTGGTCACCTGCCCCGCACGTTGGGCGCGCATGCCAAGGTACTGCACGTGCGGCGTGCGGATGGTGTGGTCGATGTCGGTTTGATCGATGCCGTGCTGCTCGCCGACGACCACGTCGGCAATTTGCTGCCGTTCGACGCCAAGCGCATCCGTCGAATCTTGTTGACGCGCGCCGAACCGGATGCGATCGGTATGTCGCCGATCGGCGGTTTCATAGATGTCGTGGAAGCGGCCGATGACTGCGGCTTGCTGGTGGAGATGGGCGCGGGCCGGACGTTCGATGCGCCATTGTCGCCGGGACTGTTCAAGCGCGTGTCGGTCGCGAGCGTCAGGCGTGTGCCGCTCGACGTACCCGTGTTGTTCCAGGGCCCCGGTGTGCTAGCGCTGGATGGTGATCGCGACCACAAGCTCGTCGTCGGTGCCGGTGCGAGTGTGACGATTCGACGCGACGGACCTTGGGTTCCCGACGTGCCCGCCGCCATGCGCCACTTGGTGGCAACGGGTATGATCGCCCCGATTCCTTGAGGTACCGTCATGATCGTCAAGCCACGAATTCGCGGCTTCATCTGCACCACTGCGCATCCGACGGGCTGTGCCGCGAACGTCGATCAACAGATCGCTTTGGTACGACGCAACGGTCCGATCGAAGGCGGCGCGCGCAATGCGTTGGTGCTGGGTGCCTCGGGCGGCTATGGCCTCGCCTCGCGCATCGTCGCGGCATTCGGCTGTGGCGCCCGGACGATCGGCGTGTCGTTCGAGAAGGAACCTGCCGCGAACCGCACGGCTACCGCCGGCTGGTACAACAACCACGCATTCGCCGCGCGTGCGTCTGCTGCGGGGCTCTATGCCCGCAACTTCGATGGTGATGCATTTTCCGATGCGATGAAGCAAGCCGTGATCGCGGCGATTCGCGCCGATCTGGGCACCATCGATCTGCTCGTGTACAGCCTCGCATCGCCCGTGCGCCTGCACCCTCGTACCGGCGTTCTGCATCGCTCGGCGATCAAGCCGTTGGGCGCCGTTAAGCACATCAAGACGTTGAATGTGGACAAGGGCGTGGTGCACGAGGTGGACCTCGACCCCGCC
>QJXZ01000084.1 GCA_003248125.1 Gammaproteobacteria bacterium | reverse complement strand
CTCGACTTCGACGAGGCCGCCGTGCGCACTGCGCTTGCGTGGCTCGACACCCGTCCGCGCGGACCTTGGGTCTTGTTCGTTCCCCTCATCTTTCCGCACCTGCCGTTCGAGGTAGAAGAACCGTTCTATGGCAGTCACGATCCTGCCGCCATGCCGCTACCTTTACCGGCCGCCGCCGGCAAACCGGCATTTCATCAAGCGCTGCGCATGGTCAACGGCAGCCATCGGCTTTCCGAACACGACTGGCGCGAGATCGCGCGCACTTACTACGGCATGATCGCGCGGGTCGACGCGCAGCTCGGGCGGCTGCTGCATGGCGTCGAGCAGATCGGTGCGACTGGCAATACGTCGGTGTGGTTTTTCACCGATCACGGCGAATACTTGGGCGACTTCGGCTTGGTCGAGAAGTGGCCGTCCGGGCTCGATGCGTGCCTTCTACACAACCCATTGATCGTTACCTTGCCCGGCCAAACCAGCGCGCGTGTACACGACGGCTTCGTCGAGATGGTGGACATTCCCGCAACCATCCTCGAACTTGCCGAAGTGTCACCGACGCACACGCATTTCGGCGAAAGTCTCGCTGCCACGTTGCGTGATGCTACGGTCGCCGTGCGTGATTGTGCATTCGCCGAAGGTGGATTTCGTGCCGGCGACGTCGCGCTTTTCGAACAACCAACGGGCGAGTACCGCCGCAAGGGCGAGCTGCAACAGACCGAGCCGCAGCTGGTCGGCAAGGCAATCGTTCGTCGCGATGCGGACTGGACCTACGTGCATCGTTTGTACGAGTCCGACGAGCTGTACGATCGTAGGCGTGATCCCGCCGAAACGCAGAATCTGATCGCAACTGCGGATGAAGCGCTGGTTGCTCGTCTTCGTGGCGCCGTGCTCGACTGGCTGCACGAGACCTCAGACGTCATTCCCTGGATTCGAGATCCGCGCTTCCCGCACACACCGGACGGTCCACACACACCCTTCGCGTCATGATTGGCATCGCCGACGTCACCCTGCGGCGCGGCGACCGCGCGCTGTTCGAGCACCTCGATCTCACCATTCATGCCGGTCAGCGCGTTGGCCTCGTAGGTCGCAACGGCGTCGGCAAGTCGACGCTGTTCGAGTTGCTGCGCGGACGCTTGATTCCGAGCCAAGGCGACGTGCATGTGCCGCCGCGGTGGGTGATCGGCTACATGCAGCAGGAATCGTCACCCTCTATGCAATCGGCGCTGGAATGGACCAAGGCCGGCGATGATCGCGTGGTGCGCATCGAGCGTGCCATCGCTCGCGCCGAGTCCAATGATGACGTCGACGCACAGGCGAGATTGCACGGTCAATTCGAAGATGCCGATGGTTACACACTCGAGACGCGTGCCGCCGCGATCTTGAGCGGGCTCGGTTTCGACAACAGTGAGTTCGGCAAGCCGCAACAAGACTTCTCGGGTGGCTGGCGTATTCGTCTCAACCTCGCGCGCACGTTGATGACACCTGCCGATCTGCTGTTGCTCGACGAGCCGACCAACCACCTCGACCTCGATGCACTGCTCTGGCTCGAGAGCTGGCTCAAGCGCTTCGCCGGCACGCTCGTCGTGATCGCGCACGATCGCGACTTCCTGGATGCATGCACCGACCACACGGCGTTGCTCGAGAACGGCCGTGCCACGATGTACCGCGGCAACTACAGCGCATTCGAGCGCGCGCGAGCAGAAAATCTCGCTCGCCAATCCGCGATGTATCGCGCGCAACAACGCGAGGCGAAGCACATCCAATCGTTCATCGACCGGTTTCGTGCCAAGTCGAGCAAGGCGAAGCAAGTCCAGAGTCGCATCAAGGCGTTGGAGCGCCTCAAGGTCTCGGCACCTGCGCACACGGACTCGCCGTACCGCTTCGATTTCCCCAACCCAGAGCGGACATCGCGTTTCCTACTCGACGTCGAGCACGGCGCCTTCGGCTACGAGGCGAATCGCGTGCTGGAAGAGGTGCGCTTCGCGCTGATTCCCGGCAACCGCATCGGCATTCTCGGCCACAACGGCGCTGGCAAAAGTACATTCATGAAGACGTTGGCCGGAGAACTCGAGCCGTTGGGCGGTACGTTCAAATTCGGCATGCATGCCAACGTGGGCTACTTCGCGCAACATCAGCTCGAGCTGCTCGATGGATCGTCGACACCGCTCGAAGCCATCACCGACATCGACGCTGCGGCCCGCGAGCAAGCGATGCGCGATCATTTGGGCGGATGGGGGTTTCCGGGCTCGATGGTCGGGCAGCGCATCACCACGCTGTCCGGCGGCGAGAAAGCAAGACTGGTGCTTGCCTTGCTCGCATGGCGCCGGCCTTCGATCCTGCTGCTCGACGAGCCGACCAACCATCTCGACCTCGAGATGCGACACGCACTCTCGGTCGCGCTCCAGGACTATAGCGGCGCCATGGTGTTGGTTTCCCACGACCGCGAATTCATGGCGCGCACGATCGAAGATTACTTTCTTGCGGATCGCGGTCGATTGCTACCGTTCGATGGCGACCTCGACGCGTATGTACTCGAGCTCAAGCAGAGTCGCAGCAACGCACCTACCGAGTCGATCACACCGAGCCGCAAGGACCGGCGCAGGGCAAGCGCAGACGCGCGGCGTCGCACCCAGACCCTGCGCAACGCGGCGCAGCGCGCCGAAGCGCGGGTCAACGAACTCAGCCGTGAGCTGGCGCTATTGCACCATCGCTTGGGCGAACCCGACACGTATGCCGAACAAGGTGCAGCCGAGCTCGAAGCATTGCTCGAACGGCAAGGCAAGCTACGGCGTGAGTTGGCGCACGCCGAGCAGCATTGGCTCGAGCAACAGGAACGCCTCGAGCGGTACGAAGCGAACGATCAATCTTCATCGCCGTAGACGGATTCATTACCGTCGGCATCGCGCAGATGGATCACGCGGCGAATGTGTGGCCCCGGGGGCAGCACCGCCAGACTGGCGCCATCGACGCTCACGGCTTGCTCGACGCCCTGCCGGCGCACCGTAACATCGACCGCACCGTCGGCGCTCGCGATCCGATGCCTTGCATCGCGGGCGTCTTTCGGCGCCGCACCTGCAACGGCGACGATGACATCGCCACTCTTCAGCCCACTCTTGCCTGCGCTCAGCACCAACACACCGTTATCGACACCGAAATAGCTCGCCAGATCGGAGTCGAGATCGTGTAGCCGCAAGCCGGCGTCCTCGATCTGGAACCGCACACCCTTGCCGCCGATGTCATCGAAGTCCTGCATGTCGATGTCGACGTCGAAGTCAGGGAGCAACATGGCGTGCGCGTCACGCATCTGCGTCGTGACGGTCGCCGTCTTGTCCTTACCTCCGCGGCGGTATTCGATCTCCACATCGGCGCCCACTTCGACATCGTGCAACGCCTTGGTGACGTTCCGGGGCTTGCCCTCGACCGCGACGCCATTGACCTTGGTCAACACATCACCGGCTTCGAGCCCGGCCTTGGCCGCGCCGCTGCCGGGGGTCACGCCCACCAACTTCACGCCGTCGCCACTCGGTTCACCGAGCAGCACACCGAGGAAGGGTCGGTCGGCGCCAAGGCGCGCAACCCATTGGAAGGCGTCGCCGGTATGCAACTCGGCCAGCTCGCGTGCGGCGGCATCGAGTTTGGCACGCGCGGCCTCGATCTTCGCTTCGATCTCCGGATCGACTTCGTGTGCCATGACCGGTGCAGCAACCAGGGCAAGCAATGCAATCGTCAACACAGGCAATCGATTCATGTGCAGTCTCCTATAGGACGAAAGGGGGCTCGGGGCGCGCACGCTCGTTGTCGATGAGCGATTGCATGAGCTCGACGCGTCGCTGCCACAGCACGCGCCGCAACTCCATATCCTCGGCGGTAGGTTCACCGAGCGCTGCGATCTCACCATCGACATCGGCGATGCGCATGGCGATGCCGCGGGTAACCGGGCCTGCCACCAGCCGATACGGCCGGTCGGCAGCCCACACTCGCTCGAGGGTCTGCGACTCCGCCATCAGGCCCGCCACTGGTTCGATCGACACGCCGCCACCGTTGTCGGGCGCCTGCCACAAACCGATGCCCACGACGGCGACCACTGCGGCGGCGGCCGCGGTAGCCGCGACAGCCACGGTAGCCAGCGACAGCCGCCCTGAAGCCGGCCCGTGCAGCCAACGTGGCCGACGTCTGCGCGGTGGCGTCTCCGACAGCGGCGTGAAGGGCGGAGGTTCCGGATCCGGCAATTCGGCAAGCGCCGTGCGAATCCCCGCCAAGCGCGTCAGCCGGGCACGAAACTCGGCATCCGCCTCGAGCGTACGCCGCCAATCGGCGGGCAGCCGGTCCTCGAGATAGTCAATGAGTTCCGTTGTGTCGCGCTCGTTCATCTGCACTACCTCCTTCGAAGTAACCCAACAGTCGGGCGTGGGCACGCGCCAGCTGCGACTTCGAGAAACTCTCGGTCTTACCCAACAGCTCACCGATCTCCTTGTGTGTGTAGCCTTCGACGTCGTGCATCCAGACCACGAACCGGCTTGGTGCCGACAACGTCGCAAGTGCATTTTCCAAGTCGCGACGTTGATCCGGACGCGGTGTATCGCCGGCCTCCTCGACAGGCGAGTCCAGCCACACACGCCGTCGGTGCCACGGTGAACGCAGCCTTCGTAAGCATTGATTGACTGCGATACGACGCACCCACCAGCCCACGGCGCCGGCATCGCTGAGCGAGGCGGCGTTCTCGATGACGTCGAGAAAAGTGTCCTGAGTCGCCTCTGCGGCGAGTTGGCGATCACCCAAAATGCGCGCGGTGAGCCCGTGCACAGGGCCGGCCAACGCCCGGTACAGTGACTCGAGCGCGGTGCGGTCGCCACGCTTCGCGCGGGCAACGATGTCCGCCTCGATCGCGATGCCGGAAAATTTCGACATACCCCATAGATGCGAGAGATCGACAAATGGTTGCAGACGGCAAACAAAAAGGGGCGCCTCGGCGCCCCTTTTGAGTCGCTAGCAGACGACTCAGCCCGCGGCGGGTTTCTCGTAGATCGAGGGTTCTGACTTGCTCTCCTCGGTGATTCGCCGTCCGAGCGCGGGGAATACCGGTATCTCGTTGTCGGCCAACTCGCGCATGCGCACCTTGCGGGCGAGCGCCGCCTCGATGAAGGGCGCGAGTTCGGCTTGCTTCTTGGCTTCACGCTCCGGCATTCGGCCCTTGAACTCTGGCATGACTTGCGCGGCGAACAATTCGAGCGCCTCGCAGATGTGCTCGTGCTTGTTCATGCCCGCCTGTTGGATGAACGTCACCTGGTCGACGCCGGCTTCCTCGAACTTGCGTAAGTGATTGCGCAGGTCGTCCGGCGTACCGATGCCACCGCGGCCGCCCGACAACGCTTCGCTGATCTCGATCGGAATTTCCGTCATGCGCTTTTCGTAGACCTTGCTGAACTCCTCCCACAAATTGGTTCTGCCAGGTTTATGCGCACCGAAACCGTACAGGCTGCCGAGCGCGTAGCCAAAGAACTCGAAGCCCTTCAAGCCGCGACGGATGGCTTCCTCACGATCGGGATGACACGAGAAACTCGACACCATGCAGATGTTGGCGTTCACCGTGTGACCGATCGGCACGCACTCGTCGCTCTTGATGATGCCGTAGTACTCGTCGACCCAAGCTTTCGCCTCCAACGGATCGACGAACGCGAACGTGAGTGCACCAATGCCGAGTCGCGCCGCCATGCGAATCGTTTCCCGCTGGCTACATGCCACCCAGATCGGCGGATGCGGCCGCTGCACCGGCTTCGGCACGATATTGCGACACGGCATCTCGAAGTACTTGCCCTTGTATCCGGGGTAGGGATCCATGGCCAGCATGTTGGCGATTTGCTCGGTCGACTCGAGATAGATCTTGCGCTTTTCCTCCACGGGAATGCCGAAGCCCCCAAGCTCCAGCACCGCGGACGACTCACCGGTGCCAAAGTCGACACGGCCGTTCGACACCAAGTCGAGGGTCGCGATCACCTCGGCGGTGCGTGCCGGATGGTTGTATTGCGGAATGACTTGGCGGATGCCCTGCCCGAGGCGAATGTTCTTGGTGCGTGCTGCGCAGGCGGCAAGGAACACTTCAGGTGCAGAGGAATGGGAATACTCCTCGAGGAAATGGTGCTCGACCTCCCAGGCATAGTCGATGCCCAAGCGATCGGCCACCTCGACTTGCTCGAGGGCCTCGTTGAACAGCCGTTGCTCCGCACCCTCGTGCCACGGCCGTGGCAGCTGATGCTCGTAGAAAATGCCGAATCTCATGTCTTCCTCCTGCCAGAAAACTGATTGTCGCGAATCAATGCAATGCCGCTGACGGTGTACCGAGCGCGCGGCCGATGATGGTCACCACGTTGTCGATCAAGATCTCGAGCGGCACCGATTTGCGCGCGGCGTAGACCGAGGCGGCGCCGATGAATCCGCACAGTGCATGACCCACCAATTCGACGTCGAAATCGGCGACCATGCGCTCGTCGCCGATCGCAATCCGGACGAATTCACCCAGCCGGTCGTACAACCGCCACGCCCGCGGG
>QJXZ01000023.1 GCA_003248125.1 Gammaproteobacteria bacterium | reverse complement strand
CGAAGAGACGCCCGGATTCGGCGATGAGCCGAGTGGCACGGGCGTGATGCCGTTCGAGGGATCGGACCCACCGCTGCATCCGGCGATCAGCGCACCGACGCATATCAGCAACCGGAATGCAGCCCGACATCGATGCATATGCAGTTGAGTCCGTTCAAGGTCCGACATTGCCTGATCCCTGGCCCTGTCCGTCAGGCATGGCACATTCGACCGAGTTCGAATGATGCGCGTCGCGCGTCGTCGTTACCGTGCATCCGTTCACGCTTGTCGTCGCACTAGTGCGCCGTCAAGAAGCATCGCATCGGAGTGTGCCGTTCTACAATGTGTCTCCAGCCAGCGACATTCGCGCAAGATCGCATGCGGGAGCTGATCGATTCTCATTTCGATTGACTCGCCCGCCTTGCTTGCGAATCGACCGTAGTACAGAGTATTCCGCGCGCTTGCAGTTTTTCGCGCGCTGCGTCGCAGTGAGTCGAGGGATCGATATAGTCTAATTGCGCGCAGAGGGAGAAGCGTTGCACGGGATTATGCAAAAATGGCTCCTCGCAATTGCGTTGACTGGCCTGCTCGTGCCGCTGCACGTCGCTGCGCAGTCCGCGTTCACTTCGCGGTTCGACCATTTCACGACGGGGTTCGATCTCGACGGCCAGCATCAGACGACCGATTGTGAAGCGTGCCACATCGCCGGCGTTTTCCAAGGCACCCCGACGCAGTGCAGCGGCTGCCACGCGCTCGGCGGCCGCATCACCGCGAGCGCCAAACCGGTCGACCACGTGCTCAGCAACGACGTGTGCGACGACTGCCATCGGACCGCATCGTGGGTGCCGATTTGGCGGATGGATCACGAGGCGGTCTACGCGACTTGCGAAACGTGCCATAACAACATTTACTCGGTCGGCAAGCCCCCGGATCACCCACTGACCCAATCGGACTGCGGCGCTTGCCACGAGTCGATCGCATGGCTACCGGTATTTGCGTTCGATCATTTCGGTGTCACCGGTAACTGCGTGAGTTGCCACAACGGTGTCGATTCCGTCGGCAAGCACGCGGGACACATATTCACGACGAATGTCTGCGAGGATTGCCACACGACAACCGTGTTCGCGCCCGCAGCTCAAGTCGATCACACGCAAGTGCTCGGCGCGTGCGCGAGCTGTCACAATGGCACTCTGGCTACGGGGAAGACGTCGGATCACCCGACCACCGGTGACAACTGCAACAACTGCCATTCGACGCAGGCGTGGCTGCCGGCGCTGGAGTGACGGCGCGAATTCGGGCCTAACAGATCGTCGACGACGCCCAGCCGGATCGCTGTGGGGCGCCACGCAGGACGAACGCCGCCGCGTGCGTTACGCCGATAAAAGAGCCCCTCGCTCGGACGGCCTATCGAGTAGAATCACGCCATTGTCGTTTCCACGGCACCATCGCGGGAGAATATTCATGCGCAAACTGGCACTTCTGTCGGCGGCAGTACTTTGTGTCACCGCTACCCCGGCTCTGTCTCTATCCGACCAACCCTATATCACGCAGGCCGACATCGACATTGCGTCGCTGCTGCCGTCACCCCCCACGGAGACGTCGATGATGGGCAAGCTCGATCTTGCGATCGTCGCCGAATTGCAGAAAGACATGACACCCGAGCGCGCCCAGGCCGTGCGCGACGATCTTCCGCAGGATGTTTACACCATCGCCGGTCCCGTTCTCGGCCCGAAATTCACGCAGGAAAACTTTCCGCTGGTGGGCGAGTTCATCGCCAAGGTGGTTGCGGACGCTAGATTCGGCGTCGGTCCAGTGAAGCAGCAATACAATAAGCAGCGTCCGTTCAAATACAGCGCCGATCTTGCCAACGCGTTCCCCGACATCGCCGAGAGCACGGGCGGGGCAACCTATGTCTCCGGCCACAGCACGACGTCGTTCGAAGTGGCGCTGATCTTGGGGACGATGCTCCCATCGAAGCGCGATGCCTTGTATCAGCGCGCC
>QJXZ01000008.1 GCA_003248125.1 Gammaproteobacteria bacterium | reverse complement strand
GCCGTGCACACCGACGTCGGCAATACGTGCGTCGCGTGCCGCATCGATCGCAATTTGGCGCCGCTTTCGTCGCAGCTGCAGAACGGGCAGACGGTCGAGATCATCACATCGAAGGATGCTCGGCCGAATCCCGACTGGTTATCGTTCGCCGTCTCCGGCAAGGCGCGTACTGCAATTCGACAGGCGCTCAAGGCACAGAAGCGTTCGCAGTCGATCGCGCTGGGCCGCCGCCTGTTGAACCGCGCACTTGCGGCAAGTGATGCGAGCATCAACGATCTCGACTTCCGGCGACTGCGCATGATCTTGAAGGAGTTCAACGTTCGACGCTTGAACGATTTGCTCGAAGGTATCGGCCTCGGCAACTTCATGGCCTACGTGGTCGCGCAGCGGCTGTTGTCGGTCGACGATCCAAGCGCCCATGTGGTGCCCGTCCAACAAGGTGGCGCCGTCGCGATTCGCGGCAGCGAAGGTCTGGTCATCAGTTACGCGCGCTGCTGCTACCCAGTGCCGGGCGATCCCATCGTTGGGCACATGTCGCCGGGCAAGGGTTTCGTCGTCCACATCGAAACCTGCAAGAACATGGCGGAGCTCAGGCGCCGGAGCCCGACTGAAATCATCCCCGCGCGCTGGTCCACCGACGTGAAGGGCGAGTATGCCGCCACTTTGCGCATTCAAGTCGATCGCCAAAAGGGCGTAATCGCCGAGATCGCGGCGACCGCAAACGATGCCGACGCCGGCATCGACAACATCAAGGTCGACGAGCGCAACGCCGAGCTATCGACCGTGATCGTCGAGGTGTCGGTTCGCAATCGCACGCATTTGGCGCAAGTCATGCGCCGCATTCGCCGGCTCAACCACGTGCACAGCTTGAGCCGCACCATCAAATGACCGCGCCGACGCGAAGCGCCGTAGCCACTGCCGATGCACCGGCCGCGATCGGCACCTACTCGCAAGCCGTTCGGGTCGGCGAGACGGTCTACCTGTCGGGCCAGATTCCGCTCGACCCTAGCACCATGCAGCTGGTCGAGGGTGACATCGATACGCAGATCCACCGCGTGTTTCGAAATCTGGCGGCGGTCGCGACCGCGGCAGGCGGTACGCTCGACGATTGTGTGAAGCTCACCGTCTATCTCACATCGCTTGCCCATTTCGCGCGCGTCAATGCCGTGATGGGCGAGTACTTCTGCGAACCCTACCCGGCCCGTGCCGCTATCGGCGTCGCCGAACTGCCGCGCGGTGCGGCGGTGGAAGTGGACGCCATCATGGCCTTGCCCTCCGGCGAGTGACGGCCCCCGCGCTCGACGACAGCGTTCGCACCTTGCGCGGCGTTGGCCCCGCGCTCGCCGAGAAGCTCGACCGCATTCGGATACACACCGCGCTCGATCTGCTCCTCCACCTGCCTGCGCGCTACCAAGATCGTACCCGCGTGCGCAAGCTTGCCGCGCTCAAGGTTGGTGCCGAGGCACTCATCGCGGCGCAGGTGCGGCGTTCGCGCATTGCCTATGGCAAACGCCGTAGCTGGCTGGTCGAAGTCGAGGACGACACGGGCTACCTGACGCTGCGCTTCTTCCATTTCAATGAACGGCAACGCAAGAGCTTGCAAGAAGGCATGTGGGTACAATGCTTTGGCGAGGTGCGCATGGGACCGAGCGGCCTCGAGATCATCCATCCCGAGTACCGCGCCTTCCCGGCCGAGCCGCCGCCACCGCCACCGACCCTGACACCGGTTTATCCAACCACCGAAGGGTTGGCGCAAAAGCGCATCATTTCACTGCTCGACCAAGTGCTCGACCGGCTCGACCGCTGGCAGCCACCGCGCATCGACAAATTTCTCGATGATCAAGCGTTTGCAGATTTGCGTGTGGCACTCCGCTTTCTGCATCGACCGCCGACCACCGCCACCGAGTCACTCCTCGACCAAGCGCGTGCACGCGTGGCGCTCGACGAGATATTGGCCAACGTACTGGCATTGAAGCGCAGCGCCCGCGCCCGCCAGCAGGAAACCACCGTTGCGCTGCCGCGCGCGCAGCGTCTCGGCGCCGAGTTGTTGCGCCGGCTCGGCTTCGAGCTGACGGCGGCCCAGCGCCGAGTGGCTACGGAAGTTTTGCTCGATCTCGAGCGCGACCGGCCGATGTTGCGGCTACTGCAGGGTGACGTCGGCTCCGGTAAGACCGTGATCGCCGCCTTTGCCGCCATCCGTGCCGCCGAGCACGGCCGGCAGACCGCCATCATGGCACCCACCGAAATTCTCGCCGAACAGCACTACCTGAATTTTTCCAGCTGGCTTGCACCGCTCGGCATCGAGGTGAGCTTGCTGACCGGCAGCGCGAGCCGCGCGGAACGACGCGCACGCCATGCCGCCATCGCGCGGGGCGAAGTGCTGGTCGTCGTCGGTACCCATGCGCTGTTCGAGAAAGATGTGGAGTTTGCTGCGCTCGCGCTCGTCATCATCGATGAACAACACCGCTTCGGCGTGCACCAGCGCATGGCGCTACGGTCGAAGGGCATGTTGCCTCACCAGTTGGTGATGACTGCCACACCCATCCCGCGCACGCTGACCATGGCCTTGTATGCCGACATGGACGTTTCCATGATCGACGAGCTACCGAAGGGGCGGCAGCCGATTGAAACCCGGGTCGTGAGCGCTGCGCGCCGCGATACCGTCATCGACCGTGTCGCGCGTGCGTGCGCGCGCGGCGAACAGGCCTATTGGGTATGTACGTTGATCGAGGAATCGGAGGCCTCCGATTCGCGAGGGGCCGAGACCACGGTTGCAGAGTTGCGTGCGCGCTTCCCGAAGTTGGCGATCGGCCTGCTGCATGGCCGTCTACCGAGCGCCGAGAAGGCACGCACCATGGCCGCGTTCGCGGCCGCCGAGATTGCATTGTTGGTCGCAACCACGGTTATCGAAGTCGGTGTCGACGTGCCCAATGCGACCTTGATGGTGATCGAAAACGCCGAGCGCTTGGGACTTGCCCAACTGCACCAGTTGCGCGGCAGGGTCGGACGTGGCGAACGCGCCAGCCGGTGCATCCTGCTATTTGCACCGCCACTCACCGCCGTTGCCCAGGAACGCCTCGCGGTGATTCGCCGCTCACAGGACGGCTTTGTGATCGCCGAAGCGGATCTGAAGCTGCGCGGACCCGGTGATGTGCTCGGCCCGCGTCAGACCGGCGAGCAAGTGTTTCGCGTTGCCGATCTCGGCCGCGATGCGAACCTAGTCGCCGAAGCAAGCATGATCGCCACGCGGCTGCTCGACACCGCACCGCAACTCGCCGACGCCATCGTCGGTCTCTGGTCGCCGCCGAGCCAGGATTACGCGAACGTTTGAGGTCGCCGGCGTCGAGTAAACCGCGCGTCCGAACTCAGGACTTTTCGGCCAAGCCGGCTTGTGGATTCTGCAACACGTCGAGATCGAGCAAGCCCTCGCTGCGCGCAACGACCGTCGCGACAGTGGCATCGCCCGCCACGTTGACGGCGGTGCGCATCATATCGAGCAAACGATCGACACCGATGATGAGCATGATCCCTTCGACTGGAAGTCCGACTTGTGTGAGCACCATCGTCAGCATGACCAGCCCGACCCCTGGCACCGCCGCGGTGCCAATCGAAGCCAGCGTTGCCGTCAAGATCACCATCAAGTAGTCCGACATCGTCAGATCGATGCCGAAGAATTGTGCGATGAACACGGTGGCGACACCCTGCATGATGGCGGTGCCGTCCATGTTGATCGTAGCGCCCAGTGGAATGGCGAACGATGCTACTTCATTGTGCACGCCGAGCCGCCGTTCCACCGTGCGCAGCGTGACCGGCAACGTCGCGCCGCTCGACGACGTGCTGAATGCAACCAGCATCGGTTCACGCATCTTGCCGAAGAACGTCAGCGGATTGACGCGCGCGAGCAACACCAGCAGCGTGGGATAAATGATGGAGACGTGCAGAACGAGTCCCGCCACCACGGTAAAGAAGTACTTGGCGAGCTTGAGAATCTCTTCCCAACCGACTTCCGCGAACAGCTTAGCCATCAAGCAGACCACGCCGTAGGGCGCGAGCTCGACGAGCATGGTGATGAGCTTCATGAGCACGGCATTGAGGTCGTCGAACAGCGCACGTACCCGCGCCCCGGCGTCACCCACGCGGGCGATGGCGATGCCGAGCAGCAGCGCAAAGACGATGATCTGCAGCATGTTGCCGTTGGCCATCGCCGCGACCGGGTTGGTCGGGAATATGTTGATCAGCACGTCCTCGAGCGGTGGCGCTTGCGGCGCCTCGAAGGCAACGGGACCTGCCTGTTCGACGCCTTCGCCGGGGCCGACGACGAGTGCGCACGTGAGCGCAAGTGTGATCGCCAAAGCGGTGGTCGCGAGGTAGAGGCCGAGGGTTTTGATGCCGAGTCGGCCCATGCTGGTGCCATCGGAGAGCGCACTCGCACCGCAGACGATGGACACGAGCACCAGCGGCACAACCATCACCATGAGCGATGCGATGAAGATCCTGCCGCCGACATGGAATACGCCTTGGACAACGAAGGTGTTGAGCCAGTGATCGGGCGCCACGTCGACCTGCTGGATCAACAGTCCGATCGTCACACCGGCTGCCATGCCGATCAGAATTCGCGCAGTGAGGTTCATCCGCGTCGCCTTCGACCGTTGCTTGCGTGCGTACCGATCAGCCGACCTCGATCATTTCGAAGTCTTCTTTACTGACGCCGCACTCGGGACAGACGAAGTCCTCCGGAACATCAGCCCATGCGGTGCCTGGTGCAATGCCTTCGTCTTCATAGCCTTCGGCTTCGTCATAGATCCAACCGCAGACGATACACTGCCATTTCCGCATCGGAACTCTTTGATCGGTCCGCTAGAGTGGCGGCGTAAGCTACTTCCGCACCCGCCAAATTGCAAACCTGCACAGGCTTAGGGAAAGGCGGGTCAGCGGCTACACTTGGCCGCACCGAACGCAGCGCTCGAGATGACATCGCTCACCCAACGATTGCCGCTGTATGCGAAGCTCATGCGCTTCGACCGCCCGGTCGGTACGCTGCTTCTGCTGTGGCCGACGCTGGCGGCAGTGTGGATCGCCGCCGGCGGCAGCCCGCCCATCCACCTGGTTGCCATCTTCACGCTGGGCTGCATCGTCATGCGCGCGGCGGGCTGTGTCATCAACGACTACGCCGACCGGCACTTCGACGGCGCAGTCGAACGAACGCGTGACCGACCTCTGGCGCGCGGCGAGGTAGACGAAACCGAGGCGCTGCTGCTGTTCGCGGCATTACTTGCACTGGCGTTGCTGCTCGTGATGTTTCTCAACGAACTGACGCAGTGGATGGCGGTCGCCGGCGGCGCTATCGCAACGCTTTACCCGTTCATGAAGCGCTGGACCTATCTGCCGCAAGTGGTGCTCGGTGCCGCCTTCAGCTGGGGCATTGTCATGGCGTTTACGGCCACGACCGAGTCGCTACCACCCGAGGCATGGTTGCTGTTTCTCGCCAGCGTGCTTTGGATCGTCATGTACGACACCCTCTATGCCATGGTCGATCGCGACGACGACCTCAGGGTGGGCATCAAGTCCACTGCGATTCTGTTCGGGCGCACCGATCGATTGATGATCGCGATTCTCCAGGGCACAGCGCTCCTGGCACTGCTGCTGTTCGCGCTGCGCGCACACATGGGTCCGATATTCGGTGTGGGCTTGGGGGTCATTGCCGGGCTGTTCGTCCACCAGAGTCGACTCATCCGCGGCCGCAAGGCACCCGACTGCTTCGCCGCATTCAAGAACAACACCTGGGTGGGATTCGTCTTGTGGGCAGCCGCGGTACTCGAGCTCGACGTCGCGCCCGCCATCGAACGCTGGCTTACCTCGTGAAGTACGTCAATGTGCTCACCGACATCGTCGGCCGGGCAATCGCTTGGCTCACGTTCGCAATGGTGCTCGTCACGGTGACCGTGGTGGTGCTGCGCTACGGTTTCGATACGGGTGCGGTGCGCATGCAAGAGAGTGTCACCTACATGCATGCACTCGTGTTCATGCTCGGCATCCCATTTGCGTTGCGCCATGGTGCGCATGTGCGCGTCGATCTCTTCTATTCTCGAGTCGGCGAACGACGGCGAGCAATCATCGATCTTTGTGGGCATCTGTTGTTACTGGTGCCGGTCGCCGCCTACATATTCGTCTCGAGTCTCGACTACGTGGCCGCTTCTTGGCGTGTACGCGAGGCATCGGCCGAAGTCGGCGGCATTCCGGGCGTTTTCTTGCTGAAGACGCTCATTCCCGCCATGGCAGCCCTACTGTTCCTACAGGGCATCGCCGAATCTTTGCAGCTGCTCGCAGCATTCCGGAACCGATCGCGTGGGTGACGCGGCGCCGTGGTCGCGCTGACACTGGCGGGCGTATCACTCGCATTTGCAGGGTTCGGTGTGCTCATCGGCAGTTTCGATGCCAACGATCTGCTGTTTTTGCCTGGGCGCCTGTACGGCATCATCGACAACGCGACACTCATCGCCGTACCGCTATTCGTGCTGATGGGCGTAACGCTAGAGAAGACACGCATCGCAGAGTCGCTGCTCGACAGCATGTCGATCTTGCTCGGCAGACTCGCGGGCGGCCTCGGGATTGCCGTCACGGTGGTAGGGATGCTGCTGGCGGCGAGCACGGGCATCGTTGGCGCAACCGTAGTGACGATGGGTCTCATGTCGCTGCCCGCGATGCTGAAACACGGCTACGACCCGCGTCTCGCAACCGGCACGATCTGTGCCACCGGTACGCTCGGTCAGATCATCCCGCCATCGATCGCTCTGGTGTTGCTCGGCGACGTGATGTCGAACGCCTATCAGCAAGCACAACTCGCGCAGGGTGTATTCGCGCCGAAGACGGTTTCGGTGGGCGACCTGTTTGCGGGTGCGCTCGTCCCGGGATTGGTGTTGGTCCGGCGCGCGCACCCACCGTCGACCGCTCGTCGCTCACGGTAGGTCGCGACGTCCACCTGGCCCGCGAGCTGGTCCGCGGATTGGTGCCACCGCTTGCCCTCATCGTCGCCGTGCTCGGCAGCATCCTGGCAGGTTTCGCCACACCCACGGAAGCGGCGGCTGTCGGCGCGCTCGGCGCGCTGCTGCTCGGCATCGGCTATCGCGCCATCGATCTTGCTACGTTACGCGAGATCGGCGAGTCGACCTTGAAGACCACGGCGATGGTGTTCTTCATCTTGATCGGCGCGTCGATCTTCTCTCTCGTCTTTCGTGGTTACGGCGGCGACGAGGTGATTGCTTCGGTATTCGAAGACATGCCCGGTGGGGTGGTCGGCGCAACGCTGATCGTCATGGTCGTCATCTTCCTGCTCGGTTTCATCCTCGACTTCATCGAGATTACGTTCGTGGTGATTCCGATAGTCGGACCGGTACTGCTGGCCATGGGTCTGGATCCGGTGTGGCTCGGCGTGATGGTCGCAGTAAATCTACAAACGTCGTTTCTCACGCCACCCTTCGGTTTTGCGCTCTTCTATCTGCGCGGCGTGGCGCCGTCGTCAGTATCGACCGCGGCAATTTACCGGGGCGTCATCCCCTTCATCGCGCTGCAACTCGTGCTGTTGGTTCTGCTGGTGATCTGGCCGAGCCTGGCCACCTGGCTCCCGAACGCGCTGTACGGCTGATCGTCGCTACACGCGGAGCCGCGGCCAAGCACTAGACATCTCGCCAGCGCGGCGCGCGTTTCTCCAAGAATGCACGCACGCCCTCGGCATAGTCCGCTTCTTTCATCATGGCCCTGAGGCGCACCTCCGAATCGTCGACCGACGCCGCTATCGAGCGATGCAAATCGCGATAGATCTGCGCGCGAGTCGCGCGCAGCGATCCGGGTGAGACGGTTGCGATGAGATGCTGTGCGTAGACGCGCGCCTCGCGGAGCACTTCCTCGGCCGCATACACCGCGTTGACTAGACCCAGCGCCATCGCTTCCTCGGCCGTGAACACACGGCTCGACAACAACAGATCGTTGGCGCGCGTCAGCCCGATCATGCGCGGCAACAGCCACGACAACCCATACTCGGCAGGCAAATTGAGCTTGCCGTGCGCGGTGGTGAATTTCGCACCCGCCGCGGCAAATCGAATGTCGGTGAAGCACGCGAGCGCCAAGCCGACACCGGCGGCGGGGCCATTCATCGCGGCGATGATCGGCTTGGTGAGCGCGAAGTGATACGCAAACGGTGCGTTGAACTCCGGCGTCGGGTCACCACCCGGCATTGCCATGGCTGCAGGCGTACCGGGGTCGTAGCCGCCTTTTTCGACATGGCCTTCGAGCGCTTGGGCATCGCCGCCGACGCAAAATCCCCGTCCCGCACCGGTGACGATGATGGCGCGCACGTTGGGGTCATCGTCGGCTTGCGCCAAATTGAATCGGTACTCGGCATGCATTCGACCCGTCCACGCGTTCATGCGGTGCGGCCGGTCGAGCGTAATGACACCGATGCCGTCGTCCACCTCGTAGCGTGTGGCCTTGAGCTCCATCAGCGCGCGTTGATGTACGCCTGCTCGGAGATGGCGTGATAGTGCGTGACGTCCTTTTGGAACGCGCGATACGAAGCAACGATACGGCCCGCGATCTCGCTCTCGGTCGCCAGCTCGTCCACCACTTCGTTCGACAACCGTTTGAATTCGGCCAGCACGTCGTCCGGCAATCGCTTCAGCACAACGCCATGTTCTTCGACCAATGTCTTGAGCGCGGCATTGTTGCGCGCCGTGAACTCCGCCAGCATTTCGTCGTTGATCGCGCGTGACGCCGTCTCGACGATCGCTTTGAGATCCGGCGTCAGCGCATCCCACGCCGCCTGGTTGACGATCGCCTCTAGCGCAGGTCCGGGCTCGTGCCAACCCGGGTAGTAGTAGTACTTGGCGACCGTATAGAGGCCGAGCGCAAGATCGTTGTACGGTCCCACCCATTCGGTGGCGTCGATCGCGCCGGTCTGCAGCGCGGTGAACATTTCGCTCGCCGGCATGGCGACCGCCACCCCGCCGGCACGCTGGAACACTTCACCGCCGAGACCCGGTATGCGCATCTTGAGGCCCTTGATGTCGGCCAGCGAATTCACTTCCTTGTTGAACCAACCAGCCATTTGCACACCGGTGTTACCGCTCACCATTGGTACCAGCCCGAACGGCGCGTACAGTTCGCGCCATAGCTCCATGCCGCCGCCGAACAGCAACCAGCCGTTCATTTCCTGCGCGGTGAGCCCGAACGGCACCGTGGAGAAGACGGCCGCCACCGGAATCTTGCCGCGCCAGTAGTACGACGCGCCGTGGCCCATTTGCGCCGTACCTTGTGCGACGGCGTCGAACACGCCGAATGCGGGCACCAGCTCACCGGCGCCGTACACCTTGATCTTGAGCCGGCCGTTCGACATGACGTCGACTCGTTTTGCGAGGTTTTCGGGCGCAATACCGAGCGCCGGCAGATTCTTCGGCCACGTGGTGATGAGCTTCCAGTGAATGACTTCGCTTGGCTGAGCAGCAGTGCCCCCTACTGAAGCCGTTGGCTGCTCGTCTTTTCCGCATCCAACCAGCATTGTCGAGACAACGACCAAGAGACCGAGCAAGCGCGCCATCTATCGTCCTAATCGAGTGGTTCGAGTTTCGCGTAGCCGAGCATCAGCCACTTGGCACCCGCGCCCGCGAAGTTTACCTGTACGCGCGCGCGGTCGCCTTGGCCTTCACTCTGCAGCACCACACCCTCGCCGAACTTACCGTGCAGCACGCGCTGACCGATTCGCAACGTGCCGTCGTCGGCCGCCCATCGCTCCGCATCGGCATCACGCACACCGCGCGGAGTCGGTCGAGTGGGGCCCGGCCGGATCACCGCGCCACGCAACCTAACCTCCTGCACCAACGCCTGTGGCACCTCCGCCACGAATCGACTGGGCCGATTGTAGGTGTCGTTACCGTGCAACCGTCGCGTCTCTGCGTGGGTGAGATAGAGCTGGCGCATTGCCCGCGTGATTCCCACGTAGCAGAGCCGGCGTTCTTCTTCCATGCGGCCCGGCTCCTCGGCCGACATCCGGTGCGGAAACAGCCCCTCCTCCATGCCGGCCATGAACACCAGCGGGAATTCGAGCCCCTTTGCCGAATGCAGCGTCATCATCTGTACGCAGTTGTCGTCGCTACCGGCCTGGTGCTCACCGCTCTCGAGCGCAGCCTGATCGAGGAACTCCTCCAGCACGCTTTGGCCTTCTTGCGCGGCACCCGTTTCGGTGAGCGGTAGCACGACTTCGCCGCTGAACTGCCGGCATGCGGAGATCAGCTCGTCCAAGTTCTCCTTGCGCGCCAGACCGCGCTCGCCCTTCTCGCGCGCATGGAATTCGTAGAGTCCGGTGACATCGAGCACGTGCTCGGCCAACTCATGCAGCGGCAGGCCACGAACGGCCGCCGACAGCTGCTCGATCAACGTCACGAATCCGGCGACCGCATTGCCCGCGCGCCCGGTAAGCGCGCCGTCGGCGATCGACTCCTTGGCCGTCTGCCACAACGACACGCCACGTGCACGTGCCCGCTCCCGGAGTTCCGCGATGGTCTTCTCGCCGATACCACGGGTGGGTGTGTTCACGACTCGTTCGAACGCAGGGTCGGAGTGTGGATCGGACGTCAGCCGCATGTACGCCAGCGCATTCTTGATTTCCATACGCTCGAAGAACCGCTGTCCACCGTAGATGCGATAAGGAATGTCGAGCCGGAGTAGCGCTTCTTCCAACACCCGCGACTGGGCGTTCGACCGATACAGGATCGCCGCCTCACGCGGACTGCCGCCCTCGTTCACCCAACGCTCGATGCGATCGGCGATGAAGCGCGCTTCGTCCAGCTCGTTGAACGCCGAATACAGCAATATGGGATCGCCTTCTCGGCCCTCGGTCCATAGCTCCTTGCCGAGCCGATCGACGTTGTGGCTGATGAGCGCGTTGGCCGCCTTCAGAATGGTGCTGGTGGAGCGATAGTTCTGTTCCAGGCGAATGAGCTTGACATCACCGAAATCCTGCTGAAAGCGATGGATGTTCTCGATCCGGGCGCCGCGCCAGCCGTAGATCGACTGATCGTCGTCGCCGACCGCCATCACCTTGCCAACGCGCCCCGCCAACACGCGCAGCCACGCATATTGAATGGTATTGGTGTCCTGGAACTCATCTACGAGTAGATGGCCGAGCCGTCGTTGATAGTGGGCGAGTAGGTCGGGCTGCTCGAGCCAGAGTTCGTG
>QJXZ01000211.1 GCA_003248125.1 Gammaproteobacteria bacterium | reverse complement strand
AGGCTCGATCGCGACCGTCAAGCCCCAACCGAATCGAGACTTGAGGCGTTCCTCGAGACCCGATACCTCCTTCGGGTAGCGATCGCAGGTCAAGATGATTTGCCGCTGACCCTCGAGGAGCGCATTGAAGGTATGAAAAAACTCTTCCTGCGAGCGATCCTTACCGGCAAAAAACTGTATATCGTCGATGAGTAACGCATCGAGGGACCGATAGCTGCGCTTGAACTCGGCAATCGTGTTGTGCTGCAAGCCACGAACCATGTCGCCCACGAAGCGTTCCGAATGGATGTAGGCAACGCGCTTGGTTGCGTCGCGGCGCAGCATCTCGTTGCCGATAGCGTGCATCAAGTGCGTCTTGCCGAGCCCGACTCCGCCGTAGATAAACAGCGGGTTGTAGGCAGTCCCGGGGTTCTCGGCGACTTGTAACGCGGCCGCTCTCGCGAGTTGGTTGCTCTTACCTTCGACGAAGTTCGCGAACGTGAAAGCGGCATTCAACCGCCCGCCCGGCCAGTCGCGCCGCTGTGCGCGCGTGCCGGCCGTGGCGCTCGTGCCGACGCCGAGTGGCGGCAGCCGGCTGCCAACCTCGAGAAACACCGGCATCGGTGCCGCGACCGAGATGATTCGATCCAGACAATTGTCTTGGATCCAGCCGACGACGAATCGATTGGGCGCGAGCAACCGCAGGCCGCCGTCCTCGACGATCGCCTGCAACGGCCGTACCCAAGTATGAAATTGCTGATCCGTCAGGTCGTTACGCAGCACCCGCAGGCATTGTTCCCAAATCGATGCGTGCGCCGCAGAGTTAGATTCCACAGTTTTTCTTTATGGATAATTCAACGAAGATTTGGTCTGTTTAGCGATCCGCAGCGAGCCCGAGGATCTTGCGGTGAGTCTATAACGCAAGCGGCCCGCTTATCCACAACTTCCTGGCAGCGCCCCGCTATTGACACACTCGACGACCGCGCGTAAATTACCCGGCTCGCCCGATGCGGCACATCCCGTTGTTTTAACTACAACTTTTAATGGACCACAACTCGGGTCGAGCCTGCCATGAAACGCACATTTCAACCCAGCAACCTCAGACGCAAACGCACGCACGGATTTCGAGCGCGCATGGCCACCAAACAGGGACGTCAGGTTTTGAACCGTCGGCGTGCCAAGGGTCGAGCACGGTTGACGCCGTAGCGAGCTACGGATTTCCGAGCGCGCGGCGACTAACGCGTACCGCAGAGTTCAGCCGAGTTTTCGCCGACCCACTGCGGTCCTCAGATCGATATTTCACCGTCCTTGCAAGAGACAACGATGGTACGGCTGCACGCCTCGGTCTCGCGATCTCACGCCGTGCCGCGAAGCGTGCCGTCGATCGCAACCGGCTCAAGCGACTGGCGCGCGAGACGTTTCGGCTGCAGCCCGACCTGCCGTCGCGGGACTTTATCGTGATGGCGAACGCGCGCGCGCGACATGCGTCGTCGCAAGAACTCCGTGCTAGTCTGACAGAGCACCTCACGCGCCTGAGCGCCACGAAGGCACGGTAGAAGATCAGCCATGGAAAACATCCGGTTATTCGTCTGGATGACGCTCATCGTCATGGTATGGCTGACGTATCAGCAGTGGCTGGTGGACTATCCGCGCGAAGGCGCCCCGCCGGCTCCCGTGACCGATGTTGTGCCGAACCCAGCGGCAGTGAGCCCGTCGCCCGGCGATATCGCTTTGCCGGACATCGGGCCGGCGACGGCGGACGAATCAGCGCCAGCGACGCCGTTGCCGTCCGCGCCGACCACGGCCCAGCCGACGCGCACCGTGACGGTACGCACGGATGTTCTCGACCTGACGATCGATCTCCACGGCGGCAATCTCGTGCGCGCCGACCTGCCGCGGTATCCGGTCGACAAGGCCGTGCCGGACGTGCCGGTGCGATTGCTCGATTACACGGACGACTCGTACTGGGTCCTCAACAGCGGTCTACGCAGCGTCGACGGCGGCGAC
>QJXZ01000325.1 GCA_003248125.1 Gammaproteobacteria bacterium | reverse complement strand
TCACGAATGTTGCGATGGTGATAGTGCAGATACCAATCGACTCTCGCTCGTGCCTTCGGATCTATCGGGTATACGTCGTCCCATCCATGCACGTTCGAGAGATAGCACATGATGGCGTGCGCTTCCGCGAGTACGAAACCAGTGTCCGGCTCCTCGAGCATCGGGATCGTACCGCCAGGGTTCTTCTCGAGGAAGCTCGGGTGACGGCTGCCGGTCTCACCTTTCGATCCTGGATTGGTGAGCGCCATCTCGAACGGCACGCGCTGGTGAAGCATCAACCACATCACGGCCCGTACCGGCTGCGAAAACGGAACGCCATAGAGAATCCGTCGCGGGTTCGGAATCGTCATCGTTCAACTCTCATCGAGCCAATCATTCGTCGAAGCCGACGAATACGGCTGCTTCGTCCACCGACTTGCGGCGCGACACAACGGCATTGGCCGGAAACGAATCGTCCGGGAATCCCATGGCCACGCAAATCATGATCACTTGGTCGTCTGGAATGCCAGCGTGCTCGCGTACCACCGGCGACTGCATGATGCCTTGGCTGTTAACCACGCAGCCCAAGCCGCGCGACCATGCGGCGTTGACGAGCGCATTGGTTACCGCGCCACAATCGAACGGGCCGATGTCACCGCCGTGAATGGAACGGTCGTAGGTCACGACGACGCACGCCGGCGCATCGAACTGGCGGAAGCCGCGTAACACCCAATCATGGCGCCTGGCCTTGTCGTCCCACGCGATGCCCATCGCTTCAAACAGCTGCGCGGCGATCTCCTTTTGACGTTCCCGGTGCACGCCCTTGTAACCGCCGTGGCCGCGTATCTCACGCGAGTCCGGCACACCGGCGAGATTGCGCTCTGTGTTGCCCTTGCGGATGCGGTCGAGCGGCTCACCTGTGACGATGTAGAAATGCCAAGGTTGGGTATTGAGCGAGGACGGCGCGCGCATGGCGAGCTCGACGACTTCGCGGATCAACGCTTTCGGCACTGGATCGGGTTTGTAACCCCGGATGCTGCGCCGTCCCAACACCACCTCGTCGTACTGCATCATCGCTCCTACAACCCGTTGTCGTTCAAGAAATCTACGATCGCGGCATTGAACACCGCCGGCTGATCGATGTTCACGGCGTGTCCTGCGTTTGGCACCATTACTTTGCGCGCACCGGGTATCTTGGTTGCCATGTAGTCGGTGGCGGCCAAGAACGGCTCGTCCTGCTCGCCAACAACGACAATGGTAGGCACCGCGATGCTCGGCAGCGACTCGATCACACGTGCGTTGTACTGCGTCAGCATGTTGCGGGCCGCGCGCACGAGCCCTTGCGGATCCTTGTGGACGCTCCGCGACCGCTCCGGTGAACCCCCTGCCAGTGCGGCGAGGCCATGCTTCTCGATGGCCTCGGCGCGTGCATTCGCCCGCCGATTCCAGGCCGCACGCGGTTCCGCACGCTTGTAGCCCGGGCCGGTGTCGATCACGAGCAGCGCCTTCACCCGCGCCGGATAGTCGGCATGAAACGCAAGCGACATATAGCCGCCGAGCGACAGACCGCCGATCACGGCGGAATCGAATCCGTGGAGATCCAAGAGCGCCGCCATGTCGGCCGTGGTCGAGGATTCGCTGTAGGCCGCATCGTCATCCGGTGAATCGCTTTGGCCGTGGCCACGCATGTCCCACAGAATGAGTGTGTGGTCCTTGGCCAGCGCCTCGACCTGCCCGCGCCACATTTGCGAGGTCGCCGCGTAGCCATGGGTCAGCAGAATCGCTGGTCCTTGGCCGTGCGTTTCGTAGTAGATGTTCACGCCGTCGCGATCGAGTAGTGCCACGTTCGGTCTCACGAACTTCAAAGCAACCACTATAGTCTGTAGGGGTCGGTTTAGCCGCGACAAGGAAGAGTCGCGGCTGAATCTACTGTCACAGGCGCTGCACTCAACGCAAATCGAAACCGGCCAGATCACCCTGTTGCCGCCAGTCGGCAAGCAGCGCGTTGAAGGCGTTGATCCCGGGGGCGTAAGGCGAGTTCTGCATGTTGCCACCCGTACCCTTGCCTTCGCGGTTGTAATAGCCCGGCGTACAGTCTTGGAGGAACGCGCTCGCACCGGTGCCTGCGAGATTGACGATCTGTGTCACCCACTCGGATTCGGCATCCGTCGTGACTTCTGCAACCTGCTTACCCCGTTTCATCACCTCGTCGATGATGTAGCTGACGTGCACGGCTTGGTCATCGAACATCGCGGTCATGTTGGGCGACAACCCGTTTTGGTTGATCCCGATCGTGAACCAATTCGGAAACCCGTGGCTCGACAGACCGTGTAATGTGCGGAATCCGTCGCGCCAGTGTTCGTAAAGAGACTGACCGCCTCGACCGATGGTGTCGAAGTCGACTCTGCGGTGCGCAGACGTGGTGATCTCGAAGCCGGTCGCGAAGATGAGGCAATCGACCTCGTAGGCTTTGCCGTTGGCAATCACCGCATGTTCGGTAATCCGCTCGACGCCCTTCGTATCCGACACGTCGATCAACTCGACGTTCGGGCGATTGAAGGTTGCAAGATACTCGTCGTTGAACGTCGGACGCTTGCAGAACTGTCGATACCAGGGCTTCAGCCCTTCCGCTACGTCTGAATCCTCGACGGTGCTGTCCACCCGGCCACGGATTTCGTTCATCTTCTGAAAATCTGCGATCTCGGCGCGCAGCATGAGCTCCTCCATGTCGAGATCACCGGCATCCTGGCGACGGTTCATGAGTGAGATGCCGATCCGGCGCGCGATGTCGGTCCAGCCATCGGCGACGAGATCCTCGCCGACGAGTTGCCCGGTGAGCACGGCCGCAAAGTTCTCGCGGCGCGCGCGCTGCCAGCCGGGTTCGAGGTTCTTGTACCAACTTTCGTCGGTGGGCTTGTTACCACGCAAGTCCACCGATGACGGCGTGCGCTGAAACACGTACAACTGCTTCGCGTACTCACCTAGGAATGGCACGCACTGAATCGCGGTTGCACCCGTGCCGATGATGGCAACCCGCTTGTCCCGCAACTTGGTCAATCCGCCGGTATGGTCGCCGCCCGTGTAGTCGTAGTCCCAGCGCGCGGTGTGGAACGTGTGGCCCCTGAACTCTTCGATGCCAGGAATGCCCGGTAGCTTGGGTCGATTGGCCGGCCCGGTCGCCTGAATGACGAAGCGTGCGCGAATGCGATCGTTGCGATTGGTCGACACCTGCCATCGCGCTTCCTCCTCCATCCAGCGCACCTCGGTGACACGCGTTTGAAAGAGCGTGTTGGGATAGAGTCCGAAGTATTCGCCGATGCGCTGGGTGTGCGCGAAGATCTCCGGTGCATAGGAGTACTTCTCCTTCGGCATGAAGCCGGTTTCCTCCAGCAACGGCAGATAGCAATAGGACTCGATGTCGCACTGCGCACCCGGATACCGATTCCAATACCACGTGCCGCCGAAATCGCCCCCGGCTTCGATGACGCGGAAGTTGGTGATGCCGCGCTCTTTGAGCCGCGCGGCAGTCATGAGCCCGCTGAAGCCAGCACCGACGATTACGACATCGAGTTCCATATCGAGCGGCGCGCGGTCGATCGGTTCCGCATAGGGATCATCCTCGGCGAAGTGGGCGAGCACACCCTCGGCTTCCAGGTACTGATCCTCACCGTCGGCACGAATACGGCGATCGCGCTCGTAGCGGTATTTTGCACGCAGCGCTTCTGGGTCGAAGTCGAGGTCGGGAAACAGGTTGTGCAGGCGTTCGCGTTCAGTGGCCATCGCTCGTCCTTGGGTTCGCACTGCCTAGTTTACGCGACTGATCAAGGCGTTCGGCACCAGGCCAATGGAAAAATTAGAACGCGATCCAGTTTCTCGATGTAGACTCGTCTGGTTGCCGTGGAGGGGCGATGGGCCAATACGACCGATTGTTCGAGCCAGTCCGCGTGGGCGGCGTCACGATCAAAAACCGCATCGTACGGGCGCCGCACGGCACACAGTTGCAGGGTGAAGATCTGATCGCCTATCACGAGGCGCGCGCCAAAGGTGGTGTGGGCATGTCGACGGTGCAGGCCACGAGCGTCTACGCCGGCGCGCCACTCGGCATTCCGCTCTTCAGCGACAGCTGCATGCCGCTCTTGGAAGCGCTCGGCAAGCGCGTGCACCGGCACGGTATGAAGATGTTTCACCAGATCTACCACCCAGGCGCAGGTTATCCGGAGGCGGCCGGTATCGCCGAACATTGGTCGGCGAGCGAGGTGCCCAATCCGATGGCGAACGTGATGCCGTTCGCCATCACCAAGACACAGATCGACGATCTGGTCGAGAGCTTCGCAGCGGCCGCACGACGCGTTCGCGACAGCGGACTCGATGGTGTCGACATCCATGCCTCGTCGGGCTACCTGATTCACGAATTTCTTTCGCCGGCGCTCAACAAGCGCGAGGACGAATACGGTGGCAGCGAGCAGAACCGTCTACGGTTGCTGCTCGAAATCATTCATGCGGTACGGGATGCCGTCGGCCGCGACGGATTTGCGGTCGGTGTGCGGCTGCCGAACGAGGACTACGTTCCGGGCGGGATCACCGCGCAACTGAGCCGCAACATCGCCGCTGCGGTCGATCCGCTGGTCGACTACGTGTCGCTGCACATGGGTGCGTACTGGCGTTTCCACAAACTGATTGCGCCGAGCGACGATCCGCTCGGCGTCGAAATGACGGCCAATGCGGTCATCAAGCCAGCCATCACGAAGCCGACCATGGTAACGGGCCGCATCATGACACTCGATCACGCCAAGCACATCGTCGAGTCGGGTGAGGCCGACATGGTGTCGATGGTGCGCGCGCTGATTGCAGATCCCGAACTCGTCAACAAGGCGCGGCGTGGCGACGAGGCGCGCATTCGTCCTTGCATCGGCTCCAACATGGGATGCGTCGGGCGCTTGATGAGCGGATTGGGACTGAGCTGTGTGGTCAACGTCGCTGCGGCGATGGAGTCGAAGCTGAGCCAGGAACCGGAGAATCCCACCGAGCATCCGAAGCGAATTCTGGTCGTCGGCGGCGGGCCGGCTGGTATGGAGTTTGCGCGCACGGCCGCGATGAGAGGTCACCGAGTGCAGCTGCACGAGGCGACCAAGAAGCTCGGCGGCCAGGTGAACATGGCCGCAAGCGCACCGCACCGTGGCGATATCGGCGCCATAACCGCATGGCTCGCCGACGAGCTCGAGTACCTGCAAGTCGAAGTGAAGCTGAACTCGCTGGTCGATGCAGCGTTGGTGAAGTCGCTTGCCCCCGACGACGTCGTGATCGCAACCGGCACCACGCCACGCAGCGACGGCTTCCAGCTCAGTGCACCGGCAGAGCCGGTGCCTGGGTTCGGCCTACCGCACGTCTACAACTCGTGGGACGTGTTCGGCCATGGTCGGTCCGTCGAAGTACGCGGCCCGGCGCTGGTATTCGACGACACCGGGTCGTTCGAAGCGATCTCGGTCGCCGACGTGCTACTCGACAAGGGGGTGCGCGTGACATTCGTGTCACGCTTGAACGCACTGGGCGAGAACCTCCCCTACCCGCCGGTCACGGTCGGTGCCGCGCGCGAACGGCTGATGAGCGGCAATTTCGACTTCATCGGCGGCCATTACTTGCGCACCATTCGCGAAGGCGAAGTCGACATCGGGGTGCTGTTCACCGATCGGTGCCGGACGATTGCAGCGAACACGGTGGTGATGGTCGGCTTCAACGAGCCGAATCGCGGGCTGGCCACCGAGCTGCGCGATGCGGGCTTCGAGGTGCACTTGATCGGTGACGTCCTGGGTCGCAGCAACATGCGCAGCGCCATTCACGCCGGCGCACTACTCGGCCGCGCGCTGTGAGCTAAGAAATTGGGGACAGTTTACCTATTACCTGCTCCCAGCTTTCGGAGCACCTGGTGCCTGAGCAGCCGGCCGCGCAAAAGCTGGCAGTCGGCAATAGGTAAACTGTCCCCAATTTCTTAGCTCACCGCGCCCGAGGCATAGGCTTCGGCAATCTGTTCGTCATCGAAGCCCAAGAACTCGGCCATGATGTCGTAGCTGTGCTGCCCGAGCATCGGTGCCGGTCCGCGCGGCCCGTTGTCGTAACCGCGAATGCGGTACTGATGACCTGCGTACGGAATGTGGCCCATCGCCGGGTGATCGAAGTATCGATAGAAGCGCCGATGCGCGTACTGCTCGTCTTTGAGCAGATCGCTACTGCGCTGCACCACACCTGCCGGTACGCCTGCCGCCTGCAGCGTGCGCATCACCTCGAAGCGATCCTTCGTTGAAGTCCACGTGGCGATCGCAGCGTCGATATCATCGTGCGCAGCGAGCCGTCTCGTGTGCGTCGCGAGCACCGTATCATCGGCGAGATCCTGCCGTTCGATCACCCGACACAGGGCGTGCCACTGTGCATCTTCGTCGACCGCAATTGCACACCAGTTGTCTTCCCCCGCACAGGGATAACAGCCCTGCGGCGCGTGCACAGTCGAACGATTGCCGATGCGTGTCGCAGCGACGCCGTTGGCCTGCAGATCCAACAACTCCGGACCGAGGAAGTGCAGTGCCGTTTCGATTTGCGCAACGTCTAGATAGCAGCCTTCGCCGGTGCGGCGCCGG
>QJXZ01000119.1 GCA_003248125.1 Gammaproteobacteria bacterium | reverse complement strand
CCCACAAAGGCCGATTGGCAGAAGCCGTGCGTGGTGGGCAAGTTGAATTGACACCCGCAATTGACCGCGCAATTGCAATTGTCATAGGTCTCACTCTTGAACATCCAGTGGTCGGCCATTGATTCACTCCGATAGCAACCTCCTGTTCCCGAAAAGTAGGCCCGTGAGCATCAGTTGTCCACAGCTCCATGATTCGAGCTTCGCGTTGGCGCGCCAGCCAGCTAATTGCCGCCGGTTGTTGTTTCGCCCTGCCGGTCCTCGTATCGTTCCACCACAGTCGGCACGTCACTCGTAACGCTTACCAGAGCCGTCGGTCACAATCCAAAGAGGGGGAATAATGCTCGATCTCGTCATCAAGAACGCGCAGATCATCGATGGCACCGGCAGTGAACCGACGCATGGCGCAATCGGCATCGAGGGTGGTCGGATCCGTGTGCTAGGTCGCGTCGATGATCGGGCGCGCACGGTCATCGATGCCAACGGCCGCGTGGTGAGCCCCGGATTCGTCGACGTGCACACGCACTACGACGCGCAAGTGTTCTGGGATCCCAAGGTAAGTCCTTCGTGCTTCCACGGTGTCACCACCATCTGGGGCGGTCACTGCGGCTTCAGCATCGCACCGCTCTCGAAGCAGGCGGCACCGTATCTATTGCAGATGCTCGCGCGCGTCGAAGGCATGCCCGCCAACAGCCTCGAGGCCGGTGTGCCGTGGGACTGGCAATCGTTCGGCGACTACCTCGGCAAGCTCGACGGCCGGCTCGGTGTGAACGCCGGATTCATGGCTGGACACAGCGCAATTCGGCGCGTGGTCATGGGCGAGCGCGCAGTGGGTCACGCGGCGACCGCAGACGAGCTCGCGGCGATGACGCGCTTGTTGGCCCAGTCGCTCAGGGAAGGCGCGCTCGGCTTTTCGTCCACCGTCTCGCCGACGCACAACGATGCCGACGGCAACCCCGTGCCGTCGCGCCATGCCACGCGCGACGAGCTCATCGCGCTTGCGCGCGTGTGCCGCGACTACGAAGGTACGTCGCTCGAATTCCTGCCTGCCGTCGGCCGCTTTTCGGCGGAGATCACGCAACTGATGGCGGACCTCTCCACGGCAGCCCATCGCCCGCTCAACTGGAATGCAATCAATGCGGGCGATCCCGACACCGTTGCCAACCAGCTCGCGGCATCCGATTTCGCCCGTGCCCGCGGCGGCGACGTGCGCGCGCTCACCATTCCGCAACCGATCACGCTGCGGCTCAATCTGTTTGCCGGCTTCGTGTTCGACGCACTGAACGGTTGGGATCATCTATTTCGCATGTCGGTGCCAGATCGAATCAAAACACTCGCCGATCCGGCCCAACGACGGGCGCTCGATGAAAGTGCACGCGCATCGGGACCACTGCGTGGACTCGCCAACTGGGGCGCCTTGACCGTGCACGCAGTGGCCGACCCAAAGCACAAATCGCTCGAAGGGCAAACCATCGCCGCCATCGCGGGCGCGCAAGGCAAGTCGCCGTTCGATGCAATGCTCGACCTTGCGATCGCCGAAGGCTTGCGCACGTCGTTCATGCCACCGGCGGTTGGTGGCGATCCCGCGCTGTGGCAGATGCGCGGCAGGTTGTGGGCAGACGATCGTACGGTGATCGGTGCTTCAGACGCGGGTGCTCACCTAGACATGATCGACACGTTCGCCTTTTCGTCCCAGGTGCTCGGTAACGGCGTGCGCGAGCACGGTGTCATGTCGCTCACCGACGCCGTGCACCAGCTCACCCAAGTGCCCGCCGAACTGATGGGGCTGCGCGAACGCGGTGTGCTGCGCGACGGCTGGCATGCCGATCTCGTGGTGTTCGATCCGGCCACCGTCGGTGCTGGGCCGGTGTACATGCGCCCCGACCTACCATGTGAGGAGCCACGCATCTACGCCGAGGCGCGCGGCATCGATCACGTCATCGTGAACGGTGTTGTCATCGTTCGCGACGGTGACCACACCGGTGCACTACCCGGCATTGCGCTGCGCTCC
>QJXZ01000024.1 GCA_003248125.1 Gammaproteobacteria bacterium | reverse complement strand
GATACCGGTACAGACTGCATCGACACGTCCCTGCGGCATGGCTGCCGCTCGCTGGTCAACTCCGAGATCCTGCCGAAGCCGCCGGCCGATCGCGCCGCCGACAATCCCTGGCCGACCTGGCCGAAGATCTATCGCGTCGACTACGGTCACGAGGAATCGGCTCGCAAGTACGGCAACGACCCACGCGTGTACTGCATTTCGGGCAAAGCGTTCTTGGGCGAAGGTGGCAAGCTCACCGGCATTCGCACCATCGAGGTGAAGTGGAACGGCCCGAAGCTCGAGGAAATTCCGGGTACCGAGAAGGACTGGAAGGCCGATCTCATCTTGCTCGCGATGGGCTTCCTTGGGCCCGAGCACACGATCTCCGATCGTGCCGGTGTCGGCTACGATCCGCGCTCGAACTACGCGGCCGACTACGGTCGCTATCAGACGAACGTCGACAAGGTCTTCGCCGCCGGCGACTGCCGGCGCGGCCAGTCGTTGGTGGTGCGCGCCATCAACGAAGGGCGCGAAGCGGCGCGTGAGATCGACCGGTATCTAATGGGGTCCTCGCAACTCCCCTAAACACCGCCGTCAGGTCGCCGTCACTTCCTACCTACCACACGCGTCAGTGTCTCGGGAATGAAATCATGCGCTTCAATGTCGCGGAAGCCGGCTGCTTGTAAATAACCGATGCACTCGGTGACGGAGTGCGCCAGTCCCGTGGAATGGCTCACGGCTTCCGATAGGCCCCACAACGCGGGGCCGAGCGGACCGCGCTTGTCGGCATCGAGCATCTCGCCGATCAGATGGAACTCGCCGCCCGGCAGCAAGGCATCGTGCACACGCGCGACGACTGCACCAATGATTTCACGGCTGTACTGCGGCAAATTGGACGCCATGATCGCAACGTCGGCATCGCTCGGTAACGAATCGCGTGTGAAGTCGCATGCGCGTGCAGTCACGCGATCCGACACACCGGCGCGGGCCAGGTATTCGCTGGTCACCACGACCACCGGCGGCAAATCGAGCACCACCGCGCTGAGATCGGGATACTTCTCAGCCGCGACGATGCAATAGCAGCCTGAGCCGCCGCCCAGATCCATGATCCGGCGCCTCCCCGCCAAATCGACCTGCCTGTGGAAGCGACGAGCCGCGCCCATACCGATCGAGAACGTCGCCGTATGGTATTCGCGCGCTCGATCTACCGTGAACGTGTCGTCATACATGCCGAGCACGCGCTGCGCGTTCTTGGGCACGCGCAAGTGTTCGGTGAGCTTGCCCCACGCATCCCAGCGCGGTTTGGCAAACAACATCCACGGACCCGCATAGCTTCGTTCGCCCTCGACCAGGAATCGTGCAACGTCGGGTGCGTTGACGAAGCGATCACCGTGTCGTTCGACCAGCTCCATTGCGGTGAGTACGGTGAGCAGGCGCTCGGCATTGACGGGCTCGATGCCGACTGCCTCGGCGGCAGAATCGACCGCGTCGGCGCCGTTCGCGATTGCGGTGAACATACCGAGTTCCACCGCGCTCATCAGCGCCGCCGATTCCCAGAACGACTTCGCAATGCGCTGCAGTCGGACGGTGTCGAGACGCTGCTCGGCCATGACGCGATCCCCTTTCCGAAGCTTTAACATCGAGCCTATCAGAGTCGCCACGTCGAGGAACGTCATGCCGTATCGATCGGGATTCGCCCCGGATTCATTCGCGGGACAAACGATTTTCATTCCCGGCGGCGGTGGTGGATTGGGTCGCTGCATCGCCCACGAGTTGGCCTCTCTCGGCGCCGCAGTCGTGCTTGCGGGTAGGACGATGGAGAAACTGGCGCGCGTGCGTGACGAGATCACCGAGGACGGCGGCGAGGTGCTTGGCTGCTACACGGCGGAGCTGCGCGACGAATCCGAGGTACAACGACTGGTATCGACCGTTCTCGAGCGCCATGGACGTTTGCATGGGCTCATCAATGCCGCCGGGGGACAGTTCCCGGCGCCGCTCGAAGCGTTGAGCCTGAATGGCTGGAATGCCGTGCTGAACAACAA
>QJXZ01000088.1 GCA_003248125.1 Gammaproteobacteria bacterium | reverse complement strand
GTTGCCCCGCCTGCGTCACCGGGTCCTTACTGCTTGTTGCGCTGCAGTCTGTCCGCCGCGCACAGTCCGGAGCAGGTGGAAACCATCATCGAGGCATATCGAGCCCTGAAGGAAACCGGCCCGCTCGCGCGCCAGGCGAGCAGCTAGGCGAGCATTTCATCAACCACCGCCGCCGCATGCAGTACTGTGGTATCGAGTAACGGCACCGCCGTTTGGCAACCCAGCATGCCGAGTTCGGTGCATCCGAGCACTACGGCCTGCGCGCCCTGCGCCGAGAGACGCCCCACCACGGCTTCCAAAGCAGCGACCGACGCAGGCTCCACGCTCCCTTGGCAAAGCTCGTCGTAAATGATGCGATGCACCGTGGCACGGTCGTTCGCATCAGGAACGAGCACATCGAGGTCGGCCCGCTCGAGCCGCGCGCGGTAGAAGTCGTCTTCCATCGTGAACCGCGTGCCCAACAAGCCGACGCGGCGATGTCTACTTCGTCGACAGGCCACGATGGTCGGTGCCGCGATGTGCACGAGCGGTATGGCGACCGCAGCCTCGATAGTTGAAGCGACCTTGTGCATGGTGTTGGTGCAGAGCGCCAGAAAGTCGGCGCCGGCCCCCTCGAGCCGTACCGCTGCCTCGGCGAGATGCTGGCCGGCCGCGCTCCAATTCGCCGCGCGCTGCCATGCCTCGATGGGCGCGAAGTCTACACTCGCGAGCAGTAGGTCGGCAGAGTGATGGCCGCCCAGTCGGCGCGTGACCTCGCGATTGATCAACTCATAGTAAGTGCGCGTCGACTCCCAACTCATGCCACCGATGAGTCCGGCTCGACGCATGGCGTCAGTAAACACCACCGAGCTTGGCGTGATCCCAGCTCACGTAGCGCTCCGGATGGAACTTCAGCAACACGCGCTTCTGCGCGGACTTCACCATGCCGCCCGCAATCGATTGGCGCTGCGTATCGTCGATCGATTGGCCCCTGGTGTTGATGCGCACCAACGTGTCGGTGACGGCCTCGACATCGTCGATGATCTCGCAGCGCGCGTAGACGACCACACCCTTGAGCTCGGAGTACTCGATGCCGCTCTCGACCAATAGAGTCGCGCGCGGATCCCGTTGGTAGTTCAGCACCTTTTGGCTCTTGCGGAACGTCGTGCAGTACACGACGCCATCGGCATCGCGATAGAACCACATCGGCATGGGGTGCGGATATCCGCCGACACCATTGGACACGATGATGATCGTCTTGCGCGAGTCGATGTACGCATCGACCTCGCCAGCCGAAAGCTCGATGTTGTTACGTCTCGATGGCATGAGATTCCTCCAGTCAACTGACTCGCTGCGGCTTCGAGTGACGCCACTCGGCGAGCAACGTCCGCAAGGCTGCCACGAACGCCAGCGGTTGATCCAAGAACAAGTGATGCTGTGCGTCGGGTATGGCGACGAATGGCACCGACTCGTCGAGCACCTTGAACATGTAGTCGGCGATGTCCTGGCTGAACAGGTAGCTGTTGTCGCCGTAGATGACCCCCACCCGGCACGATAGTCGCGCGAGATCGTCGGCCATGTTGCTGAACGTGAATTTGCGGAACAGCTGATCGTCGAACTTCCATGTCCAGCCGCCCTCGGTCTCGACGATGGAGTGACGGCCGATGTAGTCGAGAATGAATTGGTTCGAGCAATCCTGCGGCGGCATCAATCGAAACCGCTCGAGCGCCGACTGCAGGTCGGGGTACACCCGCTTGGGGCGAATCGGCGAGCGGCGCGGATCGTGCTCCCATTGGAAATCGGGCGGACGAACCGCCGAGTCCACCAGCACCACACCCGCCAGCCGTTGCCGGTACAAGAGCCCGGTCTTGAGCGTGATGAATCCGCCGAAGCTGTGACCCACCACGATGGTCTGTGCATCGAACCCCGCGTCTGCCATGACCGCGGCCACTTCGGCTGCCTGCACCTCGGGCGAGTAGACCGTGCGTGGATCGGAATCGCCCATGCCGGACAGGTCGAGTGCCACCACTTTATTGTGATCGAGCAGG
>QJXZ01000018.1 GCA_003248125.1 Gammaproteobacteria bacterium | reverse complement strand
CCAAGAAATGAAACCCGGCATGCTGCGCGCGATCTTCGCGAGTTCGTCGGCGAGGGCATAGTAGGCGTTGGCTTCGCTTTCGCGGACTCGGGCGCGAAATATGGCGACGATCATGTCATCTCCTCGTGGCCGGCGTGTAGGCGAGCCCGTGCTTGTGCCGCCGGCGCGAACCGACTCTCGAAGAAAGCCCGTACCGCGAGTGTTGCGATCATTTGTTGGCGGCCGGCTCGCATCACCTCACTGTACCGTACCGCGCAAGGAGGTCGCTGCTCGGATGGCTCGAGAAGTCCTTGCTCGGCGGTGCCGAACAGACCGATGAACACGCTACGTTCGGGAATGTCTGCCGCGCTTGCGGCATTGCAGCCAATGTCGTCGGGATTGCCGAGCAATCTCAGCCAGCCGCTGGTGACGTTCGTGAATCCGGCATGCGTGGCCCCCGAAACGGTCAGCAGGCCACCGTCGCGAATGCGCGCGGGAATGTGCGCGGCGTTCAGTTCGTAGTCGACGATGGCATCGGCGGTGCCGGCAATCATCAAGAACGGAACCGCTGCGTGGTCGAAGAAGCGCGCACCGAAGACATCGCCCGGTCCCGCGATCGAGATGGCTGCGGCGACTCGCGGATCGCGCCACACTGGATGAAACGCGGTCAAGGTCGCCGTCGCTGCGCCACGCGATATTCCGAAAACGCCGATGCGACTTCGATCGATGGCGCCAGCGAACGGCCGCTGTGAGGGCTCGAGTGCCAAGAGATGCGTGATCAAGTAAGACACGTCACCAGGCTGATTGACGACGTCGTGATAGTCGGGACCCCCAGGCGCGCGCAGGTTCGACAGCGGATGATCCGCAGCCACGACTACGTAGCCATAGCTTGCAAGGTGCTCAGCCATATACGTACCCCCGGCACGCGACGACATGAGGCCGTGGCTGAACACGAGCAGTGGATGTGCCACCTCGAGGTCTGCGGCAAACCACAGTGACACCGCCAACGTTCGATCCGGCGCACCTCGGTACGCTGCATTCGCGGGCGTTGATCGCGTCGCATCGACCCAGGTGAACTCGCGAACTTCGACGCGGTAAGGTCCCGGCTGCAGGCGCGTTGTGCTGAGCGAGTTGGCGGGTAGTGGCTCGGGTTCGGTCAGCCACGCCAGCACGACCAACGCCGCGAAGGTTCCGATGGTGAGCGCTGCGATGCGCAGCGCTCTCACGACGTGTTTCGCGATCGGGAATCGAAGATGAAGTACGACCAGGTGCGGGTGTTGACGGTGCGCACATCCTCACGGCCCGCGCCTGACGTGTAGGCGGCGACGGCGGTGCGCCAGAAAGGTACTGCCGGCCGATTGCCTTGGAAGACACGCACCACCCATTGCGCGGGATACCGATCCCACACGTTGGCGGCGAAGGTTTGGCCGATGCCACGGCGACGATGGCGGCGCACGACGAAGAACTCGTCGAGATCCTTCGCGCCGGCGTCGTCCGTGTAGGGCTTGCCTGATCCCACCAAGGCGAAGCCGATGGGAATTCGGTCGATGCTCGCGAGGTACACGTCGACGTCGTCGTTCCAGACCTTCTCCGGCGCGTAGGTGTACAGGCCCTTCTCGTTGGCATCGAACAAGAACCACTCGGCCATGTCGTGGCAGTAGAGTTCGAGCAAGTTGTCGATGACGTCTTCGAAGGTTCGATCGACGCGCCGAATCAAAAGTCCCGGTTCAGTCACTCATCCTCCTTGCCGATTGGCGATATGCCGCTTGTATCGCGAGCATCGTGCGCCAATTACGTGTTGTAGTGCTAGCGGCCGAACGTCGCGTCACCTCCTTCATGAGTGGCGAGGCAGCGATGCCATGCGCGCACCACAGATAGGCGGCATCGCCGCCGATTGCAATTGCCTCGAGCGCCCAATCGCGGACGGCTAAGGCCGCGAGCGATCGAAGCGCCGCCGCAGATTTGGTGAACGCGACGAGCAGCCGAGTCGGATCATGCGGTGTCAACGGATTGTCCGTGATGATCGACTCGAACTGTGGTGCGGTGCGGA
>QJXZ01000345.1 GCA_003248125.1 Gammaproteobacteria bacterium | reverse complement strand
CCGCCGACCCCGGGTCTTCGGACGATGCACGTGCCAGCTCTTCGAACGACTCTCCAGCCAACACCCGTTGCTTCAATGCCCGAATCTCGGCAACCGCGTCGCTTTCACTGCGCTTGTCGTTCACTTCGAGCAGAATGTGTGCTGCATGACGTTGCTCGTTGGCCGCAAACGCGGCGCGATCAGCCTCATAGCGACTGCGAATCTCGTCGTCACTGACTTCGATAGATGGATCCGACGCCAACGCCCCTACCGTCAACTCCACGTATTCGAGATCTACTGCGGCCTCGGTCATGAACTCGTCGGGTCGCGCCTCGTAGAAGTCGGTAACTTCCGACTCGTCGACCGTAACCGTCGCAGCGATTGTGGCGGGATCGAATGACAAGTATGCGAAATCTCGCGTTTGGGCAAGTAGCCGCGCCATGTTGCGAACCTCGTCGTCGGTGACGAACGGTGTTTCACCGACAGCTTCATTCAGCTGCACGATGCGATAGCTGTCGGCGAGCTCGCGCTTGAAGCTAACTGGCGTATGTCCAGCACCGGACAAAAGCGTGCGGAACCGCACCGGGTCGAACGACTCATCGGTCATGAAATCCGGGTTGGACACGATGGCCCGATCGACCTCGGTCTCCGACACCGCAAGGCCGAGGTCCTCGGTAGTGGCTAGCAAAAGTACACGGTTGATGAGTCCTTCCAGCACCGAACGCTGCAGCAATGCGCTATCGAGCGAGTCAGGATCGACATTGCCCATTTGTGCGGCGATCCGCTGGCGCTGGCGCTCCACTTCGCCGGCGAGTCGGCTCTGCGTGATGTCCTCGCCGTTCACGGACGCAACTACCGGCTCGCCACTGGAGAAGAAATTGAATGCACCGAAGCCGAACATAGCCATCGTCAGGACGATCAGCGCCACAATGACTTTGGCGGCCCATCCTTGCAGGTTGTCGCGCATCCTTTGCAGCATCGAGAACTCCGGGCCCGCGAGTCTGTGCGAGCGAAAACAAAAAGGCGCATGCAAATGCGCCTTCGAAATTATACCTTGCCCCGCCGACTCGGGCGGCGCGCTTGCTTCTGGCCGCGGGTCAGTTGACCGAGTCTTTCAGGGCCTTGCCGGCCTTGAAGCCAGGAACCCGAGCGGCCGGAATGTGGATTTCCGCGCCGGTTTGCGGATTACGACCGGTGCGTGGCGCGCGTTGCTTGACCGCAAACGTGCCGAACCCGACCAACACCACGGGGTCACCGTTCTTCAATGAACTCGTAATCGCATCCAGGGCTGCATCGAGTGCACGCGCAGCAGATGCCTTGGAAAGATCCGCCGACTCCGCAATTTTGTCGATGAGTTCAGTTTTGTTCACGCTTTGCCCCTTGGGTTATTGATGTGGTCCGCCGCGCAAAGGAGGAATTTCGAGCGCGCGAGCGGGAAATGCGCCCGGTTTATACCAAGGCGCAAAAATCACTGTCAAGAAACGCGCGTTTGCATTGGCCGGACGTTAGCGGGTCAATGCGTGCCCAGCGTGATTCCATCATTCGCTTCTCGGGGTGATTGCGGAGTCGATTCCTGGGCCGCATCCGACCTCGCTTCCGGATACCGTTCGAGCGCGATCCGCAAGACTTCGTCCATCGATTTTACGGGTCGAATGTCCAGTCCTTCTTTGATCTGCTCAGGGATTTCCTTCAGGTCACGCGCATTCTCCTCCGGAATGACAACCACCCGAATGCCGCCCCGCAACGCTGCAAGCAACTTCTCTTTGAGACCGCCGATCGGCAATACCTGACCGCGTAGCGTGATCTCACCGGTCATGGCGACATTGGCTCGTACCGGGATCGCGGTCAGCACGGAGACGATGGCGGTGCACATACCGATGCCGGCGCTCGGCCCGTCCTTTGGCGTGGCCCCTTCCGGCACATGCACGTGGATGTCGAATTGCTCGTGAAAATTCGGTGCGATACCGAACGCCGATGCACGGCTACGAACGAATGTCAGTGCCGCCTGGATCGACTCCTGCATCACGTCGCCCAACGAACCCGTACGCGTCTGTTTACCTTTACCGGGTACCGCAACGGCTTCGATGTTGAGCAACTCACCCCCCACCTGCGTCCAAGCCAGGCCGGTAACGATACCTACTTGGCTCTTCTCCTCGGCGCGACCGAAGCTGTACTTGCGAACGCCGTTGTAGGTTTCAATCGCCTCGATATCGATCACGCGCCTGCCGTGCACGCGACCGAGCGCGGACTCTTTGACGAGTTTTCGACACAACTTGGCGATTTCGCGTTCTAGACCGCGCACACCCGCTTCGCGGGTGTAGTAGCGGATCAGATGAATGATCGCATCGTCACTGATTTGAAGATCATCACCGATGCCACTCGCGACGCGCTGTTTCGGTACCAGATATCGTTTGGCGATGTTGAGTTTTTCGTATTCTGTGTAGCCAGGCAGACGAATCACTTCCATTCGATCCAGCAGCGCCGCCGGAATGTTCATCGAATTCGACGTGCAGATGAAGAACACGTCCGAAAGGTCGTAGTCGACCTCGAGGTAGTGGTCGTTGAAGTTCATGTTCTGTTCGGAGTCCAGCACTTCGAGCAGGGCCGACGCGGGATCACCGCGCACGTCCATGCCCATCTTGTCGACTTCATCGAGCAGAAACAGCGGATTTCGCACACCGGCCTTCGACATCTTCTGCAGCACCTTACCCGGCAGGGAACCAATGTACGTGCGTCGATGACCGCGGATCTCGGCCTCATCACGCACGCCACCGAGCGCCATACGAACGAACTTGCGATTCGTCGCGCGAGCGATTGATTCGCCGAGCGAAGTCTTGCCGACGCCTGGCGGACCGACGAAACACAGCACAGGTCCTTTCGAGCGCTGCACTCTACCCTGCACGGCGAGGTACTCGAGAATCCTCTCCTTCACCTCCTCGAGTCCGTAGTGGTCCTCGTTCAAGATGCGCTCGGCTTGCTTGAGGTCGCGTCGCACACGGCTTCGCTTCTTCCAAGGCACGCTCGTCATCCAATCGAGGTAGCTGCGCACCACGGTGGCTTCGGCAGACATCGGTGACATGAGCTTCAGCTTGTTCAGCTCGACGAGCGCCTTCTTCTTCGCCTCTTTCGGCATGCCCGCCGCCTCGATCTTGGCCTTCAGCTCGTCGGTTTCGGCTGGCGCTTCGTCGAGGTCGCCGAGCTCCTTCTGAATGGCCTTCATTTGCTCGTTCAGGTAGTACTCGCGCTGGCTCTTCTCCATCTGCTTCTTGACGCGCCCGCGAATACGCTTCTCGACCTGCAATAGATCCATTTCGGATTCGAGCACCGCGAGCAGCTTATCGAGCCGCGCATCGACAGCGACGCACTCGAGGATCTCCTGCCGCTGCTCCAGCTTGAGCGTCATTTGCGCCGCCATCGTATCGATCAGACGCCCCAGGTCGTCGATGCTCGCAAGCGAGGTGAGCACCTCTTCCGGCACCTTCTTCGAGAGCTGAACGTATTGCTCGAATTGCGCCATGAGCGAACGCACCAGGCCGGCGGCTTCCTCGGGTGACGCACCTTCGTCCAGCACCGCCACGTCCGCGACGATGAAGTCACCGTCACGGTCAAGTTCCTCGACGCGTGCCCGTCGGCCACCCTCGACCAACACTTTGACGGTGCCGTCCGGCAGCTTGAGCAGCTGTAGCACAGTCGCGACCGTGCCAACCTCGAACAGGTCATGGCGGCTGGGGTCGTCACAGTCGGCATCACGCTTGGCCACCAACAACACTTGCTTGTCGCTGCCCATCGCCGCTTCGAGTGCGCGGATCGATCGTTCCGTGCCCACGAATAGGGGATGCACGCCGTGCGGATACACCACCATGTCACGCAATGGCAGAACGGGTACTTCAGTCAGCCGCTCACCTGGCATGTGCTTCATGAACCCTCACTGTGTCTCGCGGCCGCGGCGATATCGCCCAGCGTACGGCCAATGCCCTCGAAGGGCGCGTTTGCACGACAGATTAGAGTGCGGTGCGCGCTCCCCCGTGGGTGCCTTGTGGGACGAATGTAATGTAGCCAGCGCGGAGAGCGGATTCGGCTCAATCGTCCGGCGCCGCCTTCGCCTTTTCGACGTTCTCGTAGATGAGCATCGGCTTGGAACTGCCGCGAATGACGCTCTCGTCGATCACTACTTTGCTGACGTTGTCCATCGACGGCAGGTGATACATGGTCTCGAGCAACACCGACTCGAGGATCGAGCGCAAACCGCGTGCGCCCGTTTTGCGCTCCATCGCCTTCTCTGCGACCGCGCGCAGGGCATCTTCCCGGAAATCGACCTCGACGCCTTCCATCTCGAACAAGCGTCCATACTGCTTGGTCAGCGCGTTCTTCGGTTCGGTCAGGATCTTCATCAACGCATCGACATCGAGTTCATCCAAGGTCGCCACGACCGGCAAGCGGCCGACGAACTCGGGGATGAGGCCGTACTTGATGAGATCTTCCGGCTCCACGAGGCGCAGCGTATCGCCGATGCTTTGCTTGTCTTCCTCGCCGGTCACCGTGGCATTGAAGCCAATGCCGCTCTTGTCCGAGCGGTCGATGATGACTTTTTCGAGACCCGCGAAGGCGCCGCCGCAGATGAACAGAATATTTGTGGTGTCGACCTGCAGGAATTCCTGCTGCGGATGCTTGCGACCGCCCTGTGGGGGCACCGATGCAATAGTGCCCTCGATCAGCTTCAGAAGTGCCTGCTGCACACCCTCGCCGGAGACGTCGCGTGTAATCGATGGGTTGTCGGATTTCCGTGAAATCTTGTCGATTTCGTCTATGTAGACGATGCCGACCTGGGCGCGCTCGACGTCGTACTCGCACTTCTGGAGCAGCTTTTGGATGATGTTTTCGACGTCTTCACCAACGTAGCCGGCCTCGGTCAGCGTCGTGGCATCGGCAATGGTGAACGGCACGTCGAGCAAGCGCGCCAAGGTTTCGGCCAACAGGGTCTTACCGCAGCCAGTTGGGCCAACCAGTAAGATGTTCGACTTGCTGATCTCGACCTCGTCCTTTTTTCCTCCGAAATTCAACCGCTTGTAGTGGTTGTATACGGCAACGGACAGCACTTTCTTGGCGTGGTCCTGGCCAACCACGTACTGATCCAGAATGCTGCGGATCTCGCGCGGCACAGGGAGCTTGGTGCCCTTGCCGGTGTCCCGACCTTCTTGGACTTCTTCGCGGATGATGTCGTTGCAGAGTTCGACGCACTCGTCACAGATGAACACCGACGGGCCGGCAATCAGCTTGCGAACCTCGTGCTGACTCTTGCCGCAGAACGAACAGTAGAGCAATTTGCCCGTCTCGTCCCCGCGGCCCCCTTGATCATCCGCCATCAGCTACCTCGACGCCTTTAGGGTGCCTGTACCTTGCTTGGAAACCCTTGATATTTCAAGCCTCGATGACCGCCGGCCGTGACGAGCTTCAAGGCGGGTTCGTGCAGTCGCCTGGTGCGACCGGCTATTGCCCGGCCGCCTTACTCAGGGCCTTGCGGGGCCGCTTCACCGAGTCGACCAATCCATACTCGACCGCTTCCTCCGGGCCCATCCAGAAATCGCGGTCGGTATCGCGCGCGATGCGGTCCACCGACTGATTCGTGTGCTCGGCGAGCAACCCATTCAGCCGCTGCCGCATCAGCAGGATCTCGCGCGCCTGGATTTCGATGTCGGCGGCCACACCACGTCCGCCGGCGGCGGGCTGATGCAGCATTACGCGTGAATTAGGGAGCGCATAGCGCTTGCCGCGCGCGCCCGCCGCCAGCAAGAACGCGCCCATGCTGGCCGCCTGGCCGATACACATGGTGCTGACGTCGCAGCGCACGAATTGCATGGTGTCGTAGATCGACATGCCAGCGGACACCGAACCGCCCGGCGAGTTGATGTACAGATGAATGTCCTTGTCCGGATTTTCCGACTCGCAAAACAGCAGCTGCGCGACCACCAGGTTGGCGATCTGGTCCTCGACAGGGCCGACCAGGAACACGATGCGGTCTTTCAAAAGCCGTGAATAGATGTCGAAGGCCCGCTCGCCGCGCGCCGACTGCTCGATGACCATCGGCACCAAACCAAGGTTGGAGATCGAGTCCTGCTGCCACATTTCGCTCGTCATGATGCCTCCTGTTGATCTGCGCCCACAGCGGCCACGGCGGGCTCGCCGTCACCGGACTTGGCGCCGGTGATCACCTGGTCGTAGGAACGATCGACATCGAACACCTGCGCGTCGGCAAGCACCAGGTCTATGACCTGCTCTTCGAGCACGGCCATCTCGATTTCTCTCAGCTGCGCCTCGTTACTATAGTACCAATTCACGACTTGCTCCGGCTGCGCATAGGGCTTGGCGAGTTCTTCGACGCGGGCGCGGACGCGTCCCGCGTCCGGCGTCAGCCCGTGGACGCGGATGATCTCGTTGACGATGAGACCCACCGTGACACGGCGCTGTGCCTCGGGCAGGAAGAAGTCGTCCGGTAATCCCGGCATGTCCTTGGACCAATCGTGGTCATGGTCATGGTCGTGGTCGTGTTCGTGCATGCCCATGCGGTGAGCCATCTGGTGGCGCAGCGAACCCACTTCCTCGCGCACCATCGCCTGCGGCAGAGTGACGTCGTGTAGGCGCTGGATTTCGTCCATCACCGCACGCTTGACTTGGTTGCGGGCGGCCGCCGCGAGCTCACGCTCCATGTTCGCGCGGACTTCGGCACGAAACGCGGTCTCGCCGCCTTCCTCGATGCCGAACGATTCGAAGAACTTGTCATCGAGGGCCGGTAACTCGGGCTCGGCAACGCCCTTGACCGTCACCTCGAACTGCACAGTCCTGCCCTTCAACTGCTCCGCGCGATAGTCATCCGGAAAGGTCGCTTCGAACGATACCTGCGCGCCCGACGGTTGCCCGCGCACACCGGCTTCGAACTCGGCGAGCATCTGGCCTTGGCCAAGCACGAATTCGACACCCTCGCCGCTGCCGCCCGCGAACTCCTCACCGTCGAGCATGCCCTTGTAGTCGACGATCACGCGATCACCGTCCTTGGCGGCGCGCTCCACGTCTTTGAACGTCTTGCGCTGTTCGCGCAGCGTGGCGGTCATCTTGTCGATATCGGCGTCGGTAACGGTCGCCCGTGGCCGTTCGATTTGCACGTCGCTGAACTTGGCGAGTTCGATCTGCGGAAACACCTCGAAGGTCGCGGCGAACTCCAAATCGTTACCCGGCGACATGTTGAGCACTTGCAGGTTGGGCCGGCCGGCCGGCGTCAGGCTCTCGCTCTTGATCGCATCGACGAACGACGACTGCATGAGCTCGCCCACCACCTCGCGGCGGACCGCCGCGCCGAATCGACGCCGCACCTCACGCAGTGGCACTTTGCCCGGACGGAAGCCGTCGATACGCACCCGCTGCGCGGTGGCGGCCAGCCGGTCGGAAATCTGCTTTTCGAAGGCCTCAGACGGCACGACGATGGTCATCCGTCTTTCCAACCCACTGGTCGTTTCGATCGAAACTTGCATAGCTATCGTAGATTCCTAAACCGCAAACCTTCACTCCCGCGACGGTTCACATCGGGTAACTGGGGTGGACGACGGGGCTCGAACCCGCGACCGCCGGAATCACAATCCGGAGCTCTACCAGCTGAGCTACGTCCACCATTGCATGGGCACCCATTACGCATCTCGAGTGCCCGCCGCGGCACACCGCCTAGCACCTGGCGCGCCCGGAAGGACTCGAACCTTCAACCCTCGGCTTAGAAGGCCGATGCTCTATCCGATTGAGCTACGGGCGCTCGAATCGTACACACTCGGTCAGTACGGGAAGAAGCCGATTGGTCGGGGTAGAGAGATTCGAACTCCCGACATCCTGCTCCCAAAGCAGGCGCGCTACCAGACTGCGCTATACCCCGTACGCGACTGTTCGTCGATCAATTCCTTTGACCAATGTCCGTGATCAACGTCCTTGCTTAGTGTCGCCGATCAAGACCTTCGACCATTTGCCATTGGTCGTGCTCCGCGAGATACCTCGTCCGTCGCCATCGTTTCGGCACGGCCATACCGGCCCCTCGCGGCGCGGGCGCATGATACTAAAGCGCGTTTTTGACGGTCAAACGCGGCTACCGCTAGCGCCCTCGCGACCGGTGCACGTGTAGAATCGCTCGTCACCCTCGCCACGATCCGCCCGATGCCCGCAAAACTGCTCGACGGTGACGCGATCGCCGGCCAGTTGCGTAACACGATCGCACGTAGAGTCGACGAGCGGCGCGCGCGCGGCCTGCGCGTACCCGGACTCGCCGTACTCCTGGTCGGCGACGACCCGGCATCGGCAATCTACGTCAAGCACAAGGAGCGCGATTGCGCCCAGGTGGGCATTGCCAGCGCCACGTACACATTGCCCAGCGACACACCGCAGGCGGAGTTGCTCGCCAGAGTCGATGCACTGAACGCCGAGCCGAGCATCGACGGAATCTTGGTTCAACTGCCGTTACCAGCGCACATCGACTCGAACCGAGTCATCGAACGTATCGCGCCCACCAAGGACGTCGATGGCTATCATCCTTACAACATCGGCCGCCTCGCGCTTCGGCAGCCCGTGCTGCGCTCATGTACTCCGAAGGGGATCATGCAGCTGCTGGCGCATACCGGCGTGGCGATTCGCGGTGTCAACGCGACTATCGTCGGCGCATCGAATCACGTCGGCCGGCCGATGGCGCTGGAGTTGCTGCTCGCCGGGTGCACCGTCACGAGCGCGCACAAATTTACGCGTGACCTGCCCCGGTGCGTGGCGGCGGCCGATGTGCTGGTCTCGGCGACCGGCCGGCCGGGACTCATCCGTGGCGAATGGATCAAGGAAGGCGCCATCGTGATCGACGTCGGTATCATCCGTGATCCGTCCGGCAAACTGACCGGCGATGTCGAATTCATCGGTGCGCGTGAGCGGGCCAGCTGGATCACGCCGGTGCCCGGCGGTGTCGGCCCTATGACCCGTGTCGCGTTATTGCAGAATACGCTGTATGCGGCCGAGCACTTTCATAGCGGCACGCCGCTGTGAAACCTGAAATCGGGATCCGGCGTCGACACCAACTCCCGATCGCGCTCGAGAATCTTCGTCAGCCGTACATCGGCACTGCCGTCGTCGTATTCGTTCGCGAGCGCTAGGTACTCGTCGCGATGGCGGGCTTCCGCCTCGCGCAATCGTCCGTAGTACCGACCAATCTCGCCGTCGAGGATCTGCGCAAGACAAGCAAATCGCTCGCAAGATCGTGCTTCGACTACGGCGGCAACCAGCAGCGTATCGATTAGCCGCGCTGGTTCGTGCGTACGCACGCACGATTTGAGTCCGCGCGCGTATCGACTCGGGCTCAAGTGTCGATACACCACGTCGTGATCGCGCATCAGTGCCAATACCTGCTCGAAATGCAGCAACTCCTCTCGCGCTATCGGGCTCAAGACCGTGAGCAATGGCGAACGGTCGACATATCGATACAGCAAGCTGAGCGCCGTTCCGGCCGCCTTCTTCTCGCAGTTGGCGTGATCGATGAGCAGCGTGTTCCGCTCGGCCACCGCGCGCTCGAGCCATGCATCAGGCGTGGCGCAGAGCAACAAGCCTCTCATTTCAGTGGGCGCAGACGACATTTGCACCATGGTAGCCTGCAAGCCGGCCACGCGCTGAATTCGTCAACAGGGTGAGATCCATGAAAATCGGTCTGGCATTCGCAAGCAGCATCGGCATCGACGGTGGCACCGCGCTGGAGATCTGCAAACGTGCCGAAGCCGCCGGCTTCGAATCCGTGTGGGGCGGCGAACACGTGATACTGCCGGACAAGATCGACTCCAAGTACCCATACACGGCAGACGGCAAGATCCCTGCAGAACCTGATACGCCGATTCCCGACCCGCTGATCTGGCTCGCGTTCGCGGCGGCCGCCGCACCGACTTTGCGCCTCGGCACCTGCATATTGATCGTGCCGCAACGCAATCCTCTCGTGTTGGCCAAGGAGCTGGCCACGCTCGACCAGCTGTCCGGCGGCCGGGTCGAACTGGGACTTGGCGTGGGCTGGTTGAAGGAGGAGTTCGATGCGCTCGGCGTGCCGTGGGCGATGCGCGGAGCGCGCAACGACGAGTACATCGCCGCCATGCGCGCTCTGTGGGCGGGCCCGCACGCGGAGTTTCATGGCCGATTCATCGACTTCGAGCCCGTCACGTGCAGCCCTCGGCCAGTGCAGGGGTCAATCCCGATTCTGGTCGGCGGCGACACCGATGCTGCCATTGCGCGCGCCGTTCGAATCGCCGACGGCTACTTTCCCGGCGAAGGCGACGCGGATCGACTCGGTAAGCTGATTGCGCGCCTGCGGGAACGCGCCGAACGCGCCAACCGTGATCCGGATTCCATCGCGATCAATGCCATGTTCGGCATGCAGATGAGCGACCCGGTCGCGGGCATGGCGCAAATGAAAGCATTGGGCGTCGATCGCGTCATGGTGCCGGCCTTTTTCTTCGCGGGACCTGGCGGCCTGGATCGCCTGAGCGAATTCGCCGAACGCGCCATGCCTGCGGCAAACGGCTGATGATTTTGGCCGCGACACTCGGCGATCGAGCGGCTAGCGGCTAGCGCGGCCTACGACCATCTGTCACCATCGCGCGATGTGCGACGATCACGACGTCGAAAACGCGACCGAGAGTCGCGATCCGCGCAGTGGCTACCGGCTCGCATCCGACTGGCCCCACTACCCGCCCGACATGTGCTTCGAGATGGGCTCGGGCGTCGCCGTCGACCGCAATGGTCTCATCTACCTCTTCACCCGCGACATCGAGCACTGGGCCGCCCACCCCCTCGCCATGAAGGACAAGATGGGCAAGAGCAGCATCTCGATTTTCAACCGCGATGGTGACTATCTGGGTAAGTGGGGTCCTTCAGACGAACGCGGTTTCGCGCTCGGTGCACACACGCTGTACATCGAGTCGGATGGCACGTTCTGGACCACCGATCGCGATGGTCACACGGTCAAGAAATACGATGCCGGCGGCGAACTACTGCTGACACTCGGTACCTTCGCCACGTGGGGCAACGACGAGACCCATTTCAACGGCCCAACCGCTGTCGTCGTACAGAACAACGGCAGTATCGTGGTTGCCGATGGTTACTGGAACTCGCGGCTCGTTTGGTTTTCACCAGACGGCGAGTTCATCAAGTCGGTCGGGCATTGGGGACGAGGCCCGGCGGAGTTCAACACGCCGCACGCGTTGGCGCAGGACTCGCAAGGCCGTTTGCTCGTCGCCGACCTATGTGGCGGCAACTTCCACGACTACATGACCGTTCCCGGACAGATTGCCGAGCATCGCAAACGGGTGGTGAAGGGATGTCGGTCCCGTATCCAGCGCCTAGACCCCGACGGCCAATACATCGACGAATGGACACACATCGCGCCGCTCAGCATCGCTACCTACGGCAACCGAATTTACGCCAGTGACAAGATGAGCAATCTCGCCGTCCTGGACGAGGACACCGGCGAAGTGCTAGAGCGCGTCGACGGCATCGCCATCTACATCCACCAGCTCGCGATGGATGCACATGGTGATCTGTACACGGCCTCGGTCTATCCCGAGCATGCGGGCGAGAAACGCGGGCCCGCCGGCCCGTCCCATCGTCGCTGGACGCGCGAGTCACGAATCGCAGCACATTACGAGGAGAACTAGCGCCATGATCGTCGTCGTTGCGGCACTGGAATTTCACACGCGAGCCGACCGCGACAGGGCCATCGAACTCACCGCTGACGTACAGATGGCAACTCGCCGCGAAGAAACCGGCTGCCGCGACTACTGCTTCGCGCCCGACCCGGCAGTGCCAACGCGGATTCAGGTCTACGAGCTATGGGACGACAGCCCGAGTCTCGCCGCCCATTTCAAGCATGAGAACTATGTCAAGATGGTCGAACTGCTCGGCCGTGCCAACATCAAGGAAAGTATCAATCAGGCATACCTCGTCGAGCGCGGCGAGCCGGTCTACGGACCCAATGGCGAGCGCAAAGAGGCATTCTTCGTCGATTGACCCAACGGACACCGAATCGCGATGTCGACGCCGAGTCAGCTCTATACCAATGCACGACTGTTCACCGCGGTCGACCAATCGGTGCTCGACAGCGGGGCCGTCTGGGTAGTTGGTGACACCGTTCGATACGCGGGCTCGAGGCAGGACTTGCCGACCATCCCGCGCGACGTGAGCGTGATCGATGTCGGGGGCCGGTTCATCATGCCCGGCATGACCGAAACGCATGCTCATCTGTCGTTCGCCGACGCGAGCCCGTTTGCAATCGGCGAAACGCCCGTCGAGCAGGCCACCATCACCGCGGTATGCAATGCGTCGCTGATGCTGCGCTCGGGATTTACGTCCGCCATCAGCTTCGGTTCCACCTACAAGATCGACGTGGCACTGCGCGATGCCATCGCTGCCGGTCACATCGAAGGCCCACGCCTTCTGGCCGCGGGCCGCGATATCGGCGCCACAGCCAGCAATGTCGACTCCGGCGGCGGCTTGAGCCAAATTGCCGATGGCCCGTGGCAGCTGCGCAAGGCAGTGCGCGAGCAGCGCAAGGCCCGCGTAGACGTGGTCAAAGTATTCATCGATGGTGAGGCTATCAACGCGGTGAACCCACCCGGCGAACTATCGTTTTGCGACGAGGAAGTTGCAGCGATCGTCGACGAAGCGCACCGTCGCAACATGCGAGTGGCTTGCCACGCGCGCTCGGCCGCCGCTGTAAAGCAGGCAGTCCGCGCCGGCGTGGACTACGTTGGCCACGCCAACTATCTCGACGACGAAGCCATCGAGCTGTTGGCGGCCAATCGCGAGCGACTGTTCGTCGGGCCGGCGATCGCCTGGGAAGTGCAGTACCTGGCGCAGTGCGAGTCGCTCGGCGTCAGCAAGGCAGTGGCGCGGTCGCAGGGCTACGAAGCCGAGATCGAAGCGACCATTGTCAGCGTCGCGAAGCTACGCAATGCTGGTGTTAGGCTGGTGGTAGGTGGCGACTACGGCATCAGCATCGCGCCGCACGGTACGTATGCGAAGGATCTGGAATACTTCGTCGACTTGTTCGGCATGTCGCCGGCCGAGGCCCTGCTCTGCGCGACGCGCAACGGGGGACTCGCGATGGATCCTCGCGGGCGCCAGGGCACGCTCGCGCCGGGTAGCGTTGCCGATCTCATCATCGTCGCGGGCGACCCCACGAAGGACGTGCGCGTGCTACAAGATCGAACGAAGCTGTCGGTGGTCAAGGGCGGTGTAGAGCTGGCATCTCCCTCACCTGCAACAGCGTAACTACCGAATTGAGACAGCGGGGAGAAACAGCGTGATCAGTAGCGGACCAGTGGAAGATCGTCTCGCCATTCGCGAGCTGGTCGAGTCGTACAACGACGCGGTGATGCGCTTCGATGCCGAAGCGTGGGCGGCGAATTGGGCTGCCGACGGTTCGTGGTCGTTGCCCGGTGCGGGCACGATCGAAGGCAAAGCCGCAATCGTCGCGACCTGGAAGCAGGCTATGTCGGCATTCGAATTCGTCGGCTTCTTCGCGTCCGCCGGCCCGATCGTCGTGGAAGGCGACCGCGCGAGCGCAACCTGGTATCAGCAAGAATTCTTGCACCAGAAAGACGGTGTGAAGCGGCGCATCACCGGTCGGTACGACGATCAGTATGTCAAGCAGAGCGGCCGTTGGTATTTTCAGTGCCGCACCTACAACGTGCTGATGGCGCTCACCGACGACAGCTGACGAGGCACGTCTGCGCGGGCGTCCTTTCGACTGGCGACGAATCAGCAGCGAACCGCGGAGGTGATCCTGACAATTCAGGACCTCGGCTCGATTGGTGAGTTCGTCGGTTCCACGCGTCGTCAACGAAGCGTGGTCACCGCGGAAGCCTCAATTCCGCACCGAGTTCACACAATTCGTCGATTCGCTGATGGTCACTGCAGCCCCCAGACCGGTGTACAGGAAGTCCCCACCCGTGGACACCCCCAGTAGTACCGCAGGCAACCAAGACGAAAGTTAGTCCACCGGCGTGTGAAAGCTGTGCTCGTAGGCGGCGCGCGAGCGCAGCATCATCTCAGCATCGATCGCATCGCGAACATCGACCGCCGATACGATCGTGGCCTTGCGGGCCTGCAGACCAACCTCCTTCAAGTCGGCAATGACCCGCGCGCGGCGGCGCAGCAACTCGTAGATCCGTGCCGATTGCGATTGCCAATCGATATCCAACCGACATTGCATGAGTGTCGTATTCAGTCGCGCCAGGTCCACTACGGCGACGAATTCCGCAACGCATCCGTCGCGCAATGAATCGAGGCGGCGCCAGACCCGCACGCGCTGGTCGTCGGAATAGCCATTCCATTGCACGATCTCGTGTGCGAATCGCTTGCATCCGCGGCACACCAAGTCGCCGTAGGTGGTCGAACAGATGCCGACGCACGGTGTACGTCGCGGGTCGAAAACCATGAATCGTCAGTTCCTATTGCGCAGCGCAGCTTCCAAGCGCAAGCGCCGCAAGCCGCGCTCCACGAATCGCCGCTGGTGGCGACTCTGGTCCGGCATCGGATTGTATAGAAGCGCTTCCAGTGATTCGACGAGCGGCATCAAATCGCTCGCGGGCTTGTCGAGCCATTGAGCGACGCGCGCGAGAAACGCGCGCGGCGACTCCTCGGGCGCACGGGGCATTCCGTGTCGGCCGAGCGCCTTGCCGAAGTGCCGGAAAGTGCGTTCCAGTGGATGGCCCGATTGCGTTCTGCGCCGCCAGAATAGGGATAGCGCCACCAGCGCGAGGCTGACCGCGCCACCCGCCAACATGACCAGGCCGATCTTGACCGGTGATACGCCGCCGAGCAGCTGCCGTAGGTAGTGGTACTGCCGATCGCTGTCGTAACCCACGACCCAGACGTTCCAGCGATGCTCGAGCGATTCGAACCAATACATCAGATCCGCGATCTTGCTGCCGCCGAAGCGCAACGCAGTGAGCGCCGATAAGGTCGCGCGATCAGGTTCCGATAGCGCCGCGTCCAAGCCTTGCTCGATCCGTTGCGGTGCGACTGCCGCGGTGGGATCCATTCGCACCCAGCCCGCGTCCTCGAGCCACACCTCCGCCCATGCGTGGGCGTCGTACTGCCGGACGACGATGTGGCCCGTGAGCGGATTGATCTCGCCACCTTGATATCCACCGACCATGCGTGCCGGAATTCCGGCCAGACGCGCCAAATACACGAACGCGGCTGCGTAGTGACTACAGAAGCCGGCGCGCGTATCGAACCAGAACTCGTCGATGTCGTCGTCGGAACTCAGTCGAGGTGGATTCAGCGTATATCGATAAGGCTCGACACGAATGCGTTCAAGCAACGCGTCGAGGTAGTCGCGCTTGTTCGGATAGCGGGCTGCGAGTTCGGCTGCGAAGCGAACAGCCCGTGGATTCACGCCCCGCGCTATTTGTGTCTCGCGGCGCTCGAGCCAGTCCGGGAGCGATCGGTCGGCGACGTAGTCGGCAAACGAATCAACGCGATAGCGAAACAAGCTGCGTACCGGCTCGTCGGCCACCAGACGGTAGTCGCGTGTCAACTCGACGCCAGGGCTCACGGGTACCGGCGTCTCGAGCGCGAACAACCACACCCCCTGGGTCGGCTCGAGCAACACCTCGTAACGCCGTGGCGTCGAAGTGCCAATATCGAGTTGCAGCGGCGGCTCGTGTGCTGCGGTGTGCTGCGGACCAACTGACCACGTGCCGCGGTCGTAGCGAGAGTAGACGATGCCCCGCCAATACAACGCGCGCGGGTGGGGAATCGGCCCATCGAACACCACCCGAAAAGCAATCTCGTCGGATTGCGTGAGCACCGCAATATCGCCCGGCGTGACGCGGTCGGTGATGCCCGTCTGCGCGCCGCCCGGCAACGGCACCGACCACAGCGGTGCCATCCGCGGGAAGAACAAGAACAACACCAGCATCAGCGGTGCGGCCTGCAATACCAGGGTGGCGGCGATGCGCAGCGAGACCAGTGGCCGTATACGTGTGTGCATCTGATTGAGGCCGACCATCGCGGCGGTGACCAGCACGACCGCGAGCAGTTCATACGCCGCGATCGCCATCGTCTGCTCGAACAGGAACTCCGTCGCGATGACGAAGTAGCTCAGAAAAATGACGACATAGGCATCACGGCGGCTCCGCGTCTCGACCAGCTTCAGTGCAAACGCGACGATGAGTAGCGCTGTCGCCGTCTCCAAGCTGAATGCGCTCAACGCCCGCAACCGCACGTCGAGACCTACGCCGATGGCGGCCATGGTCACGAGCAGTACTTTGATCCACCGCGAGGGAAATCCCCATCGTCCTTGGAAAACCATCCAGCGCCAAGCCGCGCATGCAAGCCCGACCACGATCACCCACCACGACAGGTGCGCACCGTGCGGCACGACGACGACGGCCTGGGTGAGCATGAGCAGCGCGAGGCTCAGCCGGGGTATCTGACTACCGACGCCAGTATGTGAGTCAATCGCCATCATCGATGCCGTACAAGGCGAGCGTACGCAGCACACGCTCCAAATGGGCGCTACCGAGCCCGGACTCGATGAACGTGCCCGGCAAGGCGACGGCGAACTCGCGTTGCAGGTTGGTCGCGGTGAGCGCCATGCCCGTCAACCTCGACAGGCGCTCCTCGGTGTCACCGGGCACGGCATCGAAGTCGAGGATGAAGCGCGGATCGACGTAGCTGGCATACTCCTTGACGATCAACTCCTCAGTGCGGGCATAGGTACGCCAGAGGATTCGACGCACCGAATCACCGGGCCGATAGCCGCGCATGTCATTGAAGTCGTCGCTGCCTTTCGGGTCGACGAGCACGCCTTCGTCGCGTTGTCTCGCGGATGCATCGGGCGCCGCACCGAAGATGGGCTGCGGATACACGATGGCCTTGGCGTCGAGATCCACCCACGTCCAGGCACGCAGCAGACCCAGTGGGTAGTACGTTTCGACCAACAGACGACCGGGCCGCAACCAGCCACGCGCACTGCTCGTTACATAGAGGTGCACCGGTGCGGCTTCATGATCGAAGATTTCGGCCCACTGCGGAATGCTGTCCGGCCAGCCGAGCTGCACCCCTTCCCGCCCCGCACCGGACGGCCGCGCGACCCGCACTTCGAACTCGATCGGTTCACCGACGAACCCGGAACCCGATGCTACATACTCCAGAGTGATGCCCGACAGGTTGCGAAACGTATACAGAATGGCGACCAAGAACAGGCTGCCGAGCAGAAATGCGACGCCGTAGACCAGGCTGTTCTGGTAGTTGATGGCACCGATGATCAACAGCACTACCAAACCACCGAACACGAAACCGGTCGCGGTGGGGAAAATGAAGATGGAGTCCTGGCTGAGCGTGATGCGCGACGACTTCGGTATGCGGCGGTCGAGCCAACGCCCGAATCGTTCGGATCGTTCCCAGCGCGCGAGCTTAGCTGCCTGCTCCATACTCGACTCGCGTACCACCGCCGGCGACCACGGCGCTGCGTCTAGCCACGTTCAGCCGAGCACATCGACATTGCTCAACAGTTTCTGCGCCAACGCGCCGCCACCGTGCCCGGAGAAATCCGCAGCCGCCCGCAAACGGTGCTCGACCACTGCCGGCAGCACCGCCTGTACGTCCTCGGGAATGACGTGACTGCGCCGATGTATGAGTGCCCATGCGCGGGCGCTCTTCAAAAGTCCGAGTGCACCGCGTGGCGAAAGGCCGAATGCGAACTCGGACTCCTGTCGCGAGAACTGCACGAGCCGCTGCACGTAGTCGATCAGCGGATCGGACGCTTTGACCCGTTCCACGGCGGCCTGTGCGTCGATCAGCGATTCACGATTCATGCACGGTGCCAGTCGCTCGAGTGCCACGCGACGGTCGCCGCCCTTCAACAGCTCGCGTTCCGCATCGGGGTCTGGATAGCCAATCTCGATGCGCATCAAGAACCTGTCGAGCTGCGACTCCGGCAATGGGAACGTACCTGTCTGCGTCGCCGGATTCTGGGTTGCGATGACGTAGAAAGGTTGTGGCAGCGGACGCGTCTCACCGTCGACCGTGACTTGCCGCTCTTCCATCGCTTCGAGCAATGCACTCTGAGTCTTTGGTGTGGCGCGATTGACTTCGTCGGCAAGCACCACCTCGGCGAATATCGGACCAGGCACGAATCGAAATGCACCCGCGTCGCGATCGAAGATCGACGCCCCCGTGATGTCACCCGGCAGAATGTCGCTGGTGAACTGGATGCGACTGTGGGTCAAGCCCAGCACTTTGGCGAGGGCCTGCGACAGCAGTGTTTTGCCCATACCGGGCAGGTCCTCGATCAACAGGTGGCCGCCGGCGAGCAAGCAGGCGAGCGACTGGCGAATCTGCAGGTGCTTACCGAGCAATACCACGGACAGCCGCGCGATGACATCGTCGATCGCGGTGGCGAAGGACCCGTCAGGCGTGGTTGTGGAGCTCGATGACGGAGTGATCACCGCTGGCGTCGACTTCACGGCGTTGCTTCGAAAGATCGTTCCTGTCCAACGATAGTCGCTCGAGGTAAGCGTCGTCTATGTCACCGGTCACGTAATCGCCATCGAACACCGAGCAATCGTAGCGCGTAATGTCGGGATTGCCTTCGACCGCGCAGTCGACTAAGTCATCTACCGTCTGGTAGATCAGCCAATCCGCGCCGATCAGTCGGCCCACCTCGTCTTCTGTGCGGTTGTACGCGACGAACTCGCTGGGCGCAGGCAGATCGATTCCGTAGACGTTGGGGAACCGCACTGGTGGCGCCGCCGATGCCATATACACCTTGCGCGCACCTGCGGCCCGGGCCAGTTCGATGATCTGCCGGCTGGTCGTGCCGCGCACGATGGAGTCCTCGACCAGCAAAACATTCTTGCCTTTGAACTCGAGCTCGATCGGATTCAGCTTCTGACGAACGGATTTCTGCCGCAAGGTCTGTCCCGGCATGATGAACGTCCGACCGATGTAGCGGTTTTTGACGAAGCCCTCGCGATATTTCACGTCCAGCCGATGCGCCATCGGGAGCGCGGCCGTACGGCCGGTGTCGGGAATCGGGATGACGACATCGATGTCGTGGCTGTGTTGCGAGTACCGCTCCAACACACGATCCGCGAGTTTCTCGCCCATCCGGAGCCGCGCCTTGTACACCGAAACTTTGTCGATGATCGAGTCGGGGCGTGCCAAGTAGACTTGCTCGAAGATGCAGGGCGCCTGCGTCTTTGGCGCAGCGCAACGTGCGGTGAGCAACTCCCCGTCGCTCGAGCAGTACACCGCCTCGCCCGGTGCCACGTCGCGATGCAGCTTGAAGCCGAGAATGTCCAAGGCCGCGCTTTCCGAAGCAATCATGAACTCGCGACCGGACTCCGTTTCACGGCTGCCGAACACCAGTGGCCGAATTCCGTGCGGGTCGCGAAAGCCCAAGATACCGCCGCCAATGATCATGGCCACCGCCGCGTACGCACCGCGGCAACGAGCGTGCACACCGCGTACCGCCTCGAAGATATGTTCGGGCTCCGGGCGGACGCTCGAAAGGCGCTGCAACTCGTGGGCAAAAACGTTGAGCAAGACCTCGGAATCCGACTCGGTGTTGACGTGGCGCAAATCTTCGCGATACAGATCGCGCTTCAACGCCTCGGCATTGGTCAAATTGCCGTTGTGCGCCAACGTGATGCCGAACGGCGAATTCACGTACATGGGCTGTGCCTCGGCCGAGCTCGAGGTACCAGCAGTCGGATAGCGCACGTGCCCGATGCCCATGGTGCCGACGAGCCGCTGCATGCTCGCCTGATGAAACACGTCTTGCGCAAGACCATTCGCTCTCCTGAGGAACAGTCGATCGCCATCGCACGTTGCGATACCGGCAGAGTCTTGGCCGCGATGCTGCAGCACCATGAGCGCATCGTAGAGCTGCTGGTTGACTGGGCCCTGACCGACGATACCAACGACGCCACACATGCCTCAGTTACTCCTTGCCGCGCTCAAGTCCCGCACTGTCGCAGCGGTGGTATCGAACAATTGCAACACTCGTGATTCGTAGGGTTCCAAGGCATTGATCATCGTCGACGAATGCCACCAGGATTCACTGCCGGAGAACGGGCGCACCATCACCATCGCAACGATGACCAACACTGCACCACGTGCGCCGCCGAACCCGAAGCCGAGCACGCGATCCATGCCCGACAATCCGCTCGACGTGATGAGCTTGCCGATACCCCATTGAAAAATCGCGCCTGCGATCAACGTCCCGAGGAAGAGTAGCGCGAACGCGCCTGCAAAGCGCGCCGCCGCATCGGTCAGATACGGCTCCAGGCGATTCGCGACTTCACCCGCAAACGCGAGCGCAATCACGAATGCACCGAGCCACACCACCAACGAGAGTACTTCGCGGACCAAGCCGCGAACCAGGCCAATGATGGCCGAAATCGCAATGACAGTGAGAATTCCGATGTCGACGGCGGTCACACGCACGTGCTCACGGTTCGAATCGCACGACGATCGCATCCGCCGCGTAACGTTTGGCGAGCTCCGCTTGCAACGACTCGGCATCGGCGCGATGTTTGATGGGGCCGACTGCGACGCGTGTGCTCACACCGGAGACCCGCTTCACATCGGACAGAAACGCAGCATGGCCATCCTTCAGTAGTCGTTCACGCAATGCGACTGCCTTGTCGCGATCGCTAAAGCTCGCGATCTGCACTGCCCACGCTTCGACCGCAGCATGGCTAACCGAATCCGCGTCGCTCAGCCGAGGATCGCCTTCACGTTGGCCGGTGGCGCGCTCGAATGCTTCATCGTCGAGTCGTCGTCGCATCTCGTCGGCCTCCGCGATGGCTTCCGTATCCAGTACCGGCGCATCGATTGCAACTGGATCCATCTCATCCAACTCGAGCGGGCTCATGGGCTCGGTTTGGAGTCCGGCGCCATCGAACAACATGGGCAGTACGATGACAGCTACAGCGATCAGAAACACTGCTCCCGTGACGCGATGACGCTTGCTGTTGGTCATCGCACGCACGCTACCAAGTCGAGTGCGCGACCGACGACGTCGAATGAACCACAGACGACGATCCGACCATCGGTGCCAGCAAGCGTACTGGCGAGCTCCAGCGCCCGTGGCAGAGAGTCGACTGCCGGGCCTTGCGCGTCTTCACCCACCGCGCGCGCCGTCGCCTGCGCCGGCTGCCCCCGGCTACCCTCCGTCGTCACAAACACCCACTCGTCCACTACCGCTTCGAGCGCGGCTACGATGCCGGCGGCATCCTTCTCTTTCAAGCAGCCCATCACGGCAACGATCTTCCCGGGACAGCCCGCTGCTTCGAGCTGCGTCGCGAGAAAACGGGCACCGTGGGGATTGTGCGCAACGTCAAAAATCCACTCGCGGTCACCAACTCGCCGCCGCTCGAAGCGGCCGTCGAGGTGTACTTCGCATGCCTGCGCACATTTATCTTCGAGACGGTCACCGAATCCGAGCAGACAAATCGCCTGCAGTGCGTTTGCCGCATTGCGCGCGGCGATGCGTGCCGGTGGGAAGCGGTCCGTCGCGAGCGACGTGCCGTTGTGGGTGCCACGGAACCGCCACCCTTGCGCGTCGACCTCGACGCCAAAGTCGCGATCGGCGACGTACAGCGGCGAACCCAAAGCCGCGGCTCGCCGGACGATTGCCTGCGGCACACTCGATTCCCCGAACACACACGGTCGCGCGGCGCGCATGACGCCCGCTTTCTCGAACGCGATCGACTCGAGATCGTCGCCTAAATACTCCTGGTGATCGAGACCGATGCTCGTGATCACCGCCACATCGGCATCCACCAGGTTGACCGCATCCAGCCGCCCGCCGAGTCCGACTTCTAGCACGCACGCATCTACGTTTTCGGACTTGAACACAGTCAATGCCGCCAAGATCGCGTACTCGAAATACGTCAGCGTCGCATCCTGACGCGCCGCTTCCACCGCCTCGAATGAACGCGTAATGGCCGCGTCACTCGCGGTCTCTCCGTCGACGCGAATACGCTCGTTGAATCGGTGCAGATGCGGCGAGATTGTTGTGCCGACGCGCAGGCCACTTGCGCGCAGCAGCGCCTCGCAATACAGCGTCGTGGAACCTTTGCCGTTGGTACC
>QJXZ01000341.1 GCA_003248125.1 Gammaproteobacteria bacterium | reverse complement strand
GCCGTTTCACGACGACATCGAGTCGGGACGCTACTTGATCATGGTCGACGTGAAATCGCAGACCCGCTCGCAAGTGCGCGAGCTGATGAACATGCAGTTCCCGCACGTGCAGCGCTGCGGCAGTTCCAGTACGGTGATCAATCCCCTCGAGCGACCCGTCAGGATCTACCACCAGACCACGCACTGAACCACGGGCGACGGTGGGGCGGTGGCGCCGAGCACGGCGCCTCCGCTTGCCGTCAGAGCATGCTGCGCAGCATCCACGCCGTCTTTTCGTGCACCCCGATTCGATCCGTAACGAGATTGATCGTACCTTCGTCGGCAACCGCTTGTGCATCGGGCAGGATGCTGCGTGCCGTGCGAACGACGGTCTCGTGACCCGCTAGCAAATCGCGAATCATTGCCTCTGCGGCCGGTACGCCGTCGGCCTCCTCGATCGAGGTGCGGGCACCGAACTCCGCATAGGTACCGGGCGCGGGCGCACCGAGTGCACGAATTCGTTCTGCGATCAGGTCGACGGCCGAGGCCAGCTCGGTGTACTGCTCCTCGAACGCGGCATGCAAGTCGCGAAATCGCGGACCCGTGACGTTCCAGTGATAGTTGTGCGCTTTCAGGTACAGCGTGTAGCTGTCGGCGAGCAGATTCGCAAGTCCCTCGGCGATTTGCTCGCGTGCGCTTGATTCGATGCCGATGTCGATGGCTGGTGTGTTCATGTTGAACCTCCTTCGTTCGAGTGCGTTACAGCCTGCCAGGCCGAACACGCAGTGAGAATTCGATTGTTTCTCTCGACCTGATCGACGACGCCAATGCCTGTAACGGCGCAGCGAAGTGCCGGTGTCAGCCGTCGCGCGCCCAGGCCGGCAATGGTGCTTCGATGACCTCGCCGTCGAGTTCGATGCGCCATGCATGCAGTTGTGCGTGAGTGTCCGCGCGGCCGCCATAGAGCACATCGCCAATGAGCGGATGGCCGAGGTGCGCGAAGCCGGCGCGGATCTCGTGGCGCTTGCCCGCGCCGATGAGCTCGATTTCGACTAGATCGCCTCGTCTCGCGTCACGACCGCGGACGTGCCACCGCAGGCGACCGGCATGACGTGCCTCACCGGTGCGCGCAACGGTCATGCGTGCCGAGCGGCGGTAACGGCTGTTGAAGTAGAGCGTCACGGACCCATCCTCGGCGATGCCCGTCGCCATGCGCGCGACGTAGATCTTGCGCACGTCGCAGCCGGCGCGAAATTTGTGTGCGAGTTCGGCGTGCGCTGCGGCCGTGCGGGCGACGACGATACACCCCGATGTGTCGCGGTCGAGACGATGAACGAGACCACTGTCGGGCAACGTCGCGAGTTCCGGATGCTTGTGCGCGAGCCACGTGGCAAGCACGCCTAGCCCTTCACGGTCGGGACCGGTCGCTCCATGCACCGAGTGCCAGCCCGGTGGTTTGTCGATCACCAGCCAGTTGGATGTCGCGCGCAAGACAGTCGGACTCTCGGGCGGCGCGCTCACGACCGCGAATGAAATGCGCGAGCTAGGTCGTACGGCGGCGTGATCAACCCAACGTCCGTAATGAAGCCGCTCACGAGTGCGTGCGGCGTTACATCGAAAGCGGGATTGCGCACTTTGATGCCTTCGGCGGCAACGTGCGCAGCAGCAAAGTGCGTGACTTCCGCTCCGTCCCGCTCCTCGATGACCACTTCCGCGCCGCTCGGCGTGTTCGGATCGAACGTCGACGACGGGCAGGCGACATAGAACGGAATGCCGAAATGGTGCGCGACGATCGCTACACCCGACGTGCCGATCTTGTTCACCACATCGCCGTTGGCGGCCACGCGATCGGTACCGACGATGACGAGATCGATCAAGCCCTCGGCCATCAAGCGTGGCGCGGCATTGTCGCAGATGAGTGTCACGTCGATGCCGGCGCTGCCGAGTTCCCAGGCCGTGAGCCGTGCGCCCTGCAACAGCGGCCTCGTTTCGTCGGCGTAGACACGAAACGGTACGCCGTCGCCATGCGCGAGATACAGCGGCGCGGTTGCTGTACCGAGTTCGGAGACGGCGAGCGCACCGGCATTGCAGTGCGTCAGCACGCCGCAATCGGGGGTGATGAGCGGGCGGCCGGCCGCACCGATGGCGCGGCATATTGCGCGATCTTCGGCGTGAATGGCTTCGGCCTCATGGGTGATGGCGGCGATGAGGTCGGCTACCGTCGCGGCGTTCGACTGTTCCGCCGCGCGGCGAACGCGACTAACCGCCCAAGCCAGATTGACCGCGGTAGGCCGCGCTGCCGCGATGTGCGCGCAAATGTCGGCCAAGCGCGTCATGAACTCCGTGCGCGATGTGGTGCGTAGCTTGGCCATCTCGATCACCACGCCATATGCCGCGGCAATGCCGATAGCGGGTGCGCCGCGCACTTTGAGCTGGCGTATTGCCGCATGAACGGCGTCGGCGGACGCGATGCGTTCGTAGCACACCACATGTGGTAGCTGTGTTTGATCGAGCAGCTCGAGCGTGCCGCCTCTCCAACGGATTGGCTCGGGGGCGACGTTCACTGCAACTTTTCCGCGTTACGCGCGAGCGCGAGCAGCATTTCGCCGGTAGCGTCGAGGTCTGTGCCGCACGCGAAAACGCCGTCTTCATGGCCAGGTGTTGTGAACACTATAGGCAAGTCGTGGTGTGCTTCGAGGATGTGCTCGACGTCCCTCGCCAGCGCGTGCGAGCCATACGGTGTGGCGGCCCCGGTTGCGGGCAGCCCCAGTGTCGCGCCGTGCGACCAAATCGCAGGCGAATGCACATGCAGCACGCAACGAACATGGGCTGCCACCGAGTACACCATCGCGTGTGTCAGCGATTCGGAGGATGGCGCTCGGTGGCCGCTTGCGACCACGCTGAACGCCTCGAGATCGAAAGCATCGATGCGTACCCAGTCGTGCGGATCGAAGCGCGCCGCGTCGGTGCGTTGACTGGCGGTAATGACGAATCGCGGTGGGCGTTCCGGATCGCGCGCGCTCAAGTTGCCGAATGCGTAGCCTTGGTAGCGCTCTGGGTCGCGTCCGATGAGCCCCGCTTCGAGCAATGCAACACGCCAGCGCTCGAGGCGATTCAGTAGATTGCGGTCGAGCGAGTCGTCGGCTTTCGGTGTCTGCAATTCGTAGCGGAACTGCACCACCCCTTCGCCGGCCGCGGCTGCATCCTGGGACATGGGTGTAGAATCGCGCTCCTTTTCGTTCGCAAGCATGCCCGATGAACCTACGAAAAGCAGCCGGTGCGCTCGGTGCGTTCGTCGCCGATGTGCGGCTCGATCGCGCGATGGAGTCGGACGCGTTGTTCGCCGACATTCGCGGCGGCTTGCTCGAGCACGAAGTGCTGTTTTTCCGCGATCAGGCGATTACACCGCAGACGCTCAGGGCGTTTGCGGCGCGCTTCGGCGAAGTTGAAGGTCATCCGGCGTACCCGGTCGTGCCCGGCACGCAAGATGTGCAGATACTCGAGAGCACGAAGGAAAAGCCGTCGAAAATCGAGGCATGGCATACCGACATGACGTTTCGCGAGCGCCCGCCGGCGTTCACGATCCTACATGGGCAGGTCATTCCACCCTACGGCGGCGACACGCTGTTCGCGAGCATGACGGCGGCGTTCGATGCGCTGTCGGCTGCCTACAAGGAACTGCTCGCGGGGCTCACGGCGACGCACGATTTCAGCCATGGATTCAAAGAGAGCCTGGCAGAACCGGGTGGCTACGAGCGGCTGAAGGGCGCGATCGCCGACAATCCGCCGGTGACGCATCCGGTGATTCGTACGCATCCCGAAACGGGCAAGAAGGCGATCTACGTCAATTCGTTGTTCACCACCCGCGTCAACGAATTGACCGCCGCCGAAAGCCGCGCGGTGCTCGACTTCCTATTCGAGCATTTGGTGACGGAAGAATTCACCGTGCGCCTCGGCTGGCAGCCGCAGACTGTGGTGATTTGGGACAACCGCGCAACCCAGCACAAACCCGTCAACGACTTCTTCCCGCAACACCGTAAGCACCACCGCGTCACCGTGGTTGGCGACCGCCCGCGCTGAAAATCGGGGACAGTTTACCTATTAGTTACTCATACCTTGCGAGGGCGTAATCGCTGCCCGTCGCAGGCCCCCGAAGGTGTGACCAGGTAATGGGTAAACTGTCCCTAATTCATTCTTACTGCCCCCGCGCTAGCGCGGCCGCTTCCGCCTCGCAGTCGCGGCTTGTACCGAGACCGCTGGCCCGGAGCGTCTGCAGTTCGCGCCGAGCTTGCGCGAGATCGGCGGTGAAGGTCGCATCGGCGTGTAGTCGTGCCACGGTGGCCGCGCCCATGACCCGGCCGGCGTCGATGTCGCTCGGCCAATGCACGTTGCACACGCTGCGGCTTTCGCCGAAGGCGTAGGCACGCGCGAAGATGGCGTTGGCACGATCGGGTGCGAGCTCGGCGATCACCAGACCCCACGCCCACCCGATCGCGGCATGGCCGGAGGGATAGGAGCCGTCCGATTCAAGCATCGCGCGGTCATCCGGCGTACACAGCGGTTCGCCGTTGACCATGAACGGCCGCGCACGGGCATAGCTTCGCTTGGCAGCGTAGGTGGAGAGACCGGCATCGGCGAGGGTACGGCGCAGCAGGCGATAGAGCGAGGGTGTCGTCGTCGCGTTTGGTTCGGCACCGAGCGCGCAGGCGAACGTACTCGCGGCGTCGGGAAACGAGAGCTGTGCATCCGCGATTGCCAGCTGCCAGCGCGGCGAGCCGTGCAGGGCGAGCGCGGTGCGGTTCGCGACTGCGTCGGCTTGGGCAGTCGCCGAGTCGGCGCCGGGTGCCGGTGGCAGCAGGGTGAGGCTGTCCGGCAATGCCTCCGGTGCGAGATATCCCGCCAGGATGCCCGGGCGTAGCTCGGGCACGGTTGGCGCAGATGGCGCAGTCGCGCAGGCACTGGCGGTCGCGATCACGGCAAACATGAACCAGCGGCCAATGTCACGATTCATCCCAAGCCCTCCCTGGCGCAGGTACGTCGCGAGCCACGCATCAACGATGCTTACCTTCGCGTTCACCGTAATCCTGCCACGGTGCATCGCGTTCGCGGATCACTTCGCGGAAGCCTTTGTCGGCAAACGACTCCGCCCAGCGGTACGCCTCCTCGGTATGCCTCGTGATGCCGTCGAAGAACGTGCCGAGCATTTGCGTGGTGCGCAAGCCCATGTTTTCGAACGCCTGATTGATGAGCAGCTTGTTGAGTGCGAGCTGATTGGCCGGAATGTGCTTGAAGCGCTGTGCTTCGGCTTCCACGAACTCGGCTAGCCCCTCGGGCTCGACCACGTACGACACCAGACCGATGCGATGCGCGGTCACGGCGTCGATGGCGCGGCCGGTGAGCAGAAACTGCTTGGCGTGCTCGAGCCCCAGCCGATACACCCACAACATGGTGGTCGGCGTGCCGTAGATGCGGCTTGGCGCATAGCCGATGTGCGCATCGCTCGCCATGTACAAGAGGTCGCAGCAGAGCACCAAGTCGGTGGCGCCACCGATCGCCCAGCCTTTGATCTCACCAAGCACGGGCTTCGGGCAATCCCAGATGCGCATGAACCTTCTTACGTTGTTGCCCATGAATTGATAGTCGCGTACGGGATCCCAGGCGCCGGCGCGGGTATCGATGTCCGGCGCGCCGTAGGGTGTATCCCAGCGACCACGGTGGGTGAGGTCATAGCCGGCGGTGAAGGTATCGCCCACGCCGCGCAACACGATGGCGGCCACCGACTTGCTGCGCGATGCCCGATCGATGCCGTCGGCGATGCCCTGTACCACGGTATCGGTGAGCGTGTTCTTCTTCTCGGGCCGGTTGATAGCGACGATCGCGATGCCGTCGCGTTCCTCGTAGATGACGTCGTCGGTCATGGTGGTCCCCTAAAGATGCTGGCGGGCCACTGTACAATTCGCCGTCCGAAGTCACTAGCAAAGGAGCCATCGATGCTCGAACGAACGCTTCTCTTGGTTTGCCTGCTCGTTGGCTCGTCAGTTGTCATGGCCGATGAAGACGCGAACAAAGGCGCGTTGGCCGCCATGGACGCATTTCTGGCCGCGTTCAATGCCCGCGATGCGAACGCCCAGGCAGACACCCTCAATTACCCACACGTGCGAATTGCAAGCGGCCGGGTGAACTACTATCCCGACAAGGCGGCATTCGTTGCGGCCTCTGTTGCGAACGTCCCGCGACTGATCGAAGCCGAGGGTTGGCACCACAGCACTTGGGACGACATGCAGATCGTCCAGAGCTCAGCCGACAAGGTGCACATCGCGGTCGTCTTCTCGCGCTACCACGAAAACGGCGAGCGCTACGTCAGCCATCGTTCACTGTACGTCGTCGATAACGTCGACGGCCACTGGGGCGTGCGTGCGCGTTCGAGTTTCGCACCGTGAGCTGGTCGAAGGAGGAGTTCGGCTTCGACACCCGCGCCATTCACGCGGGGCAGATACCGGATCCCACCACGGGCGCCATCATGACGCCGCTGTACCTGACATCGACATACGTGCAATCCGCCCCCGGCATCCACCAGGGATACGACTACTCACGCAGCGGCAACCCCACGCGTAGTGCCTACGAACAGTGCGTTGCCAATCTCGAGAGCGCCCGCTTCGGCTTTGCCATGGCATCGGGCTGTGTCGGCACAGCCACCATCGTGCATCTCTTGTCGGCGGGCGATCACGTGGTCGCCTGCGACGACATGTACGGCGGCAGCTATCGACTGTTCGAGCGCGTATTCGCCAAGCAGGGCATTCGATTCAGCTATGTGGATCTGTCGGATGCCGGCAACTTGGCCAGAGCGCTGGAGAAAGAGACCAAGCTGGTGTGGATCGAAACACCCTCCAACCCGTTGATGAAGCTCATCGACATCGAAGCGATCGTCAAGCTCAGCCACGACGCGGGTGCACTGCTCGCGGTCGACAACACGTTCGCGAGCCCGTATTTCCAGCGGCCAATAGAGCTCGGTGCCGACATCGTGCTGCATTCGACGACCAAGTACATCAACGGTCACTCGGATCTGATCGGTGGCGTGGTGGTCACCGACGACGATGCCATCGCCGAGCAGCTGAAATTCCTCGCCAATGCCATCGGCGGCATTCAGAGCGCATTCGACGCCTATCTCTGCTTGCGCAGCTTGAAGACGCTCGGTGTTCGCATGCGCGCGCACGAAGCGAATGCATTGGCAGTCGCAAAATTCTTGGAGGGTCATGCCAAAGTGGAGCGGGTCCGTTACCCAGGCCTACCCAGCCATCCGCAGCATGCCTTGGCCGAACGCCAGATGAGCGGCAACTCGGGCATGCTCACCTTCAACGTGAAAGGTGATCTCGCAGCCACGCGTCGAGTGCTCGAGCGTTTCCGAGTCTTTGCCTTGGCGGAAAGCTTGGGTGGTGTCGAGTCTTTGATCGAACACCCCGCGATCATGACGCACGCGAGCCTACCGGCCGAAATCCGCGCGTCGCTCGGCATCGGCGACAACTTGATTCGTGTCTCGGTCGGCATCGAAAGCAGCGACGACTTGCTCGCCGACCTCGATCACGCACTTGCGGCAGCATGAGCCAAGGTGTGAGCGAAACGCCCGCGGCAGCGATCATCGACGACATCGATCATCACTTGGCTGTCGCTGGGACGATCGATCGTGCCGCCGTGCTACCCGGCATCTTCTTCGCTTGGTGCGCGAACCTGAGTTTGCTGGCCAGCGACGTGGTCCACGAGTACGAGCGCGAGTTGCTCAGGCTACGATTCCGAGACATGAAGCCCGGCGAGTTCTTCATCAAGGTGACGGGCGGGCGGCTGTCGAGCGACTACTTGAGCGAACGCGGCCGGCTGTTCGCGCTCGACCACTATGCCGGCTACCCGACCGAGTTCGCCGATGCGCTCGGCGTGTCGGCCGATGCCGTCTACGACGTGGCCGACAGCTGGGATAGCTACGATCCGGTTGCCAAACGTCTCACCGCGGCGTATTACGCGTTCGCCGATGCGGGCCACAAGCCGCACAAGCCGCGCCGCCATTGGTGGCAGATCTGGCGGGAGGAGGACGCACAATGAAGCGACCGGTACGACGCAGCGATTATCCCGAGCTCGCCGAAGAGACGCGCACGATATGGAATGCCAATGCTGCCTGGTGGGATGAGGCGATCGGTGACGGCAACGACTTTCAGAACTACCTGATTGAGCCGGCTAGCGAAAAGCTCCTGGCGATCAGTCCTGGCGATCGTGTGCTCGACATTGCCTGCGGCGCTGGCCGCTTGACGCGCAAGCTCGCCGAAGCCGGCGCGCGCATGGTCGCCTTCGATCAGGCCGAAGCCTTCATCGCGCTCGCGCGCGAACGCAGCCAAGGTATCGACATCGATTTTCGGGTGCTCGATGCGGGCAGTGACGAATCGTTGCTCACGCTCGGCGCTCAGGCCTTCGACAAGGCCGTATGCACTATGGCAATCATGGACATACCGGATGTGACGCCGCTGTTTCGCTGTCTACCGAAACTGCTCGTACCCGGTGGTTCGTTCGTGTTCTCGATCACGCATCCCTGCTTTCATTCCGCCGACATCACCACCTACGCGGAGATGCACGAAGGAGAGCGGGGCCGTTTGGAATCCGTGAGCGGTGTGAAGATCGCGCGTTATCTCACGCCATTCGCCAAGAAGACCGAAGGCGTGATCGGTCAGCCCGCACCGCAGTACGTGTTCCATCGTCCGTTGGGCGTGTTGTTGGGATACGGGTTTGCCAACGGCTTCGTGATCGACGGGCTCTTGGAGCCGCGACTCCCTGCCGCAGACGTGGAGCCCGGCGTGCGCTGGCGCAACATGCCGGACATCGCGCCGGTGATGGTGGTGCGCATGCGTCTCGCGGCATGACGCTGCCGCCGGTTTGGGAGCTGTTGATCGCGCGGCCGCGCGCCGACGAGATCCCTTGGGATCTACTGCTCGAGGCAGATCCTTCGCGTGACCGCGTCGAAGGCTATCTCGATCCGGCCTTGACGCGCATCGCCAAGCACGGTGACGAAGTGGTTGGTGTGTACGTGCTCGAGCGGCGCAGCGACACCTGTTTCGAGCTCATGAACATTGCCGTGCGTGAGTCTTGTCGTGGCCAAGGACTCGGCCGGTGGCTGCTCGGTCATGCGCTCGGCCTCGCCGAGTCGAAGGGTGCGCGCAGTGTGGTGGTGGGGACCGGCAACTCGAGCCTCGACAATCTTGGGTTCTATCAGCGCGCCGGCTTTCGTATCGTCGGTGTGATCCCGAACTTTTTCGTTGACAACTACGACGAGCCCATCGTCGAGGACGGCATCGTCTGCCGCGACATGGTGCGGCTGGCATTCGAGGTCACGCCCGAATAGCGCTACACCACCGGGCTCATGCCACCGTCGATGTTGATGGCGGCGCCACTCACGTAGCGGGCCCGTTCGGACGCGAGAAAGGCAATCACGTCGCCGGCTTCTTCGGCCTCGCCCACTCGGCCCAGCGGCACCATCTTGCCCATCGCCGCCCAATGATCGGCGAGCGAGTAGTCCGGGTCTTCGCGATTGCGTGCTTCCCAGCGCGTGCGGTGCTGACCCGACTTGATGAGACCGATGCACACCGTATTGACGCGAATGTCGTACGGCGCGAACTCCTTGGATAGCGACTTGGTCATGGAAATGCCCGCCGCACGCGCCATCGCCGTCGGATTCGAAGCAGGGCCGGCGGCCTTACCACCGGGTGTCGTGACATTGATGATCGAACCGCCGCCGGCCGCCTTCAGGTGCGGCAACGCGGCGCGAATGCAGTAGATCGCGCCGTAGATCTTGAGCTGGAAATCCTCGGCGAAGATTTCATCGGTGAGATCCTCGAACTTGCGTGCCGATGACGTACCGGCGTTGTTGACGAGGATGTCGATGCGCCCCCAATCGCCAACGACACGATCGAACATCGCTTGCACCGCGGCCTCGTCGCGCACGTCGGTCGGAATGGCGAGCACGTTCGCGCCTTGGCACCGCGCGCGTATCTCGGCGGCAGCCGCCTCGAGACGTGCCGGCGTTCGCGCGCAAATGGCCACACGCGCGCCTTCCTTGGCCATGGCAGCGGCTGCGGCGAGGCCGATCCCATCCGAGCCGCCGGTAACCACTGCTACTTTGCCGGTAAGTCCGAGATCCATGCGCCCCCCTCGAGCCGCTCGTCGACCGTCAAGCGTGCCCGTCGCGAGCAGTGAGGTAAAGCCCCCATTTGCTCAGTGATGCGACGCGCGGTGGAACTCGATGCGGAACAACAATACGCGCTGCGTTGCGGTGCACGTCGCCGAGCCGAAACCGGCATTCAGTAGCTTCTCGATCATCGTCGGCTGGCGATGCGGTGCTGCGAAGTCGAGCACGTGCAGCGAACCGCTAGGGGTGAGCACGCGGCGCGCTTCCGTGAGTGCGCAACGCTGCTGCTCGGCGGTGAGGTGGTGGAGCATGAACGACGAGAACACGCGATCGAAGCTCGAATCGGGATAGGGAATCTGGTCGGCAAACGCTTGCACGAAATCGACATCGACCTTTGCGTTGGCGGCCTTGTGCCTCGCGATGGCAAGGGCATTCGGATCGGGGTCGAGACCGACGATCGTGACTTCTGCGTAGCGCCGCTCGAGCCGTACCGCAAGCGTACCGGTGCCACAGCCGATGTCGAGCGCACGCTGGCCGGGTTGCAACTGGGCTTGTGCGATCAGTTCATCGAGTGCGCGCGGTGCCCCCATCAGTTTTGTCATCGGGTCGTAGAAGCGCAGCCAACGGTCGTGTCCGGCCGCAGGGATGAAGGATCGCGTGTGCGTCATGGCACCTCATGCTACGCCTCGGGTAGCCGAGTTTCGATGGCGCGGTGACACTCCGACGAGCGCCGACTAGACTCCGCGCATCTGGGGGAGACGCAAATGAAACTGTGCGCTAGTGCTTGGCTAGTGATGTCGCTGTCGATCGGCTCGGCTGCGATGGCGGATGAGAGTGTCGATCTCGAGGTCGTGCACCGCATCAAGCAGGAAGCGTTCTATCACTCCAAGGTCATGGATTACTTGCACGTAATCGCCGACGCGAACGGGCCGCGCATGAGCGGGTCACCCGGCTTTCGTCACGCCGCCGAACAAGCAGTAGCGGCCTACACCGAGGCTGGCATCGATGCCGAACTCGAGCCGTGGGGTGTACTCGGCCGCGGCTGGGATTGGTCGCGCGTGGCCGTGCAAATGAAGCGCCCGCAAGTGTCCACGCTGGTTGCCTATCCGGCTGATTTCAGCCCGGCGACCGACGGGCCGGTCAGAGGTGAAGTCGTGTTCGCACCACTTTGGCCGCACAAAGGCGACGCGCCGGAGGACGGAGATCTCGAGAAGATCGCAAGCCGCATCGAAGCTTGGCAGGCGGAGTACAAGGGCAAGCTCGCAGGCAAGGTGGTCATGCTCGATCACCCGAGCGAGTTCAAACTGGTGGAGGAGCCGAAAGCACCAAGGTTCAGCGACGAAGATCTCACCGATCTGAGCAGCGAGTCATACAACGGCGCACTCGAACCGGGTCCAGTGCCAGCACTCACCTGGCCGCTCATTCGCTATCCCGTCGACAAAGACGAGGCGTCGCGCGTCTGGGAGGTCATCCCGTTGGAGTTCGCGATCGACCGCTGGCAACTGCAGCAGAAACTGCGTGGTCGTATGGCGGCTTTTCTCGCGAGCGGAGGTGTGAAGGCGGTACTGGCCAACGGCTGGTCGCCGAGCCCGGGCATCATCATGCACAGCGACTTCGGCTCAAGCGCTGCCGAGGACCCATTGTTTCCGCCATCGGTGGTATTGATGCCGGAGCAGTACCAGCGCCTGCACCGGCTCATCGACCGTGGTGTGGCCGTGGAGCTGGAAGTAGACATCGACGCGCACCTCTATCCGAACGCCGAGGGTGTGAACGTGATCGCCGAGATCGAAGGTGCCCATCGCAGCGGAGAAGTGGTGATGCTCGGTGCGCACTTGGATTCCTGGCACGGCGCGACCGGCGCCACCGACAACGGTGCGGGGAGCGCCGTGGTGATGGAGGCGATGCGTATTCTGAAGAGCTTGAGTCTGCCGATGCGGCGGACGGTGCGCGCAGCACTGTGGGATGGCGAAGAATTCGGCATGCTGGGTTCACGCGCGTACGTCACGAAACACTTCGCCGATCCGTTGACCATGCACTTAAAGCCTGAGCATGCCAAGTTGTCGGCGTACTTCAACATGGACAACGGCGGCGGACGAATCCGCGGTGTCTACTTGCAGCAGAACGACATGGCGCGGCCGATTCTCGACGCTTGGCTCGCGCCCTTTGCCGATCTCGGTGTGAGCAATGCGCCGATCATCAATACCTACGGCACAGATCACCTATCGTTCAATGCGGTCGGCTTGCCGGGTTTCAGTTTCGTGCAGGATCCGTTGATCTACGACTCGCACACGCACCACTCGAACGTCGACGATGTGAGTCACATCATCCCGGGCGATCTCATGCAGGCGGCGGCCGTGATGGCCGCCACGGTCTACCAAGCGGCGACTCGACCGGCGCTGATGCCGCGCAAACAGCTGCCGGACAAGCTGCCCGAACGCGGACCGCTGCCGGCGATTCTTCAGTAGCGCTAGCGCACGCGCCCTCGGGTTCCCCTTTACGGCTGCACGCCTACGTAGCGTGCGGCCGGGCGAATCAAGCGGTTGTCTTTGCGCGACTCGATGAAATGCGCGAGGTAGCCGAACGTGCGCGCCATGGCGAATGCTGCCGTGAAGAAGTCGGGTGGTAACCCGACTGCGCTGTAGACGATACCTTTGTAGAACTCGAGATTGGCGTAGAGATGCTTGCCTTTCTCGCGCATGCGCGCATCGAAGCTCGACTCGATGGCTTCCAGCGTGGCTTGCGTGATGGCAAGTGGTGTGTCCTTGGCGATGTCACGCGCGAGCGATTTGACGAAGCGCGCGCGCGGATCGAGCACGCGGTACTCGCGATGCCCCATACCCATCACCTTCTCACCGGTGGCGAGGCATTCATCGACGAAGCTGGCGGCCCGATTCGGCGATCCGACGGTGTGTGCCGTTTCTAGCGCCGCTTGATCGGCGCCGCCGTGCAAGCGGCCGTGCAATGCCGCGTATGCCGCGGCGAGCGCGTTCTCGACCGGCGCCAACGTGCTCGCCACCACGCGCGCGGTGAACGTGCTGGCATTGAAGCTGTGCTCGAGCTGCAGGATCTGGGTCACCGTGAAGGCGTGTAGCAAACTCTCCGGCGCGCCAATGGCGGCCAAGAAGCGCGCGTTGGGATCGAGCGACTCGAAGGTGCGCGGTTTGATGCCGTGTCTGCGCTCCAGTAAGTAAGCGATGGCAGCGGGCAAACGCGCGGCCACGGTCAATCCGCGAGCGGCCTCGCCGAACGACGCGAATGTGCCTGGCTTGTGCGTCAGCATGGTCGACAACGCGATGCAGCACTGCATTGGATGCATCGGTAGCGTGGCCAGATGCTCGACACTGCGGCGGTCGGCGTCGGTCAGTGGCGCAGCGGCAGCAAGCGACTTTTCGAACGCGGTGAGCGTTGCTGGGTCGGGATCGGTGCCGGTGAGAACGAGATAGGCCACCCGTGTGAATGGCCACTCGACGAGCGTTTCGATGGCAACGCCCCGATAGCTCAAGCGGCCGTGCTCGCCATCGACGAGACTGACCGCGGTTTCATCGACTTCCACTCCTTCGAGGCCACGTGGCAAGTTCATGGTTGGCTCCTCAAATGCCCGCAGCGAGAGTAGACGGTCATCGACTTCTCGCCGAGCGCGATCGACTTGAAGCGGTATGAATGTGACTAATGGATAAGCGGCGCTGATCACGCGATAAGCGCCGGTGCTGGCGTGCTGCCCCAGGACCGTGGAACACTCCCGCGATGCAGATCGAGCGTAACGAGATCAAGGTGCTGTCGGCGGTGGTCGAGGAGGGTGGCTTCTCACGTGCGGCAGAACGGCTCGGCCTGTCGCAATCGGCGGTCAGTCAGACGATTGCCAACCTCGAGCACAAGGTGGGTACCGCGCTGCTCTCTCGTGGTCGAACGCCGGCGCTGACCGAGGCAGGGCGGCGGCTGTTCCGATTTGCGCAGACCGTGCAGAACGAGGAGCGCTTGGCGCTCGAGGATCTGGAGCAGATTCGCTCCGGCGCGCTGTCGACTCTCAATTTGGCGATGAGCTCGCTGGTCAACCGCCTATATGGCCGCGAGCTGATGCTGACGTTCTGCGAACGCAATCCGCTGACGCGTCTGAAGCTCGACGTCGCACCCAGCCGGGAGATGATCTACGGCGTCGATGAGGATCGGTGGGAACTCGCTTTCGGTCCGTTCCAGCATCAAATGCCGGGGCACTTCGAGACCTACGGTTGCTTCGACGAACAGCGCGTGCTGGTGGTACACGAGGCGCACCCGGAATTTGCCCGCTTGTGCGCCGATCCGGCCGCGACGCTCGCACGTGCGACGCTCATCACCTCCTATCTCGACGACGTCACCAAGCGCCCCGGCGCCGACCGCTTGCGGCGCTTGTTCGCCAGCATTTGGGAAGTGAGCCACCTCGATTTGCGCTTGGCGCTGGTCGCGGCCGGCAAAGGTGTCACGTACATCTCGAATCGCTTGCTGCCGGAGTTGGACGGCATCGTGCCGATCGTTGGCGTCGACTTCGCGACCATCGATCGCACGGTCGGTGTCTACCACAAGAAGCACAACGTGCTGTCGGAAGCGGCCAAGCGTTTCCTTGCCATCGTCGAGGCCCGATTCCCGAACGGTTAGGCCGCGCTCGGACGGGGGAAAGATCGCGTCTATCGACACGATCAATAGAAAGTCTTGGACCGATAGTTGTCATGAACATAGAGTTCACGCTGTCTCGAACGATAGACGGCAAGGAGGAACACATGGCAAGTGATGCGAAGTGCCCGGTGATGCACGGCGCGCGAACCACGCCTGCAGTCCAGTCGAATCACGATTGGTGGCCGGATCAGCTCAATCTCGAAATCCTGCACCAGCAGTCCGCGAAGTCGAACCCGATGGATGCCGAGTTCGATTACCGCGAGGCGTTCGAGCAGCTCGACTACGCGGCGCTGAAGGCCGACCTGCATGCGCTGATGACCGATTCCCAGGATTGGTGGCCGGCGGATTGGGGCCATTACGGACCGCTGTTCATCCGCATGGCGTGGCATGCCGCCGGCACCTATCGCATCGCCGACGGACGCGGGGGTGGCGGCACCGGCAACCAGCGCTTCGCGCCGATCAACAGTTGGCCGGACAACGGCAACTTGGACAAGGCGCGGCGCTTGCTGTGGCCGATCAAGAAGAAGTACGGCAAGCACATCTCGTGGGCCGATTTGATGATCCTCGCGGGCAACTGCGCGCTCGAGTCGATGGGTTTCGAAACCTTCGGCTTCGGCGGCGGCCGGCCGGACATTTGGGAACCGGAAAAGGACATCTATTGGGGCCGTGAAACGGAGTGGCTGGGTGATGAGCGCTACAGCGGCGAACGCGACCTCGAGAATCCATTGGGCGCCGTGCAGATGGGTCTCATCTACGTCAACCCCGAAGGCCCGAACGGCAAGCCCGATCCGGTGGCCTCAGGACGCGACGTGCGCGAGACGTTCGCGCGCATGGCCATGAACGACGAGGAAACCGTCGCGTTGGTGGCAGGTGGCCACACCTTTGGCAAGGCGCATGGTGCCGGCGATCCGCAATTGGTCGGTCGCGAGCCGGAAGCTGCGCCGATCGAACAGATGGGCCTTGGCTGGAAGAACCAGTTCGGCTCCGGCAAAGGCGTGTGCACCACGACCAGCGGCATCGAAGGGGCGTGGAAACCCAACCCGACGCAGTGGGACACGGGCTACTTCGACATGCTGTTCGGCTACGAATGGGAACTGGTGAAGAGCCCGGCCGGCGCGTGGCAATGGCTAGCCAAGGACGTGCGCGAGGAGCACATGATCCCGGATGCGCACGATCCTTCGAAGAAGCACCGGCCGATGATGACGACGGCCGATCTGTCGTTGCGCTTCGATCCCATCTACGAGCCGATCGCGCGCCGCTTTCACGCGGATCCGCAAGCGTTTGCCGATGCGTTCGCACGCGCATGGTTCAAGTTGACCCATCGCGACATGGGTCCGCGAGCCCGCTATCTCGGCCCTGAAGTGCCGGCCGAGGAACTCGTTTGGCAAGACCCGGTGCCCGCGGTCGACCATGAACTGATCGATGCACGAGATATTGCAGACCTGAAGCAGAAGATCTTGGCGTCCGGACTGACCACTGCGCAGCTGGTGACCACGGCATGGGCATCGGCGTCGACGTTCCGTGGCTCCGACATGCGTGGTGGCGCAAACGGCGCGCGCATACGACTCGCGCCGCAGAAGGACTGGCAAGTGAATCGGCCGGCGTCGTTGGCGGCGGTGCTGGAGGTTCTTGCGGGTATTCAAAGGGCCTTCAACGACACTGCTGACAAGAAGCAGGTATCGCTCGCCGATCTCATCGTGCTCGGTGGTTGTGCCGCGGTTGAGGACGCAGCCAAAAAGGCGGGATACGCCATCGAAGTGCCGTTCTCGCCGGGGCGCACCGATGCATCGCAAGCACAAACCGACGTGGAGTCGTTTGCGGTGTTGGAGCCGATTGCCGACGGCTTTCGGAACTATCAGCGTGCGGGCGTAAAGGTGCGGACCGAGGAGTTGTTGCTGGATCGTGCGCAGTTGTTGACGCTCACGGCACCGGAGATGACGGTGCTGATCGGCGGCATGCGTGCGCTCGGCGCCAACTACGATGGGTCCAAACACGGCGTGCTCACCGACCGTGAGGGAACGCTCGCCAACGACTTCTTCGTCAATCTGCTCGACATGAGCACCGAGTGGGCGCCCGCGTCGACCGAAGGCGTCTTCGAGGGCCGTGATCGGGCGAGCGGCAAGGTCAAGTGGACGGGGACACGCGCCGACCTCGTGTTCGGCTCGAACTCGGAGCTGCGCGCGCTGGCGGAGGTGTATGCCAGCGACGATGCGGGTGAGAAGTTCGTGCGGGACTTCGTTGCGGCCTGGCACAAGGTGATGAACCTCGACCGCTTCGATCTCGCTTGACCGGGTTCGCGAATCGGCTGGGGTGGTGGCGGCGCGATCAGAGATCGGCCGCCAGCCGCCTCAGCAGTGCCGCTCCCTGCTCGGCATGACGTGGCGAGTTCACGCGTCCCGCATCGACGAGAAAGCAACCCATCGCGATCGCCCAGCCAATGGCGCGCTCGTAGCTCGCCGGGTCGGGCGCATAGTGATCGAAGATGCGCTGTCGGTCGCGTTGCGCTTCGAACGCACTCCACACGGCATGCAAGTCGGTGGCTGCGTCGCCGGCGGCAATGTCGCCCCAATCGATGACTGCCTGCACGATACCGTCCGCAACCAAGATGTTTTGCGCGTGCAGGTCGCCATGCATCCACCGTGCCTCATCTGCTTGCGGTGCGGCCAAGGCGCGTTGCCAAGCGCGTTCGATCGCCGGCGTGATGAGGTCGGTAGCGGCACGGACCGTGGCTAGGCGACTTTCGATCATGTCTTGCCGTGCCGCAAGCGGCACACCACGCACCGGATTGTGTGGTGCATCGTCCGGTGCGGCGACGTGCAATGCGAGTAGGAAGTCGGCGAATCGTCGAGTTTCGCCATGCTCGATCGGCACGAGATCGGCGCCTTGGCCCTCGAACCAAGGGAGGATGCTCCATGGCCAGGGATAGTCGGCGTTGGCACGACCGATGCGCAGCGGTGCCGGGATCGCGATCGGCAAACGCGGCGCCAGTACCGGCAGCCAGCGTTGTTCGTTGCGCAGCAACTCGACGGCCACGGCACGGCGCGGCACACGCACGGTCATCGTGGTGCCGAGCCGAAACATCACGTTGTCCCAGCCGGCATCGAGCGGCGTTAGCGGCTCGTCTGCCAGATCGGGATGTTGTGCCGCAATGAGCGCACGAACGAGTGTCGCGTCGACGTCGACCTCCGCCGGCGGGCGTCCGGCCATCGCGTCTAGCTCCGCAAGCCCGGTCCCGGCTTGGCCTTGATGTCGCGGGGCTTCAAGACGCGCCCGTCGGTGGCATGTACTGCCATCGGCGCGATCGGCTTGCCCGTGGCGCGCTCGACGAACACGAGGCGTTTGCCCTTGGCATTGGGCTTGTACTTGTCGCCCCAGTGCGTCATGGCAAGCAGCACTGGCTGTAGATCGAGCCCTTTGTCGGTGAGTACGTACTCGAACCGGCCGCCGTCAATCGGCCGCTTGGCGAGAATGCCCTCGTCGACCAGCCGGTTGAGGCGTGCGGTGAGTATGTTGCGGGCAATGTCCAGGTTCTTCTGAAACTGCTCGAAGCGCTTCGTGCCGAAGAATGCATCGCGCAGGATGAGCAGCGTCCACCGCTCGCCGATCACGTCCAAGGTTTGGGCGAGCGAGCAGTTCATGTGATCGAACGATTTCAGCTTCATGGCCGGGTATTCTAATCGAGTAGTTGCATCATGCAACTTGTTGTCTTAGAGTCCGTTGCATCATGAAACGGGAATGGACGATGAACAAGCTCGACACGGGAACCGACGAGCTTCTCTGTCACATCGAAGACGGTGTTGCGACCATCACGTTGAACCGGCCAGAGAAGCGCAATGCGTTGTCGGACAATCTGACGCCGGCGTTGCGCGAAACCTTGCTCGTCGTCGAGCGTGACCCTGCCGTGCGCTGTGTGGTCATTACCGGCGCGGGCAAGGCCTTTTGCGCGGGCGGCGACGTGTCCGGTATGGGTAGAGCGCGAAGCGCATCGAGCGACGCGCCGCGCAGCCACGAGGATGCCGCCCGCAACCTCAAGCATCGTCAAGAGACCCTGACGCTTCGATTGCACGATCTCGCCAAGCCGACGATTGCGTCCCTACCAGGTGCCGCGGCCGGTGCGGGATTGTCGATCGCACTCGCGTGCGACTTGCGGATCGCCGCCGAGAGCGCGTTCGTTACGACGGCATTTGCCAACGTCGGCTTGTCGGGCGACTACGGCGCGAGCTGGTTGCTCACTCGCCTCGTCGGCACCGCCAAGGCGAAGGAGCTGTTCTTCACCGCGCGGCGCGTAGGCGCGGCCGAGGCGTTGGCGCTTGGGCTCGTGAACGAGGTGGTGGCAGACGCCGCGCTTGCGGAGCGCACGCGTGCGTTGGCGACCTCGATCGCGGCTGGCCCGCCGATCGCGATCCGCTACATGAAGGAAAACTTGAACCGCGCGCTCGATCAGGACTTGCGCGCCTGCCTCGCGGTGGAAGCAGACCGCATGGTGCGCTGCGCGCAGACCGAAGACCACCGCGAGGCGGTGGCGGCGTTTCTCGCCAAGCGCAAGCCGTGCTTCGTCGGCAGATAGGAGAAGACGATGACCGTGAAAGTGGAATTTCATTTCGATTTCGGCAGTCCCAACGCGTATCTCGCGCATCTCGTCATTCCCGACATCGAGCGGCGCGCTGGCGTCCAGTTCGAATACGTTCCAGTGCTGCTGGGCGGCGTGTTCAAGGCCACCAACAACGTTTCACCGGCGGTGTCGCTGCAGGGTGTGAAGAACAAAGGTGAGTACCAGCAGCTCGAAACGCAGCGCTTCCTCGAGAAGCACGGCATCACGCGCTATGCGCGCAATCCATTCTTTCCGGTCAATACGCTCAAGATCATGCGCGGCGCGATCGCGGCACAGAAGCTCGGTGTGTTCGAGAAGTACGTGGACGAAGTGTACCGGCACATGTGGGCGGAACCGAAGAAGATGGACGAGCTCGATGTCATACGCGCGGCGTACGAAGCGTCCGGGTTACCCGCCGACGATCTCATCGAAGGCATGGAAGATACCGGCGTGAAAGCGAAGCTCATTGCGAATACGGAAGATTCGGTCGCGCGCGGTGTATTCGGGTCACCGAGCTTCTTCGTCGGCAAGGAACTCTACTTCGGCAAGGATCGGTTGGGTGAGGTCGAAGAAGAGATCGAGGCGCAGAAGCGATGAGCACTGCTCCACTTGCCTTGATCACCGGGGTCGGACCCGGCACCGGCAGCGCGATCGCGCGGCGTTTCGCCAAGGCCGGTTATCGCACCGCTCTCATCGCGCGCGACGCGGTGCGGTTGGGCGAACTGGCCAACGAACTACCGGACGCGGTCGCGCTGCCGTGTGACGTGACCGATCCGCAGGCGTTGGCGGCCGCAGTCGAACGGGCGGGGCCAGCCGAAGTCGTGGTGCACAACGCGGTGGGTGGTGCGTGGGGCACGTTTCGAGAGATCGATCCCGCCGTGCTCGAGCGTAACTTTCAGATCAACGTGATGGCGCTGCTCCACCTGGCGCGCCTGACCACGCCATCGATGATCGAAGCCGGCCGCGGTGCGCTGATCGTCACCGGCAACACCTCTGCACTTCGCGGCAGGGCACGCTTTGCGGGTTTTGCGCCAACCAAGGCGGCGCAGCGGATACTCGCCGAATCGATGGCGCGCGACCTCGGACCCCAGGGCGTGCACGTCGCGTATCTCGTGATCGATGCAGTGATCGACGTGCCCTGGGCACGCGAGCGGTATACCGACAAACCGGACGATTTTTTCTGTCGACCCGACGCCATCGCCGAACACGTGTTGCAACTCGTGAGCCAGGACCGGTCCGCATGGTCGTTCTACGCCGAAGTACGCCCTTTCCGTGAGGTTTGGTGAGCTAACCATTCAACGTTGCGCTCGCCGAGGCGAGTGTCGGCGACTTCAACCTTCTTTCACTGGGTAAACGGAGTACGGCCACCATTCCTGCAATCGGGCGACGAGGCGAAGTATCGCGGTATTGGTGAGAGTGACCGGAAGACGCTGAGGTTTCGGAAGCCTGTCTGACGCAAGAGGGGACTTGGAAGAATGATCGGGAATACTGGAACACGAACCGCGCGACAACGCGCGCGAAGCACACTTTCAGCCGCGACGGCTGATGGAGGAAAACAGTAATGAGCGACGAAGATCTTGGTCGTGTGGCCGCGGCGCAAAACGGTCATGTGCTACACATTACCGTCGATCGAGCTACCAAGATGAACGGCTTCACGCCGGAGATGTTCGACGCCCTGCGTGATGCATTGACCGCACTCGACGAGACCGAGCACTTGTGGGTGGGAGTGGTGAGCTTCGCAGGCTCGCACACGACTGCGGGCCTCGACCTGCCGCGGTTTGCCGCGTCGATGCGCGGCGAGGGCAACACCGCCGCAACAGACGATCGCGTCGATGCATTCGGCATGTCGCGACGCGTGAGAAAACCGCTCGTCATGGCGGTGCAAGGTGTCACGTTCACCATCGGCATCGAGATGATGCTGGGTGCCGACATCGTGATCGCAGCCGATGATTGCCGTTTCTGCCAGATGGAGCCGAAGCGCGGCCTTGCGGTATTCGGTGGCGCACACGTGCGCTACGTCGAGCGTGCTGGATGGGGCAACGCCATGTATCACCTGTTGCGGGCGGACGAGTTCGACGCGGCGCGCGCGAAGGAGATCGGCTTCGTGCAGGAAGTCGTGCCCGCCGGACAGCAGATCGATCGTGCACTCCAGATCGCGGACGAGATCGCTAAGCTGGCGCCGATCGCGGTGCAGGAAATCAAACGCGGTGCGCGCGTATACCTCGCCTCGGGCGAGCAGGCCGCGTTCGACGAGATTCCGGTGATGCGCAAGCGCACAGCCAACACGGGGGACTTCGCGGAAGGCATCGCCTCGTTTCGTGAACGACGTGCGCCCGTGTTTCAGGGGCGCTAGGGCGCGGCACGATTCATCGACCGACCGAACCGTTCTCAGGCTGTGGTCGACCTGCGCCGATGTTCACGTCGTAGACCAAGACGGGCCAATCCGTGTCGACGAGGACGCCGTTGGATGCGCGGAGAATCTTGCGAATGCGCTGGTTGTCGGCGAGTGCGTAGGCGCGAAACTGCTCCACACCGTGTGCGCGCGCATAGCGGGCGATCGCACGCAACAGAAGACGGCCGAGTCCGCGACCCTGCAGCGCATCGACCACGGCGGCCGCCGGTTCGGCGACTGCATTGCCGTTGCCGCACTGCCGACGGTGGTAGCGAGCAACACCGACGATCATCGGTTCGATGCGTCCGTCGCGACCGACCAGCCGCGCTGCGATCGCGACGTGATTGTCGAGGTCGGTGTCGAGCAAGCGGTC
>QJXZ01000246.1 GCA_003248125.1 Gammaproteobacteria bacterium | reverse complement strand
GCTCGAGCGTGCCGACCTCGATGTGCTCGTTCCTGATGCGAACGATCGTGCCACGGTGCATCGCATCATTTACGACGAGCTTTGCCAAGGGAGCGTGGAGCCTGCGTCGGTCGCCGCTGTGGAAGCCGTGGTGGAGCGTCTCTCGGCGCAGGGCGCGCAGGCCGTAGTGCTCGGATGCACCGAACTCGGCATGCTGGGTTGCCAAACTTCGGTGCCGTTACTCGATACCACGGTGCTGCATGCGGCGGCGGTGGTTGATGAAATGCTCGCCTAGCGCGCGAGCGGGCCGGTTTCCTTCAGCGCCCGATATGCCTCGATGATGGTTTCCACCTGCTCCGGACGGTGCGCGGCGGACAGACTGCAGCGCAACAAGCAGTAAGGACCCGGTGACGCAGGCGGGGCAACCAGATTCACGTACACACCGTGATCGAGCAAGAAACGCCAAGCAGCGAGCGTCTTTTCGGTATCGCGAATGATGGTGCCGACCACCGGGCTGACCGCCGGCCCCAATTCGTAGCCGAACTGCTGCAACGCGCGATACACGCGCTCTGCGTTCTCGAGCAACCGTGTGCGGCGCTCTGGCTCGCGCTCCAGTACACGCAATGCAGCACGGGCGGAAGCGATGACCGACGGAACTGGCGACGCCGAGAAAAGATAGGCTCTGGCGGCCGCGCGAAGCGGATCGAGGTCGTGCCGGCGGCTGACCGCATAGCCACCGACGCAACCGAGGCTCTTCGAGAACGTACCGACCACGATGTCGACCTGATCCTCGACACCTTGCAATTCGGCGAGCCCGCGGCCGTTCTTACCGAGCACGCCGAACGAGTGCGCCTCGTCGACGATCAGCGCAACGCCATGGTGGCTCGTCACTTCGCAGATCTCGGCGAGCGGCGCATAGTCGCCGAGCATGCTGTAGATGCCTTCGGCAATCACCATGGCGCTGCCGGGGTCGTCGATACGCCCGAGTTTCTTGGCCAGATCCTTGGCGTCGTTGTGCTTGAAACGAAAGGTGGTTGCGCCCGAAAGCTTGGCGCCGTCGTAGATACTGGCGTGGCTTTCCGCGTCCAAAAAGATCTTCGAACGCGCATCGGCAATGCCGGCAATGGTGCCGAGATTCGCTTGATACCCGGTCGTGAACACGATCGCCGAGCGAGCGCCGTAGAACTCCGCCAGCTCACGCTCCAGCGCGCGGTGCTCGGGGTAGGTGCCATTCGCCATACGCGAACCCGTGGTACCGGTACCGTAGCGGCTCGCTGCTTGCTGCGCGGCCGCCACGCAGTCGGGATGGAATGTGAGGCCGAGATAGTTGTTGGTGCCGGCGAGAATGACTTTGCGGCCGTTGACGATACCGTGTGTGGCATCGCCGTCCACGGTGATCGGTGTACCAAGCGCGTCGTTGTCGCGCCAGGGTAGCTCCTGCGAGGCGATCCGTCGTTCGACGAGGTTCATCGATTTACTATCAATCGCTCGAGCTCGGCGGCGAGATCGGTGATGGTGCGGATTTCGGCGAGATCGTTGAGCGGAAAGCTGATGTCGTACTCGTCCTCGAGCTGCTCGATGAGTTCCATGATTTCTATCGACGACAAGCCAACGTCGTCGACCAGGTCGCTGTCGAATTCGACCTCGACGCCATCGTCGGCCACTTGGTTGACAAGTTCCTTGAGGCGAACGGCATAATTCTCGCGCTTAGTCATGTTGTCGGCCGAAGCGGGGTGGGGGTTTGAGCTCGCGCGATTATAACGACAAAGCCGCGACCCCAGACAAACAGCCGAGCGTATGGGCCATCGCGAGTTATCGCGCCGGAGAAAACTCGCAGATCTTCGGTCTCGTCTCGCGGTTACCGTTGGCGGCCACCATCAAACGCATTGCCTACTCGCGGCTTGCGGGACCGATCGGAATACTACGCGGCGTGACCGCGGGCGTTGCCGATCGGTCACGTTCGGACGCGCTTACGCCGCCGTGGCCTGATCTCATCGTTTCCGCAGGCGTGAAGAACGAACCGCTGGCACGCTGGATTCGTGCCCAGAGCGGTGGCCGAACGCGTCTCGT
>QJXZ01000285.1 GCA_003248125.1 Gammaproteobacteria bacterium | reverse complement strand
GCATTCTCGACGTGCCGCGCCATCCGCAGCGGCAATGTCTCGATCCCTTGCAGTATCTGGAAAGCGGTGGTCGGCGCCATGCAGGCACCGAAGTCGCGCAGGCCTTCCTTGCGCGCGCGCGTAATGAACGCGGCCGGGCCGAACTCGTCGGCGAATACCAAGTCGTGAAAGCCCGAGTATGGTTGTGTCAGTGTCGGAGATCGGGTCGACGCCGCCCAATCGAACGTGCCGCCGTCGACCAAAACCCCGCCGATCACCACGCCATGCCCAGACAAAAACTTCGTTGCGGAGTGCAGCACGAGGTCGGCACCGTGCTCGATTGGCCGCATGAGATACGGTGTCGTGAATGTCGAATCGATCAACAGCGGCAAGCCGGCGGCGTGTGCCACATCGGCGACCGCCGGCACATCCAGTACTTCGAGCCCTGGATTGCCGAGTGTCTCGGCAAACACCAGCTTGGTCTCGCTACGCACGGCAGCGGCGAATGCCGCAGGGTCACGCGGATCGACGAACGTCGTCTCGATGCCAAAGCGAGGCAGCGTGTAGGCGAGCAAATTGTGGGTACCGCCATACAGCGAGCGGGACGCGACCACGTGATCGCCTGCCGAACACAAAGTCGCAACCGCGAGATGCATCGCCGCTTGGCCACTAGCGGTCGCAATCGCCGCCACGCCATGCTCGAGCGCGGCGACACGTTCTTCTAGGACCGCATTGGTCGGGTTCGACAGGCGGGAGTACACGTGACCAGCGCGCTCGATGTTGAACAGCCCGGCGGCAAAGTCGGTATCCGGAAACACGAACGATGCCGATTGATAGATTGGTGTGGCGCGCGCACCGGTGACGGGATCCGGCCGTTGGCCGGCATGTAAAGAGAGCGTGTCGAAGCGGGTCATGGTGTATGTTGGGACCTATCGCGGGCACGGAAGGTGCAATGTCGATCGATTATGCCGGTGGCCGATTCGCGCCGCGAGCGGCGCTCATCGAAGCGCATCGCGACGCCTGGTCGCGGATCGGCGCGGCCGGCGATTGGTGGAATGCGTCAGCACGCGTCGCAATGGTCGAGGAAGTTCGCGCGGCGGGTGCATGCGCGCTGTGTCGAGAGCGCCGCGCGGCGATTTCACCCAATGCTGTGGCCGGTGACCATGACACGTGCAGCGACCTACCGAGTGCCGCGATCGACGCCGTTCATCGCGTCGTCACCGATCCCGGTCGCCTGACGCGCGCATGGTTCGACCAAATCGCCTCGAGCGGTTTGTCGGCCGCATGCTACGTCGAGTTGGTGAGTGTGGTTGCCACCACCGTCGTGATCGACACCACCCATCGCGCAATGGGCCTGCCCTTGCCGCTACCACCGGCCGTGATCGATGGTCCGCTCGGCCAACAGGTCGAGCACGACGTCGTCGACGACGGTGCGTGGCTGCCGCTCGCACGTCGCGACGACGACATGGCGTCGGCGACTGGACTTCCCGCTGTACCCAACATCCGCCGTGCCCTGTCGCTCGTGCCATCAGCACCCGCACTGTTCTTCCGCGCGTTCATGCCGCACTACCGCTTGGGCGGCCTCGATTTCGCCATCAGCCAAACGCAAGCCGAGTTCGTTGCCAGTCGTGTTTCGGCGCTGAACGAATGCTTCTACTGAACCACCACCCACACGATGCTGCTCCGTGAGGGCAGCCGGCGCGAAGGCACGATTGCCAACCTCGATGCGGTGACCCGGTCCGACGCAGACGTCGGTCTGATGCACGGCATGCAACTGGCCGCGCTGGTCGAGGCCACCGTTGCAAACGACGGTGTTGGGCTCGAGCGCGCGTGTCGGGACGCCTTGGTCGCGATGCGTGCCGACGCCGTGCGCGATGCGTTGCTCGTCGCTGCCGCTTTCAATGGCATTACGCGTGTAGCTGATGCCACCGGCATCCCCTTGGATCCGCCCACGCGCGAGGCAACGGTGGCGCTGCGCCCGACAGTAGGCATCGACGCTTTCGACTACGCGGCCAAGAGCGCGCGGTACGACTAGCAATGCGCTGGCACGACAAGCTCGCGCGCGGCGAGTTGGTCATCATCGACGGCGGCGTCGGCTCCGAGCTCGCGCGCCGCGGCGTACCGATGAGCAACGCGGCATGGAGCGGCACCGCAGTGCTCGCCCACGCCTCGATTGTGACCGCCGTTCATCTCGACTACGTTCGCGCCGGCGCCGACGTCATCATCGTCAATACGTTCGGATCCGCTCGCTTCATGCTCGAAGCTGCCGGCGTCGGCGATCGCTTCGAGTCTGTCAATCGCGCTGCCGTGCAATGTGCGAGGCGCGCGCGCATCGCGAGTGGCAACCACGACGTCGCCATCGCAGGGTCGATGTCGAATCTGCCGCCCAACTTCGATGTCGCCGGCTATCCGCCGCCCGCTCGGGAACAACGTGACTATGACGAGCTCGCGGCACTGCTCGCTGCGGCCGACGTCGACTTGATCGCCCTCGAGATGGTGCAGGAGCCGAAACATGGTTCGCGCGCGCTTGCCGCAGCCAAGGCAACGGGATTGCCGGTGTGGCTCGGAATCAGCGTCGACCGCAACGGACGCGGTGATCTGGTCGGCTTCGACCGCCATCGGGTACCGCTCGGCGCGACCCTCGACGCGCTGCTGCGCTTCGCACCCGACGTCGTGAACATCATGCACAGCCCGCTGCAAGTCATCGACGACGCCATCGTCGCCGTTCGCCGCGTCTGGAACGGTCCGCTCGGCGTCTATCCGGAGATCCCCTATTCCACCGCGCCGGTCTGGCAATGTGCCGCCGACGGCACGCCCGAGCGACTCGTTGCACACGCACGCGGCTGGGTCGCAGCCGGCGTTTCGCTGGTAGGCGGCTGCTGCGGCACCGGGCCCGAACACATCCGCGCACTCAGTGTCGCATTCGCATCCGATACACTCGTCCAATGAACGCTACGCTGTCGATCGCCATCGCATTCGCCACCAGCGCAGCCATCGGCCTGTTGGTGGGTTTGGAACGCGAACGCAATCCGCTCGCAAAGGCCGGCTTGCGCACGTTCACACTGATCGCAGTGCTCGGCAGCCTCACCGCGCTCATCGGCGAAACCGTCGGCTCGGCCTGGATCGTGGTAGGCGGGTTCGCTGCCACCGCCGCGGTACTGGCAGGCGCATATTTCGCCGACCCGCGCACCACCGAAGTGGAATCCGGCACCACCACCGTGGTGGCCGCACTCGCGGTGTTCTGCCTGGGTGTCATGATCTATCACGGCCTGTCTTTGCTCGCGGTGACGCTCGGGGTCGGCATCACCGCGCTCTTGTACTTCAAACCCGAGCTCGAAGGCTTCTCCAAGCAGCTGACCGCACAGGACATTCGGTCGATGTTGCAGTTCGCCGCGCTATCCGTGGTCGTTCTGCCACTTTTGCCGAACGAGCCGTATGGTCCGCATGGCGTACTCAACCCTTTCCAAATCTGGCTCATGGTCGTGCTGATCTCCGGCGTGAGTCTCGCCGGCTATGTGGCATGGCGGCTGACGCTGACCCGGGGACGTTCCGCAGCGCAGCGCGGGTTCCTGCTAACCGGATTGCTCGGGGGATTGGTATCGAGTACCGCGACCACCCTCGTCTATTCGCGACATGCCCGCGATGGCACGCACTCGCGCGCAGCCGCCTCGACCATCATCGTGCTCGCCAACGCCGCGATGCTGGTGCGCGTACTGCTCATCACGACCATCGTCGCACCGACCGCCGTGTTGGCAATCGGGAAGGCCGTGTTTCCTGCGCTGCTACTGACCACGCCGGCACTACTTCGCGCCTGGCGCGCGGTGCACCATGAATCGCCGCGCGACAGCGCAGAATACCGCAATCCCACCAATCTCCTTGCCGCACTCGCGTTCGGCGCAACCTATGGTCTCATCCTGCTGTTGTCCGCGTGGGTGTCGCAGAATCTGGGCGCGGCTGGTCTGTACGGTCTCGCGGTCGTGTCGGGCCTGTCCGACGTCGACGCCATCACGCTGTCGTCATTGCAGCTCTTCAACGCCGACGCCATCCTCGGCGCGAATGCCGCCACCGCCGTAGCGCTGGCGGTCGGTGCCAATCTGCTCGTGAAGTGTGGTATCGCATTCGTGGCCGGGGGTACCAAGCTCGGCCGCGGCACGTTGTTGGCGCTGAGCGGGCCGTTGGTCGCCCTCGCCGCTGGCATCGGCCTGGTGCATTACGCCTGAGCCGGATCGACGTTTAGTCGTAGCCGATCAGCACCAGACGGTCGTCGAGCTCGTTGGTGTTGTCGGCAGTCTTCGGCACCACTTCGGCAAGTATGTCGGCACATTGCTCGATTGCGGCGATCAAGCCCGGCACCGCGCGCCCGCGACGTACTTCGACGACGAATGCCGCTACGATCTGTTCCCAACGACCGTCGTCGACTTCGCGAGCGATGCCGCGATCGGCAAGTATCTCGACGTAGCGCTCGGCTTCCGACACGAAGATCAAAAATCCAGTCTCCGCCGACGTGTGATGCAACCGTTGCTCGAGAAACTGGCGCCTGGCGAGATCCTCAGCCCGGCGATGACGTATCGCAACAGGTGTCAAGTGAACAGCGAGTGTGCTGAACCGGACCACCAGGGCCCATGCCGCGAGCAGGCCGAGCTGCATCGAGACGATCCACACCAGCTCGAAGCCCAGAAAACCGGCAACCGCACCGAGCACGACAGCGAGCGCGCCAGCCCACGCCATGGCATCGAGGGCGTATTCGTCACTTGCGCGCGCTAGCACGGTGACGATCTCCGCGTTCGTGCGGCATTCAGCCGCCGCAATCGCCTCTGCCACTGCAACCCGATCTTTCGCTCCGATCAGTGCCATGCGCCCATCCGATCCATTTCACCAACGACCCGTCGCACCGCCACCGCCGAAGCTGCCGCCGCCACCGCGGAATCCACCGCCACCTCCGAAGCCACCACCGCGGCCGCCGCCCATGCCGCCGAGCACCACACCCCACGCCGCCGCACGCGCGATGCGCCGTCCGGGGCGGCCACCAAATGCAGCGAGCAACACGAGCACCAACGCAATCCAGAACAATCCAATCGGCAACGCGAGCCGGCGGCGCTCGGTCTGCTGTGGTGCGTAGTCGCCGCTCAGCACCTCGATGATGGCGGCGACACCCGTGCGCACGCCGCGATCGTAGTCACCGTCACGAAACGCCGGCAGCACGCGCGTTTGAATGATGGTGGCGGTCAGCGCATCGGTCAGCTCGCCTTCGAGGCCGTAGCCAACTTCGATTCGCACCACGCGTTCAGACGGCACGACGAAGAAGAGCACGCCATCGTCACGTTCGGCATCACCGAGCTGCCAATGGCGCGCCAGTTGATAGCCATAGGTCTCGACGTCCGCACCTGCGAGCGACGTCAGGGTTGCAACCACGATCTGATTGCCGGATTGGCGCTCCCACGCCGCGAGCTGTGCAGCGACATCCGCCTCGGTATCGGCCGACAGCACGCCGGCCAAGTCGACTACTCGGCCGGTCAGCGGTGGGAATTGCGCTGCGTCGGCGATCGTTGCCGCAGCGACGCCGCGTGCCGCTCCCAGACTCGACGCGACCAGCAGCAGCGCAGCGACTGCGCGGATGCTGCGCATCAGAATTCGACGGCCGGTGCCTCGGCTGCGGACTCACGCGCCGTGAACGTTTCCCGAATGGGTAGGTCGCTGTACAGCAACGAATGCCAAATACGACCCGGGAACGTGCGGATCTCGGTATTGTAGGTCTGAATCGCCTGAATGAAGTCCCGGCGTGCCACCGCGATACGATTCTCGGTGCCCTCGAGTTGGGATTGCAGCGCGAGAAAGTTCTGATTTGCCTTCAGATCCGGGTAACGCTCGACCACAACCAGAAGACGGCTCAACGCGCTCGATAGCGCCGCCTGATTGTCGTCGAACGCCTTGAGCGCAGCGGGGTCGTCGAGGATCTCGGGGCCGACGTTCATCTGCGCGACCTTGGCGCGCGCTTCGACGACCGCTTCGAGCGTCTCGCGTTCGTGCGCGGCATATCCCTTCACCGTATTGACGAGATTGGGCACGAGGTCCGCACGGCGTTGATATTGATTCTCGACTTGGCCCCAAGTCGCCTTGACCGCCTCGTCGTAAGTGGGAATGTCGTTGATACCGCAACCGGCCAGGCAAAGTGTTGCGACAACCGCGAGAATGCGAGCTTGCATGGGGCGCTCCCGGACCAATCGAGCGCCTATGCTAGCACCCGGCGAGCAATCGGCTCAGTTGCCCTTGGTTCGGTGCGGCCGCAGCGACACGGTACGCTTCCAGCCGATGCCGTCTTCAGTGAACGACCACTGAGTGTCGCCGGTGCGCCATACGAAACCGAAGTCGTCGATGTCGCCGCGGCGGCGGCCAAAGTACAAGTTTTCGTTGAGCTGCCAGCCAACCATTCGCGTCGCGTGGTCGACGTCGCGGTCGAGCACGCCGATGGCAAAGCGACCAGTGTCGAAGACGAACGCGGGGTGCGCTTCCGATGCGAATGCCGCCTGCCCAGCACCCGTAGCGAATACATCTCCGGCTAGTGCGCTCATGGACAGCCCGCAACCGACCATGCACGTCACCGCACCCCTCAAAAGGCCTGGTAGCACCTTTTTCATGCGCGCAGTCTTTCAGAGCATCGTGGAGAAACCCTGGAGACTCGTGGAGGCGCGCGCGAAGTAAACCGTAGCCGTGGACCGGCACCGCCAAAATGTGCGAACTACGTCACAATACGGTCGCCATGCACACTTGGCTCGACTCACTCCTCGAAGAAGTCGGCCCGTGG
>QJXZ01000373.1 GCA_003248125.1 Gammaproteobacteria bacterium | reverse complement strand
AGCGTACTCGCCGTGGCGGTAGCGCGGTGCACGGCGACGTTGTGATAAACGAGCGTAGGCACGACCACGTTGCCGCCACCAATGCCAGCGATGCCCGAGATCAGTCCGCCCGTCAAACCCAACGTCGCGCTCCCGATGGGTCCGGGCAGGCTGCGATGCGGGGCAGGGCGCCAGTTGGTCAGCATCACGGCCGCGACGAACATCAAGAAGAGCCCAATGAGCGCACGCAGCGTCGTGAGTGAAAGTTCGGCCGCGACGAATCCGGCCAAATAGCCGCCGACGATGAGAAACGGCGCCCAAGCTCTGACCACCTGCCAGACCACCATGCGCGCCCGGATCTGCACCCAAGCAGCCGCCCCGGAAGTGAAGATGATGCTCGCGAGTGACGTGCCGACCGCAACCAGTGTCGTACCGTTGTCCGCCGGCGCGCCGCGGCTGCCGAGTTCGAGTGCGTCGAATATCACGATCAGCGCTGGGACGATGACGACTCCGCCGCCAATGCCGAGCAAGCCGCCGAGAAACCCCGCCACGAGCCCCACGCCCGCGCAAGCAATGGTGAAAAGGAGGGTGTCCAAGTAAAGTAGGCGACCCTGAGAAATAGCGAGTTTAGAACCTATCCCAGGATCGGTCACGCGAGCGATGCAAACGATCTACCAACGACACACCAAGGACGCGCGGTCGGGGAGATCGCACTGGCTGTGTGTCTATGGGAACGACTCGTGAGCAACCTGTTCCGTCGCTTCGAGCGCGCCGCACACTCACGGCCGGATGCCATAGCGGTCGATTGCCACGACGGCACCGAGTACAGCTACGTTCATCTGCTCGAATTGGTTGCACACCGTGCTGGCGCGCTCGCTGCGCTCGGCGTCGGCCGCGGCGATCGCGTCGTGGTACAAGTCGAGAAGTCGATCGAGAACGTGCTCGTCTACCTCGCGACGATGAAACTCGGCGCCATATACGTGCCGCTCAACACTGCGTATACCAGCCGCGAACTCCAATATTTCATCACTGATGCGGAACCATGTGTGGTCGTGGTAGAGCCCGGACTGGTGAGTACCGTCGAGCGTTCGCTCGATGTTCGCGCCCACATCACCACTTTGACATCTCTTGCCAACACGGGTGCGGCGCCAATGATGGGTACCGCCGACGTTCAGGGCCGCGATCTCGCGGTCATCGTCTATACGTCCGGTACGACCGGCCGCTCGAAGGGCGCGATGCTGAGTCACGACAATCTGCGTAGCAACGCCGAGGTCCTGATCGAAAGCTGGGCGTTTGGTGCCGAAGACGTACTGTTACACGCACTGCCGCTCTACCACGTGCACGGCTTGTTCGTTGCGCTCCATTGCGCCTTGTTGAGCGGTGCGCGGATACGACTCCTGACGCGGTTCGATGCTGCCGAGGTTCACGCAGCATTGAGGGGTGCGAGTGTCTTCATGGGTGTTCCGACTTACTACACGCGATTGCTCGCCTTGCCGGACTTCCCAGCGTCGGGGATCGCCCTGCGTCTGTGGATCTCCGGGTCGGCGCCGCTGCTCGTCGAGACATTCGATGCCTTCGAGCAGCGCACGGGCCAACGCATTCTCGAACGCTACGGCATGTCGGAGGCCGGCATGATTACGTCGAATCCGCTACACGGCGCACGTGTACCGGGTACGGTCGGACGCGCGCTGCCAGGTGTACGACTGCGGGTAAGAAAGAGCGACGGTACGATTGCAGCAGCCGGCGAACCCGGCGTATTGGAGATCCATGGACCAAACGTGTTCTCTGGCTACTGGCGCAATCCGGAAAAGACCCAGGAGTCGTTCACCGATGACGGCTACTTCATTACCGGCGACGTCGCCAGCCAAAGTGACTCGGGCATCCTTACCATCGTCGGCCGTGACAAAGACATGATCATCAGTGGTGGACTCAACGTCTATCCAATCGAAGTCGAGGCCGAACTCGACCAGCAAACCGGTGTCCGAGAGTCTGCCGTTATCGGCGTACCGCACCCCGACTACGGTGAAGCAGTTGTGGCGGTGATCGACGGCGACGCAGCCATCGCATCCGAGTCGGAGTTGATCGGTGCATTGAAGGAACGGCTTGCCGCATTCAAGGTGCCGAAGCGCGTGATACTGATCGACGAGTTGCCCCGCAATGCGATGGGCAAGGTGCAAAAGAGCGAATTGAGGCGTCGCTTCGCAACATTGTTCGAGGCGGGACCATGATGCGCGTCATCGCGCTCGTCGTCCTCGCCTGCCTGTTCGGCAGTGCGACGTCACAGGCTGCCGAATATCGACGTCTGGATCTTCCAAATGGCGACGTCTACGTCGGCGAGGTCGACGGCCGCGAGCGCACTGGCCGCGGCACCTACACCTGGGCAAACGGCAACCGCTACGAAGGTCAGTTCGTCGCGGATCGGATGCACGGCACGGGCATCTACTATTGGCCTGATGGTCGCACCTACGAGGGCCAATTCGAGAGCGATCTGCGCCACGGCCGTGGTGTGCTCAAGTGGCCCAACGGCGATAGCTACGAAGGTGAATTCGTCCACGACCACATGACCGGGCGAGGTGTATTCACGTGGGGGAGCACCGATCGCTACGAAGGCGAGTTCGTCGACGGCGAACGTACCGGGCAGGGAATCTACGCCTGGCGTAATGGCGAACGGTATCAGGGCAGCTTTCTAGCCGGCCAACTGCACGGCAGCGGCACGTTTACCTGGCCCGACGGCCGACGCTACACGGGCACCTACGAAAACGGCAAGAAGAGCGGCTCCGGCACGTTCGAGTGGCCGAACGGCAACCGCTACGTAGGTCAATTCGCAAACGATGCACGGCAAGGTCTTGGTGTGTACTACTGGCGTGACGGCACGATCTTTCAAGGCCAATTCGCGAACAACCGCATGCATGGCTTCGGTGTGAAGCGATTACCTGATGGCCTCGCCGAGTTCCAGCACTGGCAGGAAGGAAACTTGGTCTCCTCGCAAGCGCTGGTGGCAACCAAGCGCTGCCGGTTGGTGATCGAGCAGCGTGAATGGATGTTCCAAGGTAAGAACTGCATCAACGGGCTCGCGCACGGTCGTGGACCTGCCGTCAGCTTGGACGGTGAGCGCTTCACGGCGGACGGCCGGTTCGTGCTCGGCCGCATGGTGGAAGGCACTGTCGACATTCTCAAGATCGGTGCTTGATCGCGCGATGGAGATTCCTGGCTACAGTATCGAGCGCGAGATTGGGCAGGGCGGCATGGCGAGGGTCTATCTCGCGGTGCAACGCAAATTTGGCCGGCTGGTCGCGATCAAGGTGGTTTCCGATGCGGTCACGAGCGACCCAGAGTTCGGCAAACGCTTCGTGCGCGAAGCGCGTATCGTCGCCCAGCTGACCCATCCGAATATCGTGCAAGTGCACGATGCGGGAGTTCACGAAGGTATCTACTACCTCGTTATGGAGTACCTGCGGGGTGGTGACCTCAATCGCCGTCTACAGCGCGGCATGCACATGCAGGCCGCGATCTCGGTAGTCAAGGACGTCGCCCGCGGGTTGGACTATGCCCACCAGAAAGGCTACGTGCACCGCGACATCAAGCCCGAGAACATCTTGTTCCGGGAAGATGGATCGGCGGTCGTATCGGATTTCGGCATCGCGCGGGTCGTCAGTACGGGTAACACGCTGACGCGCCATGGAACCGTGGTGGGCACACCGCAGTACATGAGCCCCGAACAAGCCGCTGGGCGCGAACTCGACGGCCGATCGGATCTCTATAGCCTCGGTATCGTGTTCTTCCGCATGCTCACGGGCGACGTGCCGTACAAGGCCGATTCCGCCGTTGCAGTCGGCATACGTCACTTGCAGGACCCGATCCCGCGCGTACCTGCGCATCTCGCTGCGTTTCAACAGGTCATCAATCGCTTTCTCGCCAAGCGGCCAGACGCGCGCTACCAGAGCGGCGCCGAAGTGATCGCGGCGCTCGAAGAGATTCGAACCGACGCGCCGATTCCGAACTCGGTCATCAAGTCCGCGGTCGTCAGCACCGCTGAGATTCGCGCGATTACCGATGTAGTACCGCCTCCGCCTCGGGATTTACGACCGATCATCCTGGAGGCCGATCCCAAGCGCCGGCCTGCGCGGCGCGCGCGCATTGGACCGTGGCTCGGGCTTCTCGCGGTGGTAGCGATTGCCACTGCGGGCTTGCTCTACCCGGACCGAGAGCAACTCATCACCGATCTGAAGCTGGCTGTGGGGCTGTCCGGAAACCCGGAACTCGAGCAGGCATGGCGCGAAGCACAGTCGCTGCGCGGCGACCCGAACCAGAGCCTCGCGAGCATCGTTGCCGGCTATCGACGCGTTTTGTCGCTCGACGCATCACATCCGGGCGCGAACGAAGCAATTGCCGGCATCGCCAGTCAGTGGAAGGCAAACGTGACGGCAGCATTGGCTGCCGATGACTTGGCGCTTGCCGAAGCGCGCCTCACCGAGGCGCTCGCCGTGTTTCCGATGGACGAAGAGCTGACGCTGCTCTTCGATCGGCTCGCCGATCGTAAGCGCGCCGCGTCCATCGTCGCCGCCACCCAGGCACTATTGCGCAGTCGCGGCACGAACGACGTAGCGACGGTGACGGGTGCGATCCAGTCGTATCAAGAGGCGCTGCGACTACACCCCACGAATGCGGTTGCATTGGCGGAGCTGAACCGGTTGGCCACCCAGTACTTGGCGCTTGCCAACGCCGCGGCGGACGCCGGTGAGGTCACTACTGCAATGTCGCTCATCGAGCGTGCTGCGACTGCTGATTCGAACGTTTCGGGACTCGCCGCTTTGCGCGAGAAGATTCAGCGCGCAGCGAGCGTCGAGCGAGAGATCGACGGTTTGCTGCAGCAAGCGAGTGCATATCGTGCGAGCGGCGCACTCCTCAATCCGCCAGGTGAGAACGCGGCAGAGATCTACCATCGCGTGCTCGCCACCGACCCGGACAATGCCATCGCCAGTCAAGGTCTCTCGGAAGTAGTCGCGCAGCTGCTCACGCGCGCAACGGAGATGCTGAATGCGGGCCAGATCGACGCCGTGAAGACGATGAACGCCCGCGCCCTCGAAATCGGGCTCAGCGATGTAGCATTGTCGAGCCTGCAAACCAAGTTGAGTGCGGAAGAGCAGCGCATCGCGTCGGTTCAGCGCCTACTCGCCGAGGCTGAAAAGCTGCTGAATGAAGGGTTCGTGACCGAGCCGCCGGAACAAAATGCGGTCGCCAGATTGCTCGAGGTACTGCGGGTCGCGCCCGGCAACGATGCTGCGCTTGCACTTCTCAAGTCGGCGGCAGAGCGTCTCGCGGCCGTGGCACGCGAGGCTTACGACGTTGGCATGCGTGTGGAAGCACGCCACTATTTGGAACTCGCATTGACGGTCACGCCCGATGTGCAAGAGTGGCGCGATCTCCGTGATGCCTGGGCGGCCGAAGCCGCCAGCGCCACCGCGAGCACGGCACGAGCAGCGGGTACGTGACAGGCACCGATCTCGCCATGGTTGCCTTTATCGACGTCGTCGATAGCGTCGGCCTGTATGCGCGGATGGGCGACGTCGACGCGCACGCGCAGATCGACGACACGCTTGCCGCGGTGGAGCGGTATGTGCACAGATACGGTGGGCGGGTCGTGAAGCGCAATGGCGATGCGCTGCTGGTTTGCTTCGTCGATGTCGCGGCAGGCGTGCGCTGTCTCGCCGATGCGATCTCGAATACGACCCTACCGCTGCGTGCAGGCGCTCACTACGGTGCGATCCTCGAGCGCGACGCCGACGTTTTCGGTGATACGGTCAACAAAGCGGCGCGGCTCGCGGCGCTTGCGCGCGGCGGCGAAGTGTTGCTCGGCGAGGATTTGGTGAATACCTTGCTCGGCAAGCTTCGCACGTGCTGTCGACGCGTCGACAAACGGCGTTTGAAGGGCGATGTCGACCGCCAAGTGCTGTATCGATTCGATTGGCAGGCGGAAGAAGACGTGACGCGCGTAAACACGGCACTGTCGATCACGACGATCGGCGAGCGGTCGGCATTGCTGCTCGACACTGGGGATTCGGCCGTTCTGCTCAAGAGTGAGGACCGCTGCCGGATCGGCCGCGATCCAAGTTGCGACTTGGTGGTCGACGACCCGCATGTGTCGAGGTTCCATGCGACGCTCGAATGGCATCGGGGTCGGTTCGTGCTTCACGATCACAGCACCAACGGCAGTTATGTGCACCCGGCAGAGCTCGACGAAACGATCTTCATTCGCCGCGAACAGCTCCCACTGACCGGCGCCGGCAGCATCGTGTTCGCGCCAGACGGTCAGGGGGCAATCGTGCGCTTTCACTACGAATGAGCGAACTGCGCTACGGTCTCGAGTTGCCGGACGATCCAAACCCCGTCTGGCTGGATGGACCGGTGACCATCGGCCGGCATTTGGACAACGATCTCGTGCTTGGTGGCGAAGACGTGCGCGATTTCCACGTCAGACTGGAGCCGAACGCGCGCGGCCTGCGCCTGATCGTGCTCGATGGGTCGGCCGTTCATATCGGCGACATCGCAGTCGAAGGCACCTACGGACTCATGCCCGACGACGAGATCGAGATCGGTCGCAATGTGATTCGTGTGATGGTCGATGGCACGAGCGGTACCTGTCGGTGGGCCTTGCACGAACCCGGCGCTGCGCGCGGGATCGCCGTCGGACGTCGCACGCTTCTCGGCCGCGCAGACGATTGCGATATCCGCATCGTCGAAGGGCACGTATCTCGGCGCCATGCCACGTTTTTTGCGATCGGGCGATGGCTATGGGTGCGGGATCTAGGCTCGTCGAACGGTACGTTCGTCAATGGCGAGCGATTGGCCGGTGCGTGCCGCCTCTACCACGGTGACGAGGTCGCGTTCGACCAGATTCGCTACCAATTGATCGGCGATGCGCCGGATTTGACACCGATCCGGCCGCCGGGTGGAGAACCGGACCAACTGCCGGTCGAGATGCCTGCAACCGCCGACACGAGCGTGTCTCAGTCTGCAACCGTGGAAATCGCTGCAGCGACCTCGCTGGAGTTAGCAGTGGAGCAACGGCCGCCGACGGTCGCAGGTCCGTCCTTATGGGGTCGAATGCCGCCGCTCGACGGCCACATCGAACGGCTGAAATTCGGCCGCCAGAGCATCGGTCGCAGCCGCGATGCCGACATCGTGATCGATGAGCCGAGCGTCTCCCTACAGCACGCCGAAGTCGACCTGAACCCGGATGGTACGTATCTCGTCAATCTGATCTCTACCAACGGCACCTGGGTCAATGGGACGGAGATCCACACCCGGCGCCTGCAACCCGGCGACGTCGTGCACTTCGGTCGCGTTCGGATGGACTACCTCGAGCCGCCGAGCGCCGCGCCGCGCCGGACGCCCGCGCGTGCCTGGTGGATCGGACTGCTCATCTTGCTCGGCGTCGCAGTGCTGTTCCTGCTGCACTGAGATGCGTTGCCAATCGCAGATCCGGGGCCTATCCTTCGACGCCGCGTGAGCCAGGGTCCGACATCGTGAAGATCCCCTTCCGGCGCGAACTCGAATTCGAGTACGGCGCCGTTACACAGATTTCGCCGAACATTCGCCGCGTGATCGCGCACAACCCGAGTCCCTTCACTCTGTACGGCACGGGTACGTATATCATCGGCAAGGGAAACGTCGCGGTCATCGATCCGGGGCCGGCCGACGCCAAGCACATCGATGCAGTGCTAGACGCCACGCGTGGCGAGCGAATTACCCACATCCTCGTGACGCACACGCACACGGATCATTCGCCGGGATGCCGGCTGTTGCGAGAGTACTGCGATGCGCCGACCTACGCATTCGGCCCGCATGGGTCCGGAATCGAGGAAGAGGGTGTTCAAATCGAGGAGTCGGCCGATCACGATTTCGATCCGGATCACGCCGTGCGCCACGGCGACCGTATCGACGGTGTCGATTGGAGCATGGAGTGCGTGTATACGCCCGGCCATACGTCCAATCACATGTGCTACGCATTGCCAGACGAGAAAGTTTTGTTCACCGGCGACCATGTGATGGCGTGGTCGACCAGTGTCATCTCACCGCCCGATGGTGACATGCGTCGATACCTGCAAAGCCTCGAACTGCTGCTTGCCCGCGACGATGCGTATTACTGGCCCACGCACGGACCCGCGGTGCTCGAACCGAAGCGCCACGTCCGCGCATTCATTGCCCACCGCCACGATCGCGAGCAACAGATCCTACGCTGCATCGAGGGCGGCACCCAGCTGATCAACGACATGGTGCCGAAGATGTACACCGAGCTGCCCGAATTCATGTATCCGGCCGCGGCGCGCAGCGTACTGGCCGCGGTGGTACACCTCGTACAACGGGGCGAGATCGTCGCCGATGGAGATGCCGGGCTCAACGCCCGTTACCGGCTGGCTTGAATCAAACCCTCACCGTTTGCGTTGAGCGCGGAGCGCGGGGTATCGGCGCGGCCAGTGCTTGGTTCGATGCTCGCCAAGGGCAACTGAACCATAAGGGCCACGCCGGAGCCGTCGGCCAGGTTCATCGCTCGCACGGAGCCGCCATGGTACTCGGCGATCACGCGGACCACGTACAACCCTAGACCAAAGTGCAGACGGTTCTGCGCATCTGCGCCTCGGTGCGACACCATCGAATCGAACAGCGCTTGCTCGCTTTCGGGCGGCAACGTCGGTCCTCGGTTGGCGACCGTAATGCGCAGGTGGTCGCGAAAGACGTCGAGCTGCACCTTGATGGGACTGTTTGCGCGGTGGAAGTCGATGGCATTGTCGACAATCTTGTCGAGCAGCTGTTCGATGCGATAGTCGGACACGCGTGCCATTACGGGTCGATTTGCTCCCCGGTATACGAATTCCGTGCCTTTGTGCATGACCGCACAATTGGCCACGTAGTTCTTGAGCAGCTTCTCGATGTCGACGGTTTCGAGCTCTTCGGACTCGAGCGACTCCTCGAGATTCGCCGCGTCGGCGAGATTCTGCACGATGGCACCGATGCGCAGCACACCGCGCTTGGCGCTCGCCAAATACTTGCTGTCGACGATTGCCGGATTTTCGTGTGCGAGATTGTCGAGCGACGTGCTCAGCGTGTTGAGCGGGTTGTTGATCTCGTGGCGCAGCGTGCGCGGCATGTTCTCGAGGAATTGATTGTGCTGATGGAGCTTACTCAGCATGCCGGAAACGCTGCGCGCCAGATCACCGATCTCGTCGCCGGCGTTCATTTCGCTGCGTAAGGCACTGGTCTTCAATCGACCGTGCTGGTCGATCGCCGCACTTGCTTCTTTGCGGAGGTGTCGAATGCGCCATGCCAGTCGACCCGCGAAGGTGAGCAGCACTACGAACACCACGAGCAAGCTCGCGACCGACAGCACGATGACCTGCTCGAGGGCAACGCGCTGAAACGCGAGGATCTCGTCGATGTTTTGCTCGACGACGACGGTCCCGAGCACCGTGCCTCGGGAAACGATGGGATGCGCGGCCATGATGATCTCTTGAGCATCGCCCAGCCTCCGCCGCAACGCGATGGGATCGCCTGCCAACGACGATACGATCACTTCGTCCGCCGTAGCCCCGTAATCTTCGACGGTGCGGATCTCGTCGAGCGCTTGCCACATGACTACCCGATGCAGAATGGGTCGAATGAAGTCGAACCAGCGCCGCATGGAGACCGACCAATCGGCATCCGATTCGGACTTGTCTGGTGCCGTGATGTTGACCGAGCCGGTTTCGGCACGGACGCGCCGCTGCGCGTCGATCACCATGATGCGAGCGCCGGAGTAGCCCAAGCCTTCGATGATCTTCAGCACTTCCGGGGAACGGAGCACCACCAGATTGAAGCTCGCCTTGCCCGCCTTTGGCAGGGTCTGCGTGATGGCGCGAATCGTGCGCGTGTCGAAATCGTCGACATCGGCGAACGCGAGCCCGAAGAATCGTCGTGAACCGAGCATGTCGAGCGGCATTCGGAATTCAATGGTGTAACCGGTGTCGGTCTCCTCGACCGCACCCTGTACTTTGTTCTCGGGCGTGCCGGTTCGCGCAAATCGCCATTCCGGCTCCATCCGATAGGCGGTCGTGACCCCGGGATTCTGGAACACGAGCACGATACGACCGTCCTCGCCATCCTCGCGGATGAAGCTCAGTCTGACGTGATCGGAGGTGTCGAGGCGCAGGTATTCGGGGTTGCGGTACACGCGATGATCGTCGCGTATGCGCATGAATGCATAAAGTTGTCCGGCGCGTTCGCCGAGTACCAACTCGAACCCGCCGTCCTGAATGTTTCCCTCTGCATCGGTGCCAAATCGCAGCAGCCGCTCCGTGATTTCCCCCCAATCGCTCACTTTGCCGTCGATTCGGACGGGGGCCTGCAGCGGACGGGCATACAGCGACTCGTAGTCTTGGATGCTGACCGGCAAGTCGTTGAACAGATCTTCGCGACCATTGAACAGGGTCGAGATCCCTTCCGCCGTCAGCAGCTGGGCTTGGGATTGGCCTTGCACCAGTAGCCGTTCCATGCCGAGCAGCTGCCGGTAGCTGATCCAAGGCACGATGAGCAGAACGAGCCCCCACAGCAGGAGCTTGGTGCCAAGGCGTGGCCCGCGGATCCGATTGAACAGCTTCACGGCACCGACCAGCGATACCCGAAGCCGTATTCGCTCTTGATGCTCGCGAAGTCTGGATCGACCTTCTCGAACTTCTTGCGAATGTTGCGCATGTGCGTGTTGATGGTGTTGTTGGTGACGAGACTTTGCATGGTGGCGTTCATCAGCGTCTCGTAGCTGACGGCGTGGCCAGGAACCCGAACGAGCTTCGCGAGCATGCGAAACTCGGTACCGGAAAGATCGATGCGGTGACCCTTCCACGACACCAACAGCGCGTCCTGATCGAGAGTGAGGTCGCCGATTCGCTTCGCGCTTGGACTATCGGTACCGTCGCCTGCTGCACGCGCCTCGCTGATGCGCAGCAAGGAAGAAATGCGCTCTGCGAGATAGTCCAATGATATAGGTTTCGGCAGGTAGTCCCATGCGCCGAGCCTGAGTCCAGAAATTTTGTCGATCTCACCGATTCGTTCGGTCAAGAAGATAACCGGTAGTGTGGGGTCGCGGGCGATCAGATCACGGCAAAGCTGGAAGCCGGCGTCGACCTCGTCGCCGAGGATGATGTCGAGGATCACCAGGTCTGGCAGCTCGGTGTCGAAGCCCTCCAAGGCCTCCTGCCGGCTACCGTAAGCTTTGACGGAATACCCCTTCTTGGTGATCGCGTCGCGGTAATTGGCCCGCTGATCGGGATCGTCTTCGACGATGGCAATGCGCTTGACCATGGCTTCCCTGGGCGTTCAACCGTTGGCATTTTACCGGCATTTGGCCATCGCTGCGTTGTCACGCGCGACGCGCTTCCAGGCTTCCTTCACGATTTCTCGCTCGTCTCTAGGGCGGGTGTAGGGCATAAAGGCGCCGAGGCATCTGGATTATGGGGGGCCGATGTCCAAGCGCGCATTCTTGCCGTTTCTCGACAATGCCTTCGAACGTCATGACTTTTCGTTCGGCGAGCTGGTGTCGTTCAATGCCGAATACGCGTGCTTTCGCTGCGAGGACGTGATCGCCGGACGTGACGCCGTGCCGGTGCGGCATCCTCGTGATCGACGCACTGCGGCGTCCCGCCAAGCCCGGCGCTGATCGCGGGCCGCGAGGGGCCGCAAGCACGCCGCCGATCACGCGCATTGGTCGTCGGCACTGCCTTGCGCGAAGACCACGCAACGGTCAGGCTCTCGCTTTCTTCTGACTCAAGGTAGCGCAGCGCTGTGCTCGCCTCGCTGTTGGCGATGGACCCATTCGAGTTGATCGGCCTCGGCTCCGGTCTCTTGTGTGTCTGGCTCTTGATTCGGCAGAACGTCTGGACGTTTCCGATCGGCCTCTTGTATGCGCTCGTATCACTCGTGATCTTTCTCGATGCGCGCTTGTATGCCGACTTCACGGAGCACATCTACTACGTCGTCATGAATGCCTATGGCTGGTTTTACTGGCTGCGCGGTCAAGGCCGAAGGGCAGGCGACGACACTTTGCAGGTCACGCGCATTGGTCGCCGCGCCGGCGCCTCGCTGGTTGCACTGACACTGGTCCTCACGGCCGGCATCGGAGCCTATCTCGACAACTTCACGGATGCGTCGCTGCCGTATTGGGACACCAGCACTACGGTCATGAGCTTCATCGCGATGTGGATGACGGCACGCAAGTACATCGAGAATTGGTACGTCTGGTTCGTCGTCGACGTGATCAAGACGATCATCTACGTCGTCAAGGGAATAGATCTGTATGCGGTGTTGTACGGTGTCTATCTCGGCATGGCGGTCGCTGGTTGGTTGGCATGGCAACGGAGCATGAGCGCGGTTCACAGCCGTTGACGGTGGTATTGAGTGGCGCGGAGTCGGCCGGCAAGACCACTCTGGCGGAAGCGCTCGCGCGCGATTTGCACGTGCCGTGGGTGGCCGAATTCGCGCGCGAGTACTTGGCCGGAAGGGAGGGGTATCGTGCCAACGACCTGCTCTCGATTGCGCGCGGCCAGATGACGGCAGAAGATGCCCTCGCCGCCGAGCATCCGCTGCTCGTCGTCGATACGGATGTGCTGGTGATCGAGCAGTGGGCACTCGTGCGATTTGGGGAAGTCACCAAGCCGCTGCGCCGGCTGGTCGAGCACCTGCTCGGCACCTCCCGGCCACGGCTCTACCTCGTCCCCAGGCCCGACATACCGTGGCAGCCCGACCCTTTGCGTGAGCATCCCACCGCGCGCGCCGAGCTACACGCGATGCACATCGACATGCTGACACGACGCGGTCTTGCGTTCGAGGAACTCACGGGTTCACATGCCGAGCGCCTCCTGCAAGCCGTCGCCGCCGTGCGTCGCCTGACGCAGGCGTGCTGATCCTTGGAACGCACCCTCGCACGGTTCGTCACTGCGCTGCGCAATGCCGAAGTTCGCGTCTCGCCAGCCGAAACGCTCGACGCGCTGGCAATCATCGACGCGGTGGGTGTAACCGACTTCAGGCTGCTCAAAGACGCACTGTCGCTCGCACTCGCCAAGACCATCGGCGAAAAGGCTCGCTTCGACGACTGCTTCGATCGCTTCTTCCACCAACTGGCTTTCGCGCGTGGCGCCAAGTCGTCGTTCTTTCGCGACATCGAGCGCGCCGAGCTTGCCGACCGCGCATCGGGTGTGCTGCCAGCGCCCGCTGCGGCGGTGGTCAGCGCAATTCTGCACGACGATCGCACGACCCTTGCAGCTCAGGTGGAGGAGGCCGCCCGCGCAAGCGGGATCGACCGGATGGCCGCGCTCCGCGATCGCTCGGTGGTGGCGGCACACATCGCCGATGCGCTCGGCATCGATGCGCTCGCCGCGCTCGCCAATGATTCCGACATTGCCTGGAGCAACGCGGAGCGCCATGCGTTGCGCTACGTGCGTAGCTACGCGGCCGACGAAATCAAGCAGTACGTAGACACGCAGTACCGTCTTCGCGTCGATGCCTCCGGCCGCCGGGCGTTGATTGCAGCGGCGCTCGAATCGAACCTTAATCGCATACCACCCGATTATCACGATGCCGTGAAAGAGTCGGTGCGTGCCATTGCGGCGCGCCTGAAACGCGGCCGCCGGCGTCGCCGCCGCGGCCGGCGCGGAGCGCTCGACGTGAAGAGGACACTGCGACGCAATCTCGGCTACGACGAAGCATTGTTCGCGCTCGAGTGGCGTACACAACGCCGCCAGGAAGCAACGGTGTTCGTTCTCTGTGACGTCAGCAACTCCGTCGCTGCAACCGCACGCTTCCTGCTGCTACTGGTCTACGAGCTCGCCGAAGTACTGCCGCGCGTTCGGACGTTCGCTTTTTCGAGTCGTCTGGGGGAGATCACTTCGCGCGGGCGCTCGAAGGCGATGGACGTTGCAATCGAAACGGCACTATTCGATTGGGGCAAGGGCACGACCGACTACGGTCATGCGTGGCTCGACTTTCGTGAGTTGGCGGGCCGCGAACTCAATCACCGTTCCACCGTGATCGTGCTCGGCGATGCGCGCAGTAACTTTTTCGATCCGCGCATCGAGCACTTCCGTGCGATCGCACACCGCGCCGGGCGAACGTTGTGGCTCAACCCGGAACCGGTCGAGCAGTGGGGAGACGGTGACTCGGAGATGCGTCGGTACGCGGTGCACTGCACACGGGTTTGGCGAGTAGGCTCGCTCGCCGACTTGGAACGCATTGCCGCGACGCTGATCAACGAGCTCGACTGATGCTCAGTTGATGCCGACCACGTACGACATGCTCGGCCCGATCTCGAGGTGCAGCACCAAGTCGGCGATCGAGTCCAGTGGCGTCGGTTCGCGATTGAGGATCACCAGTTTGGCGCCCAATTCCTTGGCGAGTTGCGGAAATCCGGCTGCCGGATAAACCACCAGCGACGAGCCGATCACCACGAACAGATCGCATGCGACCGTTTCGGCCTGCGCGCGGCGCATCTCGCGTTCCGGCATGGCTTGGCCGAATGCGATCGTCGCGCTCTTGATGACGCCGCCACAACGGCCGCAAGGCGCAACACGCCCGGCATTGGTGAACTGCTGCTCGATGTCGGCCATCTCGTAGCGAGTCGCGCATTTCAAGCACTTTGCGTAGCTCGCATTACCGTGCAATTCGATGATCTGTGCGTCCGGGACGCCCGAGTCCTGATGCAGATTATCGACGTTCTGAGTGATCACGGCCGAGCACTTGCCCTCGCTGATCAGCTTGGCGACCGCTTCGTGGCCTTTGTTCGGCTTGGCGTGCTCCATGACACGATCGCCGCTGAATCGTCGCCGCCACGATTCTTGGCGCACCTCATCGGAGGCGATGAAGTCCTGGAATTCGATCGGCTTGATTTTGGTCCAGAGCCCGGTGCCGGGACTCCGGAAATCTGGAATCCCAGACTCGGTGCTTATGCCTGCACCCGTAAAGACGACCACGTGGCGGGCATCGTCGATCATGCGCCGGAAAGTATCGAGTGCATCGCTCATCGCGTGCTCGAGGTCAATTGTGCAGTCGTGCGATTGCGGCGAGCACCGCGTCCGGCTGCTCGTAGGGCAACATGTGGCCCGCCTGGTCGACGATCGTGAGCTCGGCGTTCTCGATCTGCGCAGCGAACCGCTCGCCGTACACGGGCGCGATCAATCGGTCGTTGCGTCCCCACAGAATCTGCGTGCGCGCACGGATGCGGTACAAGCGTTCCGATAGCCCGCGCTCCGGAATCGGGAACAGAATCTTGCCGGCCGTGGACAACCGGCGCGAGTTCATGACCATAAATTCGGTGAGAAACTCGGGATCGTCCAGATCACCGTCCGGGGAAAGAATGCCAGCATGCTTGCCTGGATCGTGAAACAGCAGTTCCGGCAGCTCGAACGGCAGCTTGGCGAACAAATCCTCCACTGGTTGCTCGTCGAGCCACAAACCTGCGGCGTTGATGAGCACGAGCCGGTGTACTGCCATGTTCGATACCGCGGCCATTTCTGCGGCGATCATGCCGCCCATGGAATGGCCGACTACGATGGGGTCGTCGAGCCCTAGCGCCTCCCAACAGTCGAACCCGAACAACGTGAAATCGAGCATCGTGCGCAGCGGTTCTGCGCTGTCGGATGCGCCGAAACCCGGCAGCAGTGGTACCGTGACGCGAAAGTCACGCTCGAGCCGCGCCAGGAATGGATCGTTGGGAAACACGCCGCCTGCGCCATGCATGAACAGCAGATCGCGACCGTGGCCACCCTGATGGACCTCCACTTGGTGGCGGCCGGCGATGTCAACCATGTGCGACTGCATGTCAGACCCCCACTGCAGCCGCCGCGGGCCGCTCGGCGTGGCTGGCCAGCGGATGTATCCAGAACCGGTCATCACGCTTGTGATCCGGCCACTCGTCGCGCAGACGCGGCATTACCTCCTCCGCGAACAGCTTGGTCGAGCGCATGCACTTGTCCTTCGGCATGTTGCCGATGTGGATCAAGCAGAAGATGTTGCCCACCCTGAGGCCGTGGATAAGTTCTCTCATCTGGCCAACCACGGTATCCGGGCTACCGGCGATCACGTAGCCGTCGTGCACCAATTGGTCCCAGCTCATATTGGTGACGTCGCCGACGGCGCGGCGAGTCATCTGGGCGGTGACGTTGGCTTTCAGCGTCTTGATGGTTCGGTACCCCGGTGCGTCCGCAAAACCCGGATAGACGTGCAAGCAGCGGTTGTAGAAGTAGTCTACGTGCTCACGGTAGTCGCGCTCGGCCTCCGCATCGGACTCGGCAACGATGATCGTCTGCGCGAACCCAGCACGATACGGGGAGTCGTCTTTGCCGCGCTCGCGAACACGCTGCCAGTAACCATCCATCAACTGCTTGGCGCGCTTGTAGCCGGAAAAGCTCAAGTAGCAGTATACGTAGTCGTAGTCGAGGCAAAAGTCGTAGGTCTCGAGCGAACCGCCACCCGGAATGAAGATGGGTGGTGGTGATTGAATGGGTTTCGGCCAGCAATTCGCATAGCGAAGCTTGGTATATCGACCGTTCCAGGCGAATGGTTCCTGCTCGCGCCACGCCTTCATGATCAGGTCGTGTGCCTCCTTGTAGCGTTCCCGTGTGAGGCCGGGAATGTCGCCGTAGCAATAGTTGGTGTCCATCGAGGTACCAACGGGAAATCCGGCCAGCAGTCGGCCCCCAGAAATCACATCGAGCATCGCGAACTCTTCCGCTACCCGAATCGGCGGGTTGTAGAGCGCAATCGAGTTGCCGAGTACCACCAGCGCAGCCTTCGATGTGCGACGCGCCAACGCGGCCGCCATGATGTTCGGTGATGGCATCAGACCATAGGCATTGGCATGGTGTTCGTTGACGCCGATGCCGTCGTAGCCGAGCGTCTCCGCGTACTCGAGTTCGTCTAAGTACGTGTTGTAGAGCGCGTGTCCCTTCGCCGGGTCGTAGAGCGTACTGGGGATGTCGACCCACACCGACCGGTACTTGTGGCGGAAGTCGTCCGGCAGGTAAGGCCAGGGCATCAGATTGAACCAGGTAAACTTCATCGTGCGCACTCCCGTAGCGTCCAGGCTAATTCACCTGCTTTATGTCGTGCTGTCAACCGCGTGCCAGTCTCGGCCCCGGTTTGCGCCTGTATCGACGACGTGCTGTGCTATCGGCAACGCTTTGTGCGCGCCGGGGGGCGAACGATATGCACACCTTGGAGTTCTTCTTCGACTGCTCGAGTCCATGGACTTATCTGGCGTTCGAAAACGTACAATCGATCGCCGCGCGCCCCGACGTCACATTGGTGTGGCGACCCATTCTGGTCGGCGGCGTCTTCAATGCCGTCAATGACAGCGTGTACCAGAATCGCGCCAACCCGGTCGCCGCCAAGGCGCGCTACTACGGCAAGGATCTGGCCGATTGGGCACGCTATACAGGCATTCAGATCGGGCAGCCACCGGTGTTTCCCGTGAACAGCGTGAAAGCCATGCGGGGCGCGTTCGTTGCGCAGGAGGAGGGCTGCCTGATCCCGTATGCGCGGCGCGTGTTCCATCACTATTGGGGGGAGCTGGAAGACATCTCCCAGGACGCGGTGTTGAAACCCATCGTCGAGGCATGCGGACTCGATGCGATGGTCTTCTTCGACAAGATCGGCTCAGAACCCTACAAAGCCAAACTACGTCGCTCCACGGAAGAACTCATCGAACGCGGTGGGTTCGGTTCTCCGACCCTGTTCCTCGACGGCGACGACATGTACTTCGGTAACGATCGGCTGATCCTCATCTCGTCCAAGCTTCAGTCGCGCGAGCCATAGCGGCCACCTGACGTGCGCCGATGACACTGGTATCGTGTGCGGCCAACGACACCCGAGGGGAGGTTCTCTGTGAGCTGGCGTACGATCGGATTGGCTGTTCTGTGCGTCGCGGCGACATCCGCATGGAGCGACGAGTTCCTGCCGATGTCCGTCGCGGAACTCGAGACGCTGCTCGCGTCCGAACCAGTGAAAATCATCTCCACGAGGCGGAGCCGCGAGAAGATTGCATCGGACGTCACGCTCCGGGGCAAACTCGAGTTCGCGGATGGCCAGGTGCTCGAGGCGAAGATTCGGCCGGCGGAGCGGGGCGGCGGCACATTCAACAACGAACCCCGCTATGAGCTCGCTGCATACGAGTTGCAGAAGCTGTTCCTCGACCCGCCGGATTACGTGGTACCGCCGACGGCACTCAAGGTGTTCACGGCGACCGAGTTTGCGGCCCATTCCGATGCCAAGCCGACGTTTCGTCCCGCAGACGATGTGCTCTGCGTAGTGCAAGCGTGGCTGAAGGGCGTGGTGAACCCTGCCGACGTGCTCGACTCTGCGCGGGCTGCGGCCGAACCCGAGTATCTGCGCCAGGTCGGCAATCTCAACATCCTCACGGTTGCCATCAACCACATGGATTCCAATCGCGGCAATTTCTTGCGCAGTAAGTCCGAGCTGCCGCCACGCTTCTTTTCCATCGACAACGGTGTAGCCTTCAATTCAGAGCGTAGCGACCGCGGCGATGTCTGGCGCAAGCTGCGCGTCGAGAAGTTGCCCGCTGCGGCCATCGAGCGCGTCAAGCGTATCGACATCGGCGCGCTGGAGGCTCGCCTCGGAGTGCTCGCGGAGTGGCGTGTGGTCAACGGTCACATGGTCACTGCACCGAAAGGCGAAAACATCAATCCGATGCGTGGCGTGCGCCTGAAGGACGACGTCATTCAGCTCGGACTCACGCGCAACGAGATCAAGGCAATCGACAAGCGGTTTGCCAACATCCTGCGCGACATCGAGAAGGGTAAGGTCTCCACCTTTTGAGATTGCTGCGATCTTCGATATGGCTCGGCTGCCTGCTGACAGCAATCTGGGCCGCGCCGACATGGCCGACCATCGCTGTGTTCGGCGACGTTCACGGCGCCTACGAAGAACTGGCAACTCTGCTCGAGAAGCAAGGTGTGGTGGCGAACGACGGTGCGTGGCACGGCGGTGATCTGACGCTCGTCAGTCTGGGCGACGTAATCGATCGCGGCGATGAGGGCCGCCAGGTGCTCGATCTGCTGATGCGCCTGCAGGACGAGGCGAGTGCCGCGGGTGGTGCGGTGTACATGGTGCTCGGCAATCACGAGCTCATGAACCTATCGGGCGAACTCGACTACGTCAGTCGCGGCGACTACGCGCAGTTCGCGGGCGACGAGAAACCGGGGATGCGCGATACCGCGTTCGCGCGCCTCATCGCCAATGGGCGCTATGAGGGCATCGACCCAATGGCCGCGCGAGTGCGGTTCGACACGACGTTTCCGCCGGGCTTTTTCGCGCGACTGGCCGCTTTCTCACCGAGCGGCCGCTATGGCCAATGGTTGTTGAGGCAGACGCCGCTGCTCATGATCGGCGATCAACTATTCGTGCACGGTGGCTTGCCGCCGGCGGTCGCCCGCGAGCCGGCTCACGATCTCGCCGCTCGGCTGATGAGCGAGGTCAGGACCTACGTGAGCGCGTGGCACTCGGCACTCGACGAGGGACTGGTCGATCCCGATACACCATTCCGCGAACGCGTTGACACCGCCCGGACGCGTGCTTCGCAAACTGCGCACGAGGCTACGATCGCGTCGCTCGCCGGCACGGAGAACTCGCTCGCCTTCGCGATGGACGGACCGCTCTGGTATCGCGGCCAGGCACTCTGTCATCCCGCGTATGAAAACGACGTACTCACCGCGGCACTCGAGCAGCAGGCGGCCGCGCGAGTGGTGATGGGCCATACCGTCACACCCACCCGCGAAGTGACGTCGCGCTTCGAGGGCCGCGTGCTGCTCACCGACACGGGCATGCTGACGGCCGTCTACCGGGGCCGTGCCGCGCTCACATACCTAGATGGCGATTCGGTGTCGGTCGCGTATGCCGATTCCGATGCACGCAGCGCGCCGGCGGACGATCCGGTGCGGGTGGGGGGCGGGCGTCGCGGCGGGATGGACGACACTGCGCTCGGTGCGTTTCTTGCGCGGGCAAAAGTCGGCCGCGAGACCACGCCGACCACCGAGCGCCGCAAAGTGGATCTCGAAGCGGACGGTTTGATCTTGGCCGCGGAGCGCTACACGCGTCACGAGGAGCGAGAACTCGCGGCCTACGCCGTCGACCGCCTGCTCGACCTCCGGTTGGTGCCGGTCACCGTACCGCGAACGATCGATGACCGCGCACAAGCGTTGCAATTCTGGCCCGACGGTCTGATCACCCACGCTGAACGGGAACGGCAGGGCAATCACAACGAGGGCTGGTGTCCACTCAAGCCGCAATTCGATCTCATGGCCGCATTTGACGCGCTGATCGGCATGCCGGTTCGACGTGCCGATCGCCTGGCCTACGTTGCTTCCGATCCCATGATCGTACTGACGGGCCATGCCGAGGCGTTTGGGCGCTCGAAGTCGCTGCCGTCGCACCTGCGACGAGTGCCGCTCGTCGTCTCACGCACGCTCGCCACACGGCTCGAAGCACTCGACGAGAAGAGCCTCGCAGTGGCACTGCCAATGCTCGATGATCGCGACATACAAGCGTTGTTGGCGCGCCGTGATGCGTTGTTGCGCGCGTCAGCGCTGCTCGACGCTGCGCACCAGGAATAGCGAACGCGCCTCGAAACCATCGACGTCGCTCGCGACCACTTCGATAGAGAAACTCTCGATGACCGTGGCGGGCGCCTTGCCGACGAATACGCGCCGTCGGGCATCGAACCGCATCCACGAAGGTAGTGGCGAGCCATCGGCCTGACGCGCCTTCAATGACAACACGTCGCCAGGATCCGCATCGCGAAACGCATCGTGCGGCACCAAGTGCCGGAACGCTTCGCCTGGCAGCCACTCGAGTGGCGGAATGGGTACACCGACTTCCGGCGCCACGTTCACAGAGCTGTCTTGGGCAAGATTCGTGTAGCGCTGGCCGATGCGCCATGCGATCGCGAGCCAGACCAGCGCCAACGTCAGGTTCATCATGGCGAACTGAGTCGTCTCCCATCCGAACCAATTGAGTCCGGCGAAGACGGCGCCAGCCTGAATGAGATCGCCGAACCGCCAGAAGAAGGTGTCGATCGCCGTCTTCGCTTCGTACTTGGCGGCACGGCTGGTAGGTAGGTAGAGGGCGTGGCGCGTCGTGTTCATGATCGAATAGTCGACGCTGTTCTCGACGATCTTCACGATCCGGACCAGCGCAAAGACGGGCACGAAGATGAGCAGGCCGTAGCCAATAGCAGCAACCACGGGCAATACGAGAATGGCACCACGGACGCCAACCAGCCGATAGATGCGCGACACGAGGAAGAGCTGCAGCATGAGCCCCACCAACGTCACCCAGAAGAAGAAATCACCGTAGAAGCTGGTGATGAACACGCCGACGTCGGCGATCTCGCCAGCGCCGTACAAACTCTGAGCGGTACGGCGAACGAAGTCCGCGAGCAGGAATTCGCCCGTGGTGTTCACCCAGTTGAGGAGCACCACGAGCGCAGCGACGAGCATCAGATAGCGATCTTGGAAGACCAGCCTGAAGCCGCCGAGCAGGTGCGGTCGATCGGGCGCGTGATCCTCGTCCACCGGTCGCGATCCTTCGGGTACCGCAGCACGCGCACGGCTCGCCAACAACGTGGTAACGGCGAGCATAGCTGCACCCAAGAACACCAGCCCCTCGGTACCGAGTACGCTCGCCGTGCGCTCGGCGATCATCGCGCCCAACAGCGCTCCGAGATTCAAGCCGACCATGATGGCGGGGAACAACCGCTGTCCGCTCTTCAAGTTGAGACTATCGGCAGCGAGCGCCCAAAACTGCGCCACCATCATGACACCGAAAACTGCTACCCAGACGAAGAAGCCGAAGCCGACCGGCAGGTCGGCGCGGCTGAGCGGCACGAACAGCACCAGGTTGGCGATGAAGAACAAAGTGATCGCATTTATCAGCCGGTGCGCGTCGAGCTTGCGGCGCACGGCACCGTACACCGGTACTACCAGCATCAACACGAGAGCAGTAACCGCCACGGCGTAAGCGCGAGTCTCCGCGGTGTGTTCCGTCAACATGAACGATTCGCGCAGGGCTCTGATGATGTAATAGGCCGACATCAGCAGGAGCCCATGACAGAAGAACAGCGCGACGCTCAAACCCTCGCCGGGGCGCACGCGCGTCAGCAGCGTCAGTGCCCGTTCGAATGGCGTCAGATCTTCGTGACTAACGTGACTCACGTTGCCCAATTCCTCCCACGTCGCAGCGCACTATGCCTGCGC
>QJXZ01000372.1 GCA_003248125.1 Gammaproteobacteria bacterium | reverse complement strand
GAAGAGGCATCGGGTTAAATCGTCGCGGAACGAACGAGGGGATCGCATGTATATCACAGCGCGTCGGTTGTTCGGGATTTTGCTGCTGAGCGCCGCGTCTTGGGCGCAAGGGGCAAGCCACGAGGCGGTGTTCGGCGAGCATGGCATGGTGGCGTCCCGATCGGCACTGGCCTCGCAAGTCGGCGCAGATATCTTGACGGCCGGCGGCAATGCGATCGACGCGGCGGTTGCCACTGGCTTCGCATTGGCGGTGACGCACCCATCGGCCGGCAACATTGGTGGCGGCGGCTTCATGGTGATTCGCCTCGCGGATGGCACGCTCACCACCAACGACCATCGCGAGCGTGCGCCGGCGGCCGCGACCAAAGACATGTACCTGGATGCCGATGGCAACGTGGTTCCAGGGCTGTCGACCTTCTCGCACAAAGCCTCGGGCGTGCCGGGCACCGTTGCTGGCCTGCTCGACGTACTCGAACGGCACGGCACGCTGTCGCGTTCACAGGTACTCGCACCGGCGATTCGGCTCGCCAAACGGGGTTTCGTGCTGAGCCACGACCTCGCGCGTGACCTCGGTAACGAGCGCGAGAGCTTTTTGAAGTATCCGGGCAGCGCCAAAGCGTTCTTGAAGGCCGACGGTACCGCATATGCCGCCGGGGAACGCTTCAAGCAACCACAGCTCGCGCAATCGCTCGAGCGCATTGCCAAAGACGGGCGTGCCGGGTTCTACGCCGGCAAGACGGCCGATCTGCTGGTGGCCGAAATGCAGCGCGGCGGCGGACTCATCACGCATGCCGATCTTGTCGACTACCGTTCGCTGTGGCGGGAGCCGATCCGCGGCACCTACAAGGGGTTCCAGATCGTGTCGATGCCGCCGCCGTCGTCCGGCGGCACGCTGCTCCTGCAGATGTTGAACATGCTCGAGCCGTACGACCTGCGCGCCATGGGATTCGGTTCGGCAGACGCAATTCACTGCATGATCGAGGCGGAGCGACGCGCCTATGCCGACCGCGCCGAGCACTTGGGTGATCCCGACTTCTACCCGGTGCCGGTGGCGCAACTCATCGACAAGCGCTATGCGCGAGCGCGCTTCGAGAGTTTCGATCCGACGCACGCGAGTCGGTCGAGTGACATCGGTGCAGGCAGTTGGCCCGATGAGAGCCCCGATACCACGCACGTCTCGGTCATGGATGCAGCGGGCAATGCAGTGGCATATACCACCACGCTGAATCTGTCGTACGGCTCGAAGATCGCGGTGGAAGGAGCCGGCTTTCTGCTCAACAACGAAATGGACGACTTCTCCGCCAAGGACGATACGCCGAATGCATTCGGCCTGGTCGGCCGCACCGCCAACTCCATTGCACCGGGCAAGCGGATGCTGTCGTCGATGACGCCGACTATCGTGCTGGATGGTGACGGCATGCCGCTGCTGGTGACCGGCTCACCCGGCGGCAGCACCATCATCACCACGGTGCTGCAGGTCGTGCTGAACGTGCTCGAGCATGACATGGACATATCGGATGCCGTTGGCATGCCCCGCTTCCACCATCAGTGGCTGCCGGATCGCGTGGTTTACGAGCGCAACGGAATTTCACCCGACACGCTGGCGATTCTGCGCGCGCGAGGTCATGAAGGGCTCACGGTGTTGCCGTGGGAGCGCGGCATCGGCGACGCCAATTCCGTGTTGAAGCAGAACGACGGGTTTCATGGTATGAACGACCCACGTAACGACGGTGGTGCGGCAGGGATGTAGTGACGTGGACGCGAAGTTTTGGCTCGAGCGCTGGCGGTTGAATCAGATCGGCTTTCATCAGACGGAACACAATCCGGCGCTGAAGCGGCATTGGTCTCAGCTCGGAATTCCCGCCGGTGCCCGGGTGTTCGTGCCGATGTGCGGAAAATCCCTCGACATGCGTTGGCTAGCCGAGGGTGGCGCATCGGTTGTCGGCGTCGAGCTCGCACCGTTGGCGGTGCAAGCGTACTTCGCCGAAGCCGGCGAACCCTACGAGATCGAACAGATCGGCGATTTTCGCTGCTACCTCGGCCGCAGCGCGACGATCTATTGCGGAGACGTGTTCGATTTGACTGCGCGTGAACTCGCCGGCGTGGCGGCAGTATTCGATCGCGGCGCGCTGGTGGCGCTGCCGGTGGACCCGCGGCGGCGCTACGTCGATCACTTGTTGCGCATTCTGCCCGTCGGTACCGTCATTTTGTTGTTGACGGTCGAGTACGACCAGAATCTGGTCGCGGGTCCGCCGCATGCGGTCCATCCCGATGAGGTGCACGCGTTGTATGCGGAACGCTGCCGGATCGAGCGGTTGTCCACTGAGATCTCGAACCAAGTACCGCCTCATTTCGAGTCGCATGGTGTCAGACGAGTGGCGGAGACCGCCTATCGGATCGTCAAAGAGGACTGATCGTGATCGCCGCTCTGCGTGCCGTCGACATCTACTATGAGACCCATGGCGATCCGTCAGAGCCCGCGATCGTGCTGATTCGCGGGCTCGGTACGCAGCTCATCGAGTGGCCGCCAGCGCTCATCGACGCGTTGACGGCCGCCGGGCTCTACGTCGTTGCATTCGACAATCGCGACGCCGGTTTGTCGAGCGAGTTTTCGGCGCCGTATTCGCTCGCCGACATGGCCGGCGATGTGGTGGGCCTGCTCGATCACCTCGACATCGCACGGGCGCACGTGTTCGGCATCTCGATGGGCGGCATGATTGCCCAGCACGTTGCATTCGCTCACCCCGAGCGTATGGCGAGCCTGATCTCCGTGATGTCGTCGAGCGGTAGCCCGGACTTGCCACGGCCAGCACCCGAAGTGTGGTCGCGATTGACTACTACCGCTGTTGGGCGCGACGCGGTCATCGATCGGGTGGCGGAGGACAAAGCCGTGTTCGGTAGCCCAGGGTATCCGGAACCGCTCGAAGCGCGATTGCGAATGGCGACGCGGGCATACGATCGAAGCTACCGGCCCGCCGGGGTCGCCCGGCAGATGCAGGCAGTCGTTGCCGATGGCAGCCGCGTCGAGCGCTTGAGGTCGGTGCGCGTGCCAACGCTCGTCATGCACGGTGCTGACGATCCGCTGGTGCCGCGGCAGGCAGGTGAGGACACGGCGGCCAATGTCCCCGGTGCCAAGCTGGTCATCGTTTCCGGCATGGGACACAACATCCCGAATGCACTTGCACCCGAGATTGCGCGCTACGTGATCGATTTCATCGGCCGCTGAACGGCAGTTGGCGCGCCGCTGGCGGCGACGCAACTGCGTCGCCTGGTTAGGCCTTCGAGTAGTCTACGGCCAGCCAACGTTCCGGTTTCATGCGCACGGTGACGCTGTCGTCGGCGGCGCTACTGTCGGTGTATTGATCGCCCATCTTCGCACCGAGATATCGACGGGCCATGGGCCGCCCCTCGCGCTCTCGATCCGAAGGCGTAATCGAAGTGATGGGGCCTTCGACGCTGACGTATTTGTAAGGTGCCGTTTCGGTCTGAGCGCAGAGGCTCACGCGCACACCGACTTCGAGCAGGCGACCTTTGCGCGAGTTGGGGCCGGTTAGGAACCAGAGGTCGCCGCCGGGCGTGTAGTCGTACCACACGGGTACCGTGAGTGGACCGCGGCCGCGCTGCGCGATACTGAGCACGCCGACGTGTTGGCCGGCCAAGAATTCTCGTTTCTCGGCCTGCGACATCTGGGTCATGGCATTTCTCCGGCGCATAGTGGAGCGGCAAAGGTTGGGGGCGGCCGAGGGTATTTCAAGGTCTTGAACTGCGCGCGCCGGACCCCATTCATCAACGCGTGATGGGTCGGGCGTGGTGCCCGACGCTACGAACAATCATCGAGCATCGAGGAGAAGAGAGTGATGAGCATCGTGCGACGAGTTCCACGGGATTTCGACGATCTATTCAGCTGGTTGGGCGATTTCAATCGCAATGCCGTCGGCGAAGGCTTGGGCAGTGCCGATTGGACGCCCGCGGTCGACATTCGCGAGACGGATGACGACTATCGGATCGACATCGAGCTACCTGCCGTTGCGGCCGAAGACGTCAAAGTCACGGTCAAGGACGGCGTACTCGAAGTGACCGGTGAACGGCGCTTCGAGAAGGAGACGCAAGGCAAGGTGCACAGGGTCGAGCGTCGCTACGGACGCTTCGTGCGCAGTTTCCGCCTGCCGGAAAATGTCGACGAGCAACGAATCGACGCGTCGTCGAAAGACGGCGTGTTGCATCTGAAGCTCGCCAAGCGCGAAGAAGTGAAGCCGCGTTCGATCGAAGTGAGGGTGCACTGATCGATTGCCAGCGAGGGCGGCCGGTGACGGCAGCCCTCGCTGGCCATACACTTGAGCGGCCATGCCGCTCCGAGATCGCGTACGCATCATCATCTTCGAGGCCGAAACCCCCGCCGGGAAGGCCTTTGATGTCGCGCTGATCATCTGCATACTCGCGTCTCTGGTAGTGGTGTTCATCGACACGGTAGTGCCGCTGCGCGCGCGTTACGGTGAGCTCTTCCACGTCCTCGAATGGGCATTCGCGACCCTGTTCGCGATCGAGTACGTGGTGCGGTTGTGGTGCATCGAAAAACCAGCCGCATATGCCAAGAGTTTCTACGGGATCGTCGACCTGTTCGGCTTCTTGCCCACCTTCTTGAGCGTGCTGTTCGTCGATACCCAGTACCTGATTGCCGTACGTGTACTCAGAGTGCTGCGGGTATTTCGTGTGTTGCGTCTCATCCGCTACGTGGCCGAAGCGGAAGTGCTGGTCGACGCAATGCGTCGCAGCAGCCGCAAGATCACGGTGTTCTTGTTCAGCGTGTTGAGCTTGGTGATCGTGTTCGGCGCGATCATGTACCTCGTCGAGGGCGACGAGAACGGCTTCACCAGCATTCCGCGCAGCATGTATTGGGCCGTCGTCACGCTGACTACCGTCGGCTACGGCGACATCTCGCCGACTACGCCGCTGGGACAATTCATCGCGTCGATCGTCATGATCATGGGCTACGGCATCATCGCCGTGCCGACCGGTATCGTCACGGTAGAGATGACCGACGCGATGCGTCGTCGGGCGAACACGGTCACGTGTCGGGTGTGCTCCGCGGAAGGTCATCGCGACGAGGCGGCGTTCTGTTTTCGTTGCGGATCGCAGCTTCACGAGCGCGTGGTCGGACAAGCGGACTGAATTTCGCGCCCGGCGACCTTTCGTGCAAAATGGGCGCCTTTTTTCGCCGGCCCAGCTACCGGTGACCGAGATCAGGAGAAGAACTCGATGAGCCTCGACAGCTTCAAGACCAAGAAGACCCTCAAGGTTGACGACCGGGAATACGACTACTTCAGCTTGCCTGCTGCCGAGGCGGCGGGCATTGGTGCGGTTTCCAAGCTGCCGATGTCGCTCAAGATTCTGCTAGAGAACCTGCTGCGCTACGAAGACGACAACACCGTGCGCGCCGAGGACATCAAGGCACTCGGCAACTGGGCCGACAATCCGCCACCTGCCGAGGAAATCGCTTACCGGCCCGCGCGCGTGTTGATGCAGGACTTCACCGGTGTGCCGGGTGTTGCCGATCTCGCCGCCATGCGCAGTGCCGTGGTCGCCGCCGGCAAGGATCCGAGCATCATCAACCCACTCTCGCCCGTCGATCTCGTCATCGATCACTCGGTGATGGTCGACAAGTTCGGCAGCGCGGATGCGTTCGACGAGAACGTCGCGATCGAGATGCAGCGCAATCGCGAGCGGTACCGGTTCTTGCGCTGGGGCCAACAAGCATTCGACAACTTCCGCGTCGTGCCGCCCGGCACCGGCATCTGCCATCAAGTCAACCTCGAATATCTCGCCCAGGCGGTGTGGACCAAGACCGAGAACGGCCGTACGGCGGCCTACCCCGACACGTTGGTCGGCACCGATAGTCACACCACGATGGTGAACGGTCTCGGCGTGCTCGGATGGGGTGTCGGTGGCATCGAGGCGGAGGCCGCCATGCTGGGCCAGCCGATTTCGATGCTGATCCCCGAAGTGATCGGCTTCCGCCTGACCGGCAAGCTCGCGGATGGCATCACCGCCACCGACCTCGTGCTGCGCGTGGTGGAGATGCTGCGTGAGAAGGGCGTGGTCGACAAGTTCGTCGAGTTCTTCGGCGAGGGACTCGCCCACCTGCCGTTGGCCGATCGGGCCACGATCGCGAACATGGCGCCCGAATACGGCGCGACCTGCGGCTTCTTCCCCATCGATCAGGAGACGATCAACTACCTCGAGCTATCGGGTCGACCCAAGGCGACCGTGGCGCTCGTCGAGGCGTACGCGAAGGCGCAAGGCATGTGGCGCGACGAGTCGGCGCCGGTGGCGGTGTATACCGATACGCTCGAACTCGAGCTCGGCAGCGTCGAGCCCAGTCTTGCCGGACCGAAGCGACCGCAAGATCGAGTCGCGATGTCGGGCATGAAGAAGGCCTTTGACGCGACGCTGGAACTTGCCGGCATCAAGGACGGTAAGCGGGTGCCCGTCCAAGGCGAAGCGTTCGATCTCGGTCATGGTGATGTGGTCATCGCTGCGATCACGTCTTGCACCAATACCTCCAATCCGGCGGTGATGCTCGGTGCCGGGTTGGTCGCGAAGAAGGCCCTCGCCAAGGGATTGTCAGTCAAGCCGTGGGTGAAGACGTCGCTGGCGCCCGGTTCGAAGGTGGTCACGGATTATCTGGAGAAGACCGGTTTGCAAGAGTCCTTGGACGATCTCGGCTTCAACTTGGTGGGTTACGGTTGCACGACGTGTATCGGCAATTCCGGCCCGCTGCCCGAGCCGATTGCC
>QJXZ01000085.1 GCA_003248125.1 Gammaproteobacteria bacterium | reverse complement strand
CTCGAGTTGCTGTCGGGCGATCTTCGACCGCGAATGGTCGAAGCTTTGCGGCGCTGCAAGACACGCTATCGTGTCGGCTGCCTCACCAACAACGTTCGCTCTGGCCAAGGACCAGGAATGGCCCGCACCAGTGAACGCGCCACCGCCGTGCAGTCGGTGATGGACCTGTTCGACTACATCCTCGAGTCGAGCAAGGTTGGCATACGCAAGCCGAACCCGAAGTTCTATCTGCAGGCTTGCGACGCACTGTCGATCGAACCTTCGCAGGCCGTCTATCTCGATGACCTAGGCGTCAATCTCAAGCCGGCTCGCGAACTCGGCATGACGACCATCAAGGTGGTCACCGAACAGCAAGCACTGGACGACCTAGCCGCGGTGGTCGACCTCAGCTGACCACCGCGCGAAGGCGTGCAGCAGCCTCCTCCGGCGTGAGGTCGCGCTGCGCTTCGGCGAGCATCTCGAAGCCGACCATGAACTTCCGAATGGACGGTGAACGCAGCAACGGCGGATAGAAGTGCGCGTGCAGCTGCCAATGGCGACCTTGTGTACGGCCGCGCCCATGCCATCCCATCGAATACGGAAAGGAGACCCCAAAGAGACGATCATAGGCAGCGAGCGTGTGCATCAATAGGTCGCGCAGGTCGTCGCGCGACGCGACATTCATCGATTCGAACGAGTCGACCCGTGCGCGCGGCAGCAACATCACCTCGAATGGCCACGCCGCCCAGAAGGGTACGATTGCCGCCCAGGAGCCGTTGGCAACGACGATGCGCTCACCGAGCGTCAGTTCTCGCTCGACGTAGTCCAGCAGAAGCGGTGCTCCATGGACGGCTGCGTAACGTTGCTGTCGCTCGTCCTCGCGCTGTGCAACTGTCGGTACCATTGCGGTTGCCCAGATCTGTCCGTGTGGATGATCGCTGGAACACCCCATCATGCGGCCCTTGTTTTCGAAGACCTGTACCCACGCATGATCGACGGCCAGAACGGAAGTCTCGTTGGTCCAGGACTCGATGACGCCTGCAATGGCACGCGAATCGAGTGTGGCAAGCGTCATGTCGTGCCGTGGTGAGTAGCACACAACGCGGCACTTTCCCGTGACTGGTTCGCGCAATAGCAACGGCTCGCTGCTACCGGGAGACGAACTCGTCGGGAGTGCCGGGAAGTCGTTGTCGAACGCGTACACGCCGGCATAGTCGGGATTGACGGCACCCGACGTACGTCGGCTGCGCGGACAGAGATGACAGTCGGCGCGCCACTGTGGCTCCAAGGCAGGCGGTGCCGCCGTTTCGCCTTGCCATGGGCGGTGCAATCGACCGCTGGAGACGATGACCCACTCGCCGGTGAGGGCATTGAAACGCCGTTCAGCCATGTCGCCGTTGCACTCCACCGAATGAGCGCACTTCGAACGCGCGCGCAATGCGACCGCTTACTGCTCGATAGCCGTCGAGCGACACCGGATTGGCACCATTTTCCATCAATGCTACGACGGCGCCACCGAACCCGGCACCGGTCATACGTGCACCCAGGCAACCGGGGCTCGCGACTAGCAGTTCCACCAGACAATCGAGCTCTTCGCAGCTCACTTCGAAATCGTCGCGCAGGGAGCGGTGGCTGTCGATCAACAATGCCCCGAACCGAATCCAGTCATGACCGTCGATGGCGGCAAGCGCATCTGCCACACGGCGCTGCTCGCCGATCACATGTCGGGCGCGCTTCCGCAGCACGCCGGGTAACCGATCGACCTCGTCCACGGAGGCATCGGCCAGTCGATCCTTCGCACAACCCAGCGCTGCAGCTGCCGCGGTGGTTTCTCGGCGGCGGTTGTTGTACGCGGAATTCACCAGCGCCCGCGGTTTGCCGCTGTCGATCACCCAGATCGATGGCATGTCAGCGGGCAGCGCTATCGATCGTCCGCTGAGCGTGCGACAGTCGAACAGATAGGCGGCGCCGCGAACGCCCGACGCGATGACGGCTTGATCCATCAGTCCGCACGCGACGCCGACGTGATCGTGCTCGATGCGTTGCGCGGCAAGCGCAAGGTCTAGTCCCGACAGCTCGACGCCAAGTGCATCTGCGCCAGCAGCCAACAATGCCGTTGACAGGCTCGCCGAGCTCGATAGGCCACTCGCTGGAATGTCGCCTTCGACATCGAACTGCAATCCGTCCACATCGACAATCGATTGAAGGACGGCAACGGCGCCAACGACATACCAACCCCAATGGCCGGCAGGCAAACTCGGCCTCGTACCGATCGCGAATTCGACCGCTGCAGATTGGTTGCGGCTGGTGGCGACGATCCGTCGGCCATCGTGGCGGCTCGCGGTGACCGTGGTACCGAACTGAATCGGCATGGGCAACACACGACCACCACAGTAGTCGATGTGCTCACCAATGAGGTTGACGCGCGCCGGTGCCCACCACCGACTCGTCAAGTTCGACGCGCTCCAGCGCGCTCGGCGAGAAACTCCTCCACCTGCGCGCGGGTCGGAATCGATGCCGCGGCGCCCTCGCGCATCGCCGCCAGGGCACCAGCTGCACTCGCCATGGTCAGCGCATCGCGCATCGACGCGTCTTCGATCAATGTCGCCATCAAGTAGCCAATGAAGGCATCGCCGGCGCCAGTACCGTCAACAGTTTCGACCGCGAACGCCGGCAATCGAAGTCGCTCGGCACCTCGCCCGTAGTGCAAGCCGTGCTCTCCGAAAGTGACCACCACGTGGGTGCGCGGATGCGACCGTGTGAGCGTCTCGAGTGCCGCGTCCGGCGAGTGCTGGCCGGTCAGCGCGCACACTTCGATCTCGTTCGTGATCACGAGCGCAACGCCCGACAAATCGTATGTCTGCTCGCGGCCATCCGCAGGGGCGATGTTGAATGCGACATTGACACCGGCGCGCTTCGCGGCCTCGAGCACCTGCGGAAGATCGTTGATCTCGTTCTGCAACAACAGCCAACCACGGCGGTCGACGGCCGCCAGTGCGGCTTCGATGTCGAGCGCTTCGATCGAGCGATTCGCGCCACCGGTGATGACAATCGCATTGCGCCCCTCGCCGTCGAGCTGAATCACGGCGTGACCGCTGGCGATCCCGCCCAGGCGCCGAATGCCAGTGGTATCGACGCCAGCACGCGCCAGTGTTGCAATCAGCTCCTCACCGTCCTCACCTACGCAGCCCACGTGCGCAGTTGCGATCCCCGCAAGCGCCGCGGCCAGCGACTGATTGAGCCCTTTGCCGCCCATGAACCTTGCATATCCATGCGCGGCAATCGTCTCGCCTGGGCGCGTGATGTGAGCGACACGATAGACGTTGTCGATGCAGAGCGATCCGAGGTTGACGAGCTGTGCCATCGCGCTCAGAGAGAAGCGAGAATCGGCCGCGGTTCGAGCGTTCGGTGTGCGAATGCCGGAAGCCACTGCGCATGCGCGGTCATGAGCTTACGCGTCATGTCGCGAATTTCATCCAAGGTGCAGACTGCGGCCGTCAGAGGATCCATGGCCATCGCCTGGAACACGAGTTCGGGGTCGCCCTCCAGCGCGGCTCGCATCGCCAATCGCTGGACATTGATCTGCGTCTGATTGATGGCCGCCAAGTGATCGGGCAGCGGTCCGACGGCGCACGGCGTGATCGTGCGATGGCTCACGGTGCAAGGAATCTCCACGCATGCATCCGGTGGCAGGTTGTCGATGCACGCGTCGTTACGCACGTTGCCGTAGATGAGCGCATCGCCACCCCCTAGCAGCGCGTTGACGATCGTCGAGCCGTATTCGTTGCTACGATCCAGCGACAGCGGTCGGCTACCGTCGGCCATACCCTCCATCACTTCGCGCCAGTCGGGCCGGTTGTACAGTTCCTTGATGAAGCCGGAACCGCCGTTCCAGCTGCCGCCCGGACAATAGGCAGCAACGAGTTGGGGCCGTTTGCGGAACCACGGCGAGTATTCGGAATTGTGCCCGCTCGCTTCGGTCACGGCATAGCCGAAATGCTTGACGTATTCCATCCGCGAGGAGTCACGCTGCCAGATCGCAGGTGTCACGGCCAAGTCCCGGATGCGGGGCAGCAAGTCTTCGCCGCGATGGGTAAATCGCAGCAGCCATGCCTGATGGTTGAGGCCCGCGCACAGATAGTCGACATCGGCGATCGGAACCTCGAGTCGCTTGGCCCATTGCGCAGTCGTGTGCTGCACGGAGTGACACAGGCCAACGAGCCGAATGTCCGGCACTGCGTTGTGAACGCCCCAACACAGCATTGCCATCGGATTGGTGTAGTTGAGCACCCAGGCGTCGGGGCAATGCGTCATGACGTCACGACCGATTGCGACCAGCTCGGGCAACGTCCGCAGACAGCGCATGATGCCGCCCGGTGTGAGCGTGTCGCCGATTGCTTGATCGACGCCGAATTCGAACGGAATGTCGATTTCGCTGCGAATCGCATCGAAGCCGCCGACTAGGATGCTGACGATCACGGCATCGGCGCCCTCGAGCGCCGCGGCGTCGCGCGTCGTATGAAGCGAGTAGGTCGCTGCCGCGTAGTTTCCCTCGCGCTTGATGCGCTCGACGATTCGGCCGGCGAACGCCAGCCGCTCCGGGTCGACGTCGATCAATGAGAAATGGGCACCGGCCAGTGCCGGATGCGTGAGCATGTCGGCCGTGAGCCGGCTGGAAAATACCAGGCTACCGGCACCGATGATGACGACTTTGGGCATGGCCTACGGTTCAACCACCCTCGATACGATGCAAGAAATGCACTTCCGAATGCGACCCGATCGGATCGAGGAACGGATCGTGAATGATGTCGCCGTCGATGGCCACGGCTACCTTACCGACCAACGCGTCGCCGATACCCGGGTAGCGCGCTTCCAACCACGCGAGCAGCTCCCGAAAGCTCGCGACATCGGCGACGAGCTTGCGGGTGCCGTGCGTGAGATGCGCCAAGTGATCGGGAAAGAACACCTGCGCCACGGCATTTCAGCCTTCGAGCGCAGCGAGCACCCGTGGCGGCGACAGAGGCAACTCACGAATGCGCACGCCGGTTGCCGAATGCGCGGCATTGGCGATCACGGCGAGTGGCGCGACGATCGGTGTTTCGCCGACGCCGCGAACGCCGTATGGATGCGACGGATTCGGTACCTCGACCAGCTGCGTGTCGATCATCGGTAGGTCGGAAGCGACCGGCACGCGATAGTCGAGGAAGCCCGCGTTCTCCATCACGCCATTCGCGTCGTAGACGTACTCCTCGTTGAGTGCCCAGCCGATGCCTTGCGCCGCACCGCCCTGCAGCTGGCCTTCGACGTAGCTCGGATGGATGGCCTTGCCGACGTCCTGAATCGCGGTGTATCGCAGCACGTCGAGCTTGCCGGTATCGGGGTCGACCCGTACGTCGGCGAAGTTCACCGCAAATCCAGGACCCGCACCGCGTGCATTGAGCGATGCGCGACCGAGCAGCGGGCCGCCGGTGCGGGCGGCGTTGCCCGCGATGTCGGCGAGCGACAGCGGCTTGACGTCGGCATTGACACCGGGCTTCGGCACCGCATGCCCGTCCTGCCAATCGACCATGTCGGCATCGATGCCCCAAGTGGCCGCGGCGCGTTGCTTGCACTGGCCGACGATGTCGCGAGCGGCATGAATGACGGCCATGCCAGTCGCGAATGTCACGCGACTACCGCCTGTCACGTTGGTGTAGCCGGCCGACTCCGTATCGGCGATCTGCACACGGACCCGGTCGTAGGGCACGCCCAGCTCTTCGGCGGCCATCAGCGCCATCGATGCGCGCGACCCGCCAATGTCGGGATTGCCTTCGATCACGGTGACCGTGCCATTCTCGTTGATGTGGATCTCGGCGCTCGACTGCATGCCCGCGTTGAACCAGAACCCCGCCGCGACACCGCGTCCTTCGTTCGGACCGAGCGGCAGCGCGTAATTGGGGTGCCGCTTGGCCGCTTCCAGGCACTCACGAAAGCCGATGGCATTGAACTTAGGTCCGTAAGCCGCCTGGCTGCCCTCCTCGACCGCGTTCTTGAGGCGCAGGTCGATCGGATCCAAGTCGAGCTTGCGGGCCAGCTCGTCGAGCAAGCTCTCGCAAGCGTACATCGACTGCGGTGCACCCGGTGCCCGGTAGGCCGCGACCTTGGGTTTGTTGACCAGCACGTCGAAGCCACGAATCAAGAAGTGATCGACCTTGTATGGTGCAAAGATGCACATTGCGCCTGGGGCGAGCGACGAGCCGCGGAACGCGCCCGCTTCATACGCGAGCCACGCCGTCATCGCCGTCAGCGTACCGTCCTTCTTGGCACCGATCTTGATCACGCACTTGGTCGCGGAGGCTGGTCCGGAAGCCCGGAATACCTCTTCGCGCGTCATCGTCATCTTCACCGGCCGGCCGCTCTTCTTCGACAGCAGTACCGCCACTGGTTCGATGTAGACCGTGGTCTTGCCGCCGAAACCGCCGCCGATCTCGCTCGGAATCACGCGAATGTCGGCGACGTTCATGGCGAGTACCTTGCTCGTGCTGGAACGTACGTCGAAGTGGCCTTGCGTACAGCACCAGACCGTGGCTTGGCCGCCTTGATTGATGGTGGCAAGACACGCGTGTGGCTCGATGTAACCCTGGTGCACGGTCGGTGTGCGGTAGGTTTCCTCGACCACGACGTCCGCGTCGCGGAAGCCCACCTCGACATCGCCACGCTTGAGCTCCATCACCATGGCGATGTTGCTTGGTTTGGTCGGCTTCTCGGGTAAGCCGGCGGTGTACAAATCTTCCTCGATGAGTGCCGCGTCGTCGGCCATCGCCGTATCGACGTCCATCACTGCGGGCAGTTTTTCGTACTTGACCTTGATGGCCGCAAGCGCGGCCTCTGCCTCTGCGATCGAAGCCGCCGCCACCGCCGCCACCGCGTGGCCGTGGTAGAGCGCCTTGTCCCGCGCCATGACGTTGACGGCTAGATCCTTGTAGTTGCCAGCACCTTCACCACCGGTGATCTCCTCGCTCTGCACGCCCGGGAAGTCGGCGCCCGTCACGATCGCATGCACGCCCGGCATCTTGGCCGCCCTTTTGGTGTCGATCGATACGATCCGGGCATGGGCATGTGGGCTTCGCAGCACGCGGCCGTAGAGCATGCCCGGAAGGGAGAAGTCCGCACCGAAATTGGCGCGCCCGGTGACCTTGTCGACACCGTCGGGACGGATTACCCGCTGCCCGATGGCGCGGAAGTTGCGTACTTCGCTCATGCTGCTTCTCCTCTCATGGTGGCGGCAGCGTCTTGCACCGCCCGAACGATCTTGTCGTACCCTGTGCAGCGGCACAGATTGCCGGCGAGGTAATAGCGAATTTCCTCCTCGCTCGGCGACGGATTCGATTCGAGCAGCGATTTGGTCGCGACGATCAAACCCGGCGTGCATATGCCGCACTGGAGTGCAGCGTGCTCCAGGAATTTCTGTTGAATCGGATGCAGATTCTCGCCGTCGGCAACGCCCTCGATCGTGCCGATCGACCTGCCGTTTGCCTCCACACCGAGCACGAGGCACGCGCAAACCAGTGTGCCGTCGACCGTTACCGAGCAGGCACCGCAGTCACCGGTCGCACAACCTTCCTTCGTTCCGGTCAGCTTCAGCGTCTCTCGGAGCACGTCGAGCAGCGACTGCTCGGGCGCGCAGAGATACTCGACGGGTTGACCGTTGACCGTCGTCGTCACGTGTACCTTTGCCATAAGTATTCAGTTCCCTCTTGCTCGTTGCGCCGCGATTGATGCCGCCCGTCGTACCAGCACCGCAACGATCCTGCGGCGGAAGTCGGCGGTTCCACGCTTGTCGGTGATCGGTTTCGATGCCCGACTCGCGGCTGCCCCCGCAGCCGCCAATACCTCGGGTTCGAGCGCGCTACCGATTAGGGCCTTGGCGGCCTCCGGCACCAACAGCGCGGTCGGCGCGACCGCCCCGATCGCGACCCGGGCGGCCGTGCACTTGCCGGTCTTGTCCAACGTGACGCTCACCCCTGCGCCGACAACGGCAATGTCCATCTCCGTGCGAGGAATGAACCGCAGGTAGGCATCGGCGGTTCCCTTGGCCGGCCTCGGGAACTTCAGACCCAGCAGAATCTCGCCCGGCTTGAGCGCGTTCTTGCCGACGCCGACCACGAACTTTTCGGCTGCCAGCTCCCGGCTACCGCGTGCACTGGCGATGACGCACACACCCCGGTTGGCAATGATCGCCGGGATGGTGTCGCCGGCCGGCGACGCATTGCAGAGGTTGCCGCCCAACGTGGCACGGCCCTGGATCTGGGCCGAGCCGATCAGATCGATGGCTTCCACCAGTCCCGGATGGCGTTCTGCAAGCTTGGCATTGGCGGCGAGTGTGACGCCGGGGATTGCCGAGCCGACGTACGTCTCCTTCGCCGCGACCGCAAGACGGTTCGTCTCCTTCAGATGCTTGATGTCGACGATGGTGCGCGGTGCCTTGTCGACCGTGCGCATCTGCACCAGCATGTCCGTGCCACCGGCCAAAATCTGGGTGCGTAGCTTGCGCCGTCGATGTGACGCGAGGATGTCCATCGCCTCGGCGAGCGTCGCTGGTGCCGCGTAGGCAAACGACTGCATCTAGGTCCTCCTAAAGTGAATCGAAATGGTTCGGATCGAAGAACGGATATGTATAGCATGGTTGGATCGAGCGGTGCATCCGACGGCGGGCGTCATTAGAATGCCGGCCGCATGAGCGCGTTCACCGATCACATCGCGGAGCTGCGCCGGCGCTGGAGCGGTGCCTTGGCGAGCGCAGGACTGGATGTCGCCGTCGTCGCGGCTGGTACGTCGCGGCCCTACTTTCTCGACGACCAGTCGCCACCGTATCGGCCCAATCCCCATTTTGCACAATGGCTGGCCGGCGCCGAGTGTCCAAACAGCTTGCTGCTAGTCCGTCGCAATGGGCCGGTGACGCTGTACTTTCACCAGGTCGAGGACTACTGGCATCTCCCGCCGGCCACACCCGATCTCGACGACGCGGTGGCGGTCGAAACGTTCGACTCGATCGACGCAATGACTACGGCGGTCGCCCGGGAGGTGGAAAGATTCAACAGGACTGCATTCGTAGGCGAAGTCGAAACGCCCGGCTCCAACCTGCCGTTCGGTGAAGTCAATCCGCCGCTGCTGCTGAACGCGCTTCACTACGGCCGCGCGCGCAAGACGCCGTTCGAGATTGCGTGTATGCGTCGTGCAACGGAGATTGCGGTTGCCGGGCACGTGGCAGCCGTCGCGGCGTTCCGTGCTGGCGCCAGCGAGTTCGAGATCCATCAAGCGTACCTATCGGCTTCGCAACAGACCGAGTCGAGCCTTCCCTACTCGAGCATCGTGGCACTCAACGAGCACGCAGGCGTGCTGCATTATCAGCACTACGATCGCAACTCACCCGCCGTGCGCAAGAGCTTCCTGATCGACGCGGGGGGGCGATACCGCGGCTACGCGGCCGATGTCACGCGCACGTACGCGGCGCAGAGTGATGCGTTCGCGGCATTGATCGATGCGCTCGACGCCGAGCAGCTCGCAATCATCGACACCATTCGCGCCGGTATGTCATACGTCGATCTTCACGATGCCATGCACCGGTCGATTGCCGGGATCCTGAGCAACCTTGGGCTCGTCACGTGTAGTGCCGAAGCTGCGTATCAACAGCGCATCACGGACGCCTTCTTTCCGCATGGCATCGGCCATCTGATCGGCTTGCAGACACACGACGTGGGCGGCCACCTGGCTTCCCCTGAAGGTGGTACGCGAGCGCCGCCGGAGCGGTACCCGGCGTTGCGCCTGACGCGCGCGATCGAGACTGGCCAGGTGTTCACCGTCGAGCCAGGAATCTACTTCATCCCGATGCTGCTCCGACAACTGCGACCATCCGCGGCCGGCAACGATGTGGCTTGGTCCGAAGTCGACGCATTGATGGGACACGGCGGCATCCGCATCGAAGACAACGTGCTCATCACCGAAGATGGCGTCGAGAACCTCACCCGCGAGGCCTTCGCCGGAGCGTCTTCCGCGACATGACTCGGCTCACCGTCGAGCGCGTGTTCAGCGATCCGCCGCTGTCCGGCAGCGTACCGGGCGCGCCGAAGATTCTGCCGAGTGGTAACTGGGTCCTTTATCTCGCCAATCCACCGGACGCACGCGAACGGCTGGATCTGTACGGCTATCACGTGCAGTCGAAGAAAATCGAGCGACTGGTGGACGCATCGACCCTCGCACGGGAAGGCGAGCTCACCACCGCCGAAAAGGCGCAACGGGAGCGGCTCCGGCAGTTCACGTTCGGCATCACCACGTTTGTGGTGTACCCGAGCGGAGATCGTGTCGCGTTCTTGGCCGCCGGCGCCGTCTACACGCTCGACATCGGCCGCTCGCAGCCCGTGCGTGTTACACCCGACGACGCCCGCCAAACAGATCTCCAGGTTTCCGGCACCGGCCGATACTTGAGCTACGTGCGCGGTGCCGATCTGTACGTATTCGATTGCGAATCCGGCACTGAGCAACGAATCACGTTCGACGGCAGCACCACGATCGAAAACGGCGTCGCGGACTTCATCGCTCAAGAGGAGATGCATCGGTACACGGGGCATTGGTGGTCGCCCGACGATGCGCAGCTGGTCTACACGCGCAGCGACACCGGCCACATTCCGATTGCGCACCGCTACGAGTTCCAAGCCGGCACACTCACCGTCCACGATCAGCGCTATCCCTACGCCGGCGGGCCCAATGCCGAGGTATCCCTGCGGGTCCGCAACCTGGCTACCGGCACCGAGTGCGAACTGCCGTGGGCGGACGATCCGCAGGACTATCTCGCGCGGGTGACCGTGTCGAACCGTGTAATCGCAGTACAAGTCCAATCCAGAGATCAGCAGCGTTTGGCCCTCGCGTTCTTCGAACGTGGCGACTTCAGCCGCCGCAATGCGCTAGAAGAGTCGTCGCACACCTGGATCGATCTGCATGACAATTTGCGCTTCCAGGCCGACGGCCAACAGTTCCTTTGGACGTCGGAACGCGCCGGCAACAGTCGCCTTTACCTATACGGCGCATCGCGTACGCCGCTCGAGCTGACCCGCAGCGGCCGGGTCGTTCGCGTGGTGCACGCCGATGCGGCGAGCGCCACGTTCTTGGGCTGGCACGACGATCCGACTCAGATGCATCTCTACCGCGTGCGCTTCGATCGACCGTGCGAGGTTGTGCAGCTAACGCGCACACAAGGCTGGCACGACGCAATCGTCGCGAGCGACGGCAGTTGGTTCGTAGACCGTGTTGCGAGTGTCGATGCGCCGCCCTCGCTGGCGCGCATCGTTGTCGACGACGACCACCGAGAGTGGATCGTGGCCAACCGGCTGGACGATGACCATCCGTACGCGCCGTATCGCGCGCACCACGCAGCACCGAAGTTCGGCACGCTGACCGCGGCCGACGGTCAGCGCTTGCATTACCGGATGACATTGCCGCACGACTTCGATGCGCATCGATGCTATCCGGCCGTCATTCACGTATATGGCGGCCCCGGTGTGCAACGCGTGGTCAATGATTGGCCGCCACTGACACTCCAGTTGTTTGCGCAAGCCGGCTTCGTTGTGTTCGAGCTCGACAATCGCGGCAGCGGAAATCGCGAACGGCAATTCCAGGACTCGATCTACGGTCAACTCGGCCGAGTGGAAGTCGAGGACCAGCTGCTCGGCCTCGAGCATCTTCGCGCGCAGTCATGGATCGATGGCAGCCGCATCGCGTTCTTCGGTCACAGCTACGGCGGCTACATGACCCTTATGTGCTTGGCCGCGGCCGGGTCACGAGCGCGCGCAGGCGTTAGTGTTGCACCGGTGACGGACTGGTCGCTGTACGACACCCACTACACGGAACGGTATCTTTCGACACCGCACACCAATCCCGACGGTTATGCACGAAGTGCAGTCTTGCCGCATCTCGGTGGCATCGCGGGCCGGCTGCTCTTGATGCACGGGATGGCGGACGACAATGTGCTGTTCGACAACTCGAGTCTGCTCATGCGCGAGCTCCAGCGTCGCCGCGTTCCATTCGAACTGATGCTCTATCCTGGCGCCAAACATGCACTGCAGGAGCGCGACGTGGCGATCCATCGTTTCGATACGATCATCGACTTCCTCGAACGCACGCTCGCATGAACGTCACCATTCATCCTGCTACTTCGGCGGATGCCGATGCCCTGGTCGAGTTCAATCGTGCCATGGCAGCGGAGAGCGAAGATAAAGCGCTCGACGTCGAACGATTGCGCAAGGGTGTTGCTCACCTGCTCGAACATCCCGAGGACGGGTGCGCGTTCGTGGCATGGGATGGAGCGGAGCGCGCCGGCGCATTGATGGTCACCCTCGAGTGGAGCGAGTGGCGCAACGGACGGTTTTGGTGGATTCAAAGCGTCTACGTGCGGCCACCGTGGCGACGGCGCGGTGTTTACCGCGCGATGCATGCGCATGTGCGCAACGCGGCACTCTCCGACCCGTTGGCTTGTGGACTGCGCTTGTACGTCGAACGCGACAATCATGGCGCGATGGCGACCTACCGACAGGTCGGTATGGTAGAGACCGACTATCGGCTTTTCGAGGAAGAGTTCAATCGAGATTGAGCTGCGCGCGCGCGAACAGTCGGGCGAAGTTTTCAGTCGTCTGACGGGCCAACGTCTCGACATCGACGCCACGCAGTGCGGCCAGGAATGCTGCCGTATCCGCAACATAGGCCGGCTCGTTGCGTTTGCCGCGATGGGGCACGGGCGCCAGCCAAGGACAATCGGTCTCGATCAACAACCGATCGGCCGGAATGCGCCGCGCCACGGCTCTTACGTCATCGCCATTCTTGAACGTGACGATCCCCGAGATGGACACATACCAACCGAGGTCCAATGCCTTCTTGGCAAGGTCCCACGACTCCGTGAAGCAATGCAGTACGCCGGTGGCGCCACGATGTCCGTCCAGTAGCCGATGCGTGTCGGCTTCGGCTGCGCGGCTGTGAACGACGACCGGTAGCCCACGGCTGGCACCATGCTCGAGGTGCAGCGCGAATGCGTCACGCTGCAATGCGCGCGCCCCGTCGTCGGAGGACGGCAAGCGAAAATAGTCGAGCCCGGTCTCGCCAACGCCGATCACGCGGTCTCGGGCAAGCGCAGTCTCGAGCCACGTGAAGTCGAAGTCCGGCACAACGTGATCGGGATGTACGCCATGGGTCGTGTACACGTCCGGGTGGCGGCCAGCAATCGCTGCGACGCCATCTTCGGTTTCGGCACCAACCCCGATGCAGAGAAATGCACGCACGCCGCGCGACCGCGCGACTTCGAGCTTCGCGTCACAGTCGTCCAGATAATTCAGATGGCAGTGGGAATCGACTAACACCAGAACCCAACTCGTTCGCGCGTACTGCGCGGTGAACGATTCTACATGGTGTGCGTGTGGCGATCCGACTGTAGCGCGCCGGCGAGGTAAGTCTCGATCTTGGAGCGGGCGACGTCGTCCTGGTCGTTGAACTGCACGCCAATGCCGGCCGCGCGGTTGCCTTGTGCGCCCTTGGGCGTCACCCACACCACTTTACCGGCGACGGGGATTTTCTCCGCCTCGTCCATGAGATTGAGCAGCATGAACACTTCGTCGCCGAGTTCGTACTCTTTCTTGGTGGGAATGAACAATCCGCCATTGCGCACGAACGGCATGTAGGCCGCGTATAGAACGGCCTTGTCCTTAATCGCTAGAGAAAGAATACCGTTGCGTGTGCCCCGCCGGGGTTCCATCTCACTTCCTGCGGCTGCCATGCGTGCATCCTGCGCCGGTCGCGACAACTGTACACGTCCGCTGCGGGGGCTGGATGATCTGCGTCTCACCGGGCCTTGTCAATCGAGGCGCTGCCATGCGGATTTGTGATCCGCTTCACGCTGGCGACACCAGTGCACGCCAGCGCATCAGCAGGTCTTCGACCACTAGCCGCGGATTCGGGTTACTGGTGCCACGAACGAGCGCCCGGGCTTGCACATGGGCATCCCATAGGTGCGCTAGCTGGCGAGCGGGCGTGCGACCGAGCTGGCTGGCGAGCGCGACTTCGGACGGGCGCGCGTTCATGCTCGCAGCCATACCTGCTGCCAAACATCGCATGGCACGGGCGATGAACTCGTCGAGAGTAAAGCGCGACGCATGCTCCGCGACCGCGACGATTGGTGTCTTGCCGGCCAAGGCGGCTTCCAGGAGCACAGCGACGGGTGATTCTTGGTCGCGTACTGCGGCCAACAGACGCGCCGGCGCGTGGCCCAATTCGAAGGCAAGCTGATCGAAGCCTGCAGCCGCTGCGAATGCCGGATCGGCGCGCCGAACCCAAGCGATGGCATCGTCTGCCGTGCCCGGGACCACGTCGATTCGCATGCAGCGACTGCGAATCGTCGGCAGCAGCTCCGTCAGCGCACTGGTCACGAGCACGATGTAGGTGCCAGCAGGCGGCTCTTCGAGTGTCTTCAGCAACGCATTGGCAGCGTTCTCGTTCATGGCATCGGCATCGATCAGCACAGCGACCTTGCGAGTCCCGAGCTGAGGCGTATGCACGGCGAACTCCGCCAGCATACGGATCACGTCTATTTTGATCTGCTCGCCTTTGCCCTCAGGCACGATCCACCGCAAGTCTGGATGCGCGATCTCCGAGACTTCGCGGCCATCGTCGGCCAGCTGCAACACGTCGAAAACCAATGCCCGCGCAAGGTGCTCGACACACCAGCCTGTCGGGCCATGCAATACGATCGCGTGCGCGAGCCTCTCTTGCGCGAGCGCCGCGCGCAGCTTGGTCAACGGCTCCTCGAGCCAACGTGGCACTATCTCAGCCAACGACGGACACCATGTACGCCTCGACCGCCGAACGCACACGCCCCTGCACGGCAGCGATGTCACCGCTGCCATCGATCCTGCGAATCCGCGGCAAGCGGCTAGCGCGCTCGAGATACGTTTGCCGGACACGTTCGAAGAATTCTCGATGCTCCGACTCGAACCGATCACGCTCGTTCGGAGCAATGCGCGCCAAGCCGACATCGACCGGGATATCGAGGTAGATGGTCAAGTCCGGGTCAAAGTCGCCATGGACGATCTTGGCCAGCTGTTCGATTACGTTGGTATCGAAACCACGGCCGCCGCCCTGATAAGCAAATGTCGCATCGGTGAACCGGTCGCACACCACCCACGCACCCCGTGCAAGCGCGGGCCGGATCACTTCGGCCAAGTGCTGTGCACGAGCTGCGAACATAAGCAACACTTCCGTGGTCGGCGCAATCGGTTCGCGGTGCTTGGCGAGCAGCAGCTCGCGTAGCTTCTCTGCCAAGGGTGTGCCGCCGGGCTCGCGTGTCCGTACCACTTCGAAGCCGCGCCGACCAATCGTTTCGGCAATGACGGCGAGGTTGGTTGATTTTCCGACGCCTTCGGTACCTTCGAGCGTAATGAATTGCCCTCGGCGGGTCATCGTTCGGTCTCGAGCTGGTAGCGCCTCACTGCCGCGTTGTGTTCCTCGAGTGTCGCGCTGAACTCGCTGCTGCCATCGCCGCGCGACACGAAGTACAGGTATTTGCCATCCGCAGGGTGCAGTGCGGCTCGAATCGATGCAAGCCCTGGGAGTGCGATCGGCGTCGGCGGCAAGCCCGCTCGTCGATAGCTGTTGTACGGCGTCTGCTCGCGCAAGTGCGCCCTCGTCAAATTGCCATCGAATCTATCGCCCAGGCCGTAAATCACTGTGGGATCCGACTGCAAGCGCATGCCCAAAGCGAGCCTCGATGCGAATACTCGCGCTATCAATGGCCGATCGCTGTCTAGCCCCGTCTCCTTCTCGATAATCGACGCGGCGATCAAAGCTTCGTATGGTGTCTCATACGGCAGATCGCCGGCACGCTCGCTCCACTCGGCCGCGAGCACCGCTTTCATGCGCTCATGGGCGATTGCCACGAGCGCCGAAGCGCGATCGCCTTTTCGGTAGCGGTACGTATCGGGAAACAACCAACCTTCCGCGCTGCCGTATTGGGCCTCGACGCTGGCAAGGGGATTGTCGATCGCGGCATCGTCGAGATCGAAGCGCAGATCGCCGCGAGCACGCATCGCCGACATCGCCTGTCCGAGCGTCCAGCCTTCGATCAACTGCAGTGTGTGCTCGACCACACGCCCGGTCACAAAATCGTCGAGCAACTGGCGCGGTGTGTGAGTCGGCAGAATGGAGTACTCGCCGACGTGCACTCGTGCCGCACGTTGCGTCAATCGCGCGTACCACCTGAACCAAGCGGGTCGCGACAACACGCCGCGTCGAGCGAGCCGTTCGGCGATCGAAGCAAGTGGCTCACCTGGCGCGATCTCGATCGAGGTTACTTCGCCACCGTATGGCGAATCGAGCCAATCGTCGAAAACCGCGAATGCAACCGCGAGCGCCACTACCGCGATTGCGACTAGCGTGCCGATCAACCGCCACACGGTCCGCTCGGAAATTCAGTTGCTACGCTTGAAGATGAGTGAACCGTTGGTACCACCGAAGCCGAACGAATTGGTCAGAGCAGCGTTCATCGTGATGTCGCGCGCGACGTTGGCGACATAGTCCAAGTCGCAGCCTTCGCCCGGGTTGTCGAGGTTGATGGTGGGCGGCGACTTCTGATGGTGAAGTGCGAGCACCGTAAAGATCGCTTCCACCGCACCCGCAGCACCGAGCAAGTGGCCGATCATCGACTTGCTCGAATGCACTGGGATCTTCGTGTCCGCGCCGAACACGGACTTGATGCCTTTGGTTTCCGCGACGTCGCCTTGCGGCGTGGATGTACCGTGAGCGTTGATGTACTGGATGGCGTCGGGTGCTAGCTCAGCATCCTTGAGCGCGTTGCGCATTGCGGCCGCTCCGCCTGAACCGTCGTCCGGTGGCGCGGTGATGTGGTGCGCATCGCCACTCATCCCAAAGCCCACCACCTCCGCATAGATCTTCGCGCCCCTTGCCTTGGCCCGCTCGTACTCCTCCAGCACGAGCACGCCGGCGCCGTCACCGAGCACGAAGCCATCTCGGTCGCGATCCCAGGGCCGACTAGCGGCCTTCGGATCATCATTGCGATCGGAGAGCGCCTTCATCGACGCGAACGCGGCCACCGTCACGGGTGAAGTCGCCATTTCGGCGCCTCCAGCGACCATTACGTCCGCTTCACCCCATTGGATCATGCGGAAGCTGAGCCCGATATTGTGAGTTCCGGTCGTACACGCGGTCACCACAGCGATGTTGGGTCCCTTGAACCCATACCGAATCGACACATTGCCGGAGATCATGTTGATCACGCTAGCGGGCACGAAGAATGGCGACACGCGGCGCGGGCCACTCTTCAACAAAGTCGAATGGGTATCCTCGATCGTTAGGATTCCACCGATACCCGATCCAATTGCAACACCAATGCGATCCGCATCACCGGAAGTTGCGCTCAGATCGGCATCCGCGATAGCTTGCGCCGCGGCCGCCATGCCGTACTGAATGAAGGGGTCGACGCGCCGCGCCTCTTTCTTGTCCATGTACTGCGTGACATCGAACGACTTGACCGAAGCGCTGAACTTGACACTGTGCTCGCTGGTGTCGAACGACTCGATGGGGGCCGCACCGCTGACGCCGGCGATCGCATTGCGCCAGGAGTCGGCAACCGTGTTGCCAATCGGGCTCAACATACCAAGGCCGGTGACGACGACGCGTCGCTTGTTCATCGACTTCAGCTCCCTCGTTCGGCCGTATTTCCGCTAACAGCGCCGAGCGTACTGGTCCCGCGGAAACGAAAAAGCCGCACTACGGTAAGTAGATGCGGCTTCGGCGACGATCGCAAGTACGATCGATATGCTTACTGATGAGCCAAAATGTAGGAGATCGCTTCCTTCACGGTCGTGATCTTCTCGGCTTCCTCGTCGGGAATCTCGGTTTCGAACTCCTCCTCGAGAGCCATCACCAACTCGACGGTGTCCAGCGAGTCGGCGCCCAGATCTTCGACGAACGATGCATCGTCTTTGACTTCTTCTTCTTTGACGCCTAACTGCTCACAGATCAGCTTCTTGACGCGTTCTTCGACACTGCTCATCTTAACTCGTACTCCCGAATGTACAGGCGCTGCAGCAGGGCAGCGCGTAGTTTATAGAGGGACCCTAGCCCGTTCAAGCAAACGTCCCGTGTGGCTCGGCATGCGATTGCGGTGTTCACGCCATGTACATGCCGCCGTTGACATGAATCGTCTCGCCCGTGACGTAGCCAGCCGATTCGCTCGCGAGATATGCGACCAGCGACGCCACGTCATCGACGCTCCCCATCCGACCGAGTGGAATGCGCGACATCATCTGCCCCTTCTGCTCCTCACTCAGCACTTCCGTCATCTCGGTTTCGATGAAACCCGGCGCAACGACATTGACCGTGACGTTGCGCGAGCCCACCTCCTGCGCAAGGGCACGCGAGAACCCTTCGATAGCCGCCTTCGATGCCGCATAGTTCGTCTGCCCGGCGTTGCCCATGCGAGCGACAACAGAACTCAAATTCACGATGCGTCCCCACCGCGCCTTGGTCATCGCACGCAGTAGCGGTTTGCACAAGCGATACAATGCGGTGACGTTGGTATCGATGACCTCCTGCCACTCGTCGCTGGACATTCGCAGCAGCAGATTGTCGCGCGTGATACCAGCGTTGTTGACCAGCACCAAGGGTGAGAAGTCGTCTGCCTTCATGCGCGCGAGCAGGGTTTCGACCGAGCCTTCGTCTTGAACGCGCAGTTGATAAGCTCTTCCGGCCAATCCCTGCGACCGCAGGGTCTCATCGATCGCTTGCATTCCCGTGTCGCTGGTCGCCGTGCCCGCCACGTCGAAACCATCCCGGGCAAGGCGGAGAAGTATTGCGCGGCCGATGCCGCGACTTGCGCCGGTCACGAGGGCGGCTCGCACGTTGGTCACGACGCTTTGCTTTCCAGTGCGCTGGCCAATGCAGCTGGCGAATCAATGGCGCTGACGCGGACGTCGCGATCGATGCGCTTGATCAAGCCTGAGAGCACGCGACCTGGACCGCACTCGACGAGTTCACGGGCACCCGATGCCACCATCCGTTGAACGCAGGCGGTCCATTGCACCGGCTCGGAGAGCTGCCGCAACAATCGGTCGCGCAACGCCTCGATCGAGTCGCTGATCATGGCATCGACATTGTGGACGACGGCTACGCGCGGCAGACGCAATTCGACTGCGGCCAGTTTGGTCGCGAAATCTTCTGCCGCAGGTGTCATCAACGTGCAGTGCGACGGCACACTGACGGCGAGTGTCATGGCGCGTCTGGCGCCAGCGGCCTGACAGGCCGCGATTGCTTCATCGACAGCCGCCGACTCACCAGCAATGACGACTTGGCCGGGTGCATTGAAGTTGGCCGGTGCAACGACGCCTGCAACCGCTTCGCAACACTTCGCGACGTCGGCATCGTCGAGCCCGAGCACCGCTGCCATCGCGCCGACACCTTCCGGCACGGCTGCTTGCATACACCTACCGCGTTCGTGCACGAGCATCACCGCGGCATCGAAGTCGAGTGCGCCGGCGCACACCAGCGCCGAGTACTCACCGAGGCTGTGACCGGCCATCACCGCCGGTGTTGCGCCGCCGCGCGCTTGCCACAGCCGCCACAACGCAACACTCGCGGTCAGGATTGCCGGCTGGGTGATCTCGGTGCGATTGAGGTCCGCTTCGGGTCCATCGAGCGCTATGCGCGTGAGTGGCACGCCAAGCACTTGGTCGGCGGCAGCGAAGCACTCGGCCACCACCGGTTCGGCGCGGATGTGATCGGCAAGCATGCCGACCGCTTGAGAACCCTGGCCGGGAAAGACGAATCCCAAGGCCATTGCAATGCTCAGCTGCCGAGGACTTTTTTGCCCCGGTAGAAGCCATCGGCCGACACATGGTGACGGCGATGCGTTTCTCCCGTCGTCGGGTCGATCGACAACGTCGGCTTGGTCAGCGCGTCGTGCGCGCGTCGCATGCCGCGCCGCGACGGGGTCTTCCTACTCTTCTGAACGGCCATCGTGCATTACTCCAAACGTCAAGACTCAGCGCCGCCTCGCGCGCCATTGCGCGAGCGCCGCAAATGGATTGTTCGTCTCGGGCTCACCTACCGCCTCGTCGGTGCCGTATTCGAGCACCGGACGATGCGGGCACTCGTCGCGTCGCTCACACACGCGATGAGGCAAGCCGAGAATCAGATCATCTTCTATCAAGGCGGCAACCGAGACCTCATCGGCCGCCAGCACATAGGTATCCAGTGCGCCCGTCAGTTCCGCCGCCTCGGCATCCGTCGCCACGATGCAGAGGTCGATGCCGACATCCAACGACACCCGCTGTGGCAGCAAGCATCGGCCACACTCCACGAGTACATCCGCACGCGCATGACCGGTGAGCCGGCAGTGGCCCTGTTCGTCCTGCGAAAATCCGAGACGAACGTCCACCTCGGCATCATCGGCACGGCCGACCAACGCCGCAAAGCGCTCGCACTCCGCCAGCGCGACCTGTCCCTGCCATCGCCCGTTTTGACGTGCGAGCTTCTGCGGTTGCACGACGTCCGTGCGGGCCGGATTCGACATGGCGCGCATCATAGGGATGGGCCCTTGGGGTGTCAAAGCGAAATTCCTTGTGACAAGACCGCTAACTACCGAGAATCGTTGACCTTTTCTTCGCAGGAGCCCATGTGAGCGAGCGCGCATTGGTGCTGGCTTCCGGCTCCCCGTATCGACAGCAGCTCCTGCGTCGAATCGGGTTGCCGTTCACGACCGTTGCCCCGCGCATCGACGAAACCCCCCTTGCCGGCGAAAGTCCGCGTGCACTGGCAGAGCGGCTCGCCATTACCAAGGCGCGCGCCGTGGCCGTACGCCATCGCACCGCGCTCGTGGTCGGTTCCGACCAAGTGCTCGAGGTGGCCGGCCGCGCGTTCGGCAAGCCCGGCGACGAAGCGACTGCGCGCGACCAACTGATGGCGATGAGCGGCCGTGTGTGTGAGTTCCACACCAGCATATGCCTACTGAATGCTGCTACCGAGGCGTGTCAGGTCGGCGTCGAGACTACGCGTGTGACCATGCGGGCACTCTCCTTCGCGATGATTGCCGACTACGTCGGCCGCGACCAGCCACTCGACTGCGCCGGCGCGTTGCGGTCCGAGGGACTGGGGATCGCGCTGATCGCCGCCATGGCGGGCGAAGACCCTAACGCCTTGATCGGGCTACCCCTCATTCGACTGATCGACTTTCTCGCTGCCGAGGGCGTCGCCGTGCTGGGCAGAACTAGGCGGGTCCGCCAGCGCGCGCCACGCCGCCCTTAGCGCGTCTGGAGTCGGTGCCACGAAGCGCCGCATGCTGCCATCGAGGGGAATCGCAATCTCGGCGGCGTGCAGGCACAGCCGTCGAATTCCGAGCTGGCGCGCGGTCGCGATGCGGGCGTCGCCCGCATACTTGACGTCGCCGACGATCGGATGGCCCACAATTGCACAGTGGACACGAATCTGATGCGTACGGCCAGTATGGGGAAACGCGTTCACCCAACTCGCCTGCGCAACGGACTCGATCACCTCGAATTCGGTGCGTGCCAGCTTGCCTTGCACCGTATCGACCCGTACCCGACGCTCGCCACCGCCGCCCGTCACGCGTTTCAGGGGTGCCTGCACCGAGCGTGTGCGACGCGGCCATCGCCCGTGCACCAACACCTCGTAGCGCTTTTCGACGCGGCCTTCCCGAAACGCGGCGTGTAGCGCTTTGAGCACCGCGCGTCGCCGCGCCAACACCAGCACTCCCGACGTGTCACGATCGAGGCGGTGCGCCAGCTCGACGAACTGCGCGCCACCCCGACGCCGCAATGCTTCCACCACGCCGAACGCAATGCCACTGCCGCCGTGCACCGCAATCCCGGCGGGCTTGTCGAGCACGATGACATCCCTATCTTCGTACAGCACGCTTGCGGCCAACCAATCTATCGTCGCGGCCGATGGCATCACTCGCGCGTCTGCAGTCGGCCCATGCCAAGGTGGAATACGAACGCGGTCGCCATCGCGTAGGCGATACTGGGCCGCAACGCGAGCACCGTTTACGCGCACTTCGCCGGATCGCAGCATCCGATAGACGCGACTGCGGGGCACCCCTTTGAGCTCGCGCAGCAGGTAGTTGTCGATCCGGCTACCTGCGTCCTCGGCGATCTCGATGTGACGTACGGCGCGCTGCCGGGAGGAAGGTAGTCGCGACAATTTTCTTTCCGATTGAACAACTTAAGGGCCGCTGCTATATTTCGGCCGCTTTCACCGTCGGGTCGCGCACACAAGGCCAACCGGGTTGCGAGCAAGGTTATCAGGATATTCACGACCAGATTGATAGGTAGGAATTCGAAGAGACACGGCGC
>QJXZ01000339.1 GCA_003248125.1 Gammaproteobacteria bacterium | reverse complement strand
CAGTTCCGCGCCATTACACCGGCCTGGAGCAACTTGAACTTACAACACCTGGCACGTGTGACGACCAGCGGCTGCATGCTGGCGCACGTGCGTGCAGCGTCGACCGGCATGGCGGTCACCGAGACCAACACGCACCCGTTCGTGCATGGCCGCCATGCCTTCATGCACAACGGCGAGATCGAACGATTCGTCGACATCAAACGGCCGCTGCTGGATTCCTTGAGCCAGCGCGCCTATCGGTTGGTCGAGGGCACTACGGATTCCGAACACGTGTTCGCGTTGTTCGTCGACGAACTGGAACGGAGCCAGCAGCAGCTCAACATGGTGGAGGCGCTCGAACGCGCGGTGGGTCGAGCGCTCCGCTTGGTCGATGCCACCGGCACGAACACGCGCACAGATCTCAACATCGCAGTGAGCAACGGTGAGGAGGCCGTGGTCTGCCGATTTGCCTCCGGCTCACCTGCGCCGCCGCCCTCGCTGCATTTGCACGTGGGTAAGCTCTACGCGTGCGAGGATCGCCGGCCGCGGCTGCTCGATGCGCCGGATGCGCGCTGCGCGGCCATCGTCGCCTCCGAACCGCTCACCGAAGATGCCAGCTGGATGACGGTACCGCCCAACCATGCGGTAGTGATCGACCGTGACCGCACGGCAAACGTACGGCCCTTTCAGCCACACTGACCTTTGTCGTCGCAGCACGACAGGCCGCAGCCGCCGGCTCGACGCAGGATCCAGCCGACCGCGTTCGGCAACGGCAGTTCCTTTGTCGTTCCGCGACGACGCTTACACGGACCTCGAGCGCACCGCCCCGAGCGTTGATGGCACTGTGCGCGTTGGCACGCAAGATGCTGCTGCTAAGCGGCCGACGCTCGAGCCAGCCGTCGGCATCCTGCTACCAAGGAGAATGGAATGAAGAACCTCATGACTACGTTCCTCACGCTTTCTGTGATCTCGACGACGGCATTCGCCGCCGATTCGCCCGCGAAGCCCAAGTTCGCATCCACTACCAAGGAGTGTTCATCGCTGGAACATCGGTTCGATCACGCGCTGAAGGCCAACATCACCGCGCCTAGGCTCAAGCGAGCCCACGAGCAACGCGCCGAAGGGGCTGAGCTGTGCGCGCGTGGCCAGACCGCCGAGGGCGTCGCTGCACTCAAGCTTGCGCTTCGCGACATCGGCCAGAAGGCCTGATGCGCTCGCGCCGTCGTGCGCCGCGTGTTGTGCCTTACCGTCTGGCGATGAATTGCATGAGCCGGAGCACCTCTTCGGGGTCCGCCCGACCCACAGGTGAACTCGAATAGGTGGACGACAACACGCGGCCCTTCTGCGTGATGATGAACTCGCTCGGCTGGATGTGGTTTCTGCGTTCTTCCCACCAGGCGCCGATGCGATCGGCATCTTCGCGCGTCATCCCGTAGGCCACCGGAAAGCCGAGATCCTTCGCGACGCCTTTGGTCTGTTCGAGCGTATCGACTGTGCCGGCGATGATGCTAACGCCGAGCGCAGCGAAATCGGCACGACGCTGCTCATAGCCGACTAACAGTCGGCGACAGAACGGTCACCAATGACCGCGGTAGAAGAGCAGGATTGCGTATGCCGTATTCAGTTCCGACGGCACGTCGAGCGCGGTGCCGTTGGTGAACGACAATCGGAGCGCGGGAAACGTATCACCCAGGTTCAGCTTGTCCGCCATGACCCTCTCCTCCGAGCGCCCATCATTTCACCACAGCTTGGTGCGGTCGTCGCCGAGGATCGCTTTCGGTTCCGTGTTTCCTGCGGTGGTAGGATCCGCGACCAAGCTGTTTGGGGGGATATCGTCGTTGATGGCGACCGAGATCCATGGTCACTGCGATCCGCGCTTTGCACGAGTCGAGGAGGCATTTCGCGCCAACTTCGACGAGGGGATGGAGCTTGGCGCGTCACTGGCCGTCACTCTACACGGCAAACCAGTGGTCGATCTGTGGGCAGGCCACGCCGACCTCAACCGCAAACTCCCATGGGATCGCGACACCATCGTGCTGGTGTTCTCGAGCACGAAGCTCGCGCCGATCCTGATGACGCTCATGCTCATC
>QJXZ01000187.1 GCA_003248125.1 Gammaproteobacteria bacterium | reverse complement strand
ACCGGGGCACGCGGTACGCGCGCTGCTCGACGGCAATCGTGCTTTTCGTGATGTTCGAGAGCGCGTGCTGTCGGCAGGCAAAAGCCTTGGTGTGAACTTCGCACGCGCCCGGCTGGTGCCGGTCGAGCATCACCTTGCACATGCGTCGAGCGCCTATCATTTCTCCGGTTTCGCCGCCAAGACGGCCATTCTGACCATCGATCGCTGCGGTGAATTCACGACCACGTTGGCGGCATACGGCGAGCGAGGTCGAATTCACAAACTCGCGGAGTGGTACGCGCCCGACTCGCTTGCAGGTCTGTTCGGCGCATTTACCGAGTATCTCGGCTTCACGCAGAACGACGGTGAGCCCGACGTGATGGCGATGGCGCATCACGGCGATCCCGAGCGCTTCGATTTGTCGCGGCTGGTGCGGCGCTCGAGCGGCGACTTTCGGATCGATACGCGCTACGCAAATGCGATTGGCGGGCGCCGGTACACGGGCTTGGAGCGCGAGGTGTCGTTCGGAACTGCGCTGGTGGATTGGCTGGGACCGCCGCGTGCCGTCGATTCGCCGGACGAACCTTACGTGCACTATGCGGCGGCATTGCAGGCGTTGTTCGAGGCGACCTGTCTCGACGTGGTCGATGCCCATCTCAAGCCCATCTTGGACGAGACGGGCTCACTCGCCGTGGCTGGCGGCGGTGCACGCAACGGCGAGTTGAATCGCCGGTTGCTTGCACGCAGTGACGTGCGCGCAATGTATGTGCCGTCCGCCGCTGGCGATGCCGGTACGGCGTTGGGCGCAGCAGGCTTCGTCGCGGCCGCGCTCGGCGAGCCGCCAGGTACGCTCCGACATGCCTACTTGGGACCGGCATTCACCACTCGGCAATGCATAGAAGCGCTGGAAGCCTACCTCCATCGGCCGCGTTGGCGGCCGCTCCGCGACGTGCCGGGTGAAACCGCGAGGTTGCTTGCGGCCGGCCACCCGGTGGCGTGGTTCCAAGGTCGACTGGAGTTCGGGCAAACACCGCTCGGCGCACGCGGCATTTTGGGCTGCCCGAGCGTGCCGGGCATCGTGAAGCGGTTGGCTCTCCACGCACCGGTCGATCGCTGGCGCGATCCCGTGCTGAGCATGCTCGATCGTGCCGCGCCGCAGCTGATTGGCGAAGCGGCGGTTGCGCCATTTGCGTCGACCAGCGTTCCGCTCGCAGCGGCAGGGCGTCGCCGCATCGCGGATGAACACATAGAAAAGGTGCATGTTCACAGAGTGGGAGCCGATGCCCATCCGCGCTTCGTTGCGTTGCTCGACGCGCTAGAACTGGCCACCGGCGACGGTGTCGTGTTGAACGAGCCGTACGCGCTCGGCCGGGGACCGCTCGTCAATTCGCCGAAGGATGCACTGGATCTGTTCTACGGCTCGTCGCTCGACCATCTCGTGATGGAGGACATTTTGGTCACCAAGGGCGATGGCTGACGCAGGCACAGGGCTCGATCCGCGCGAACTCATGGCGCTGCACGTGCACGCGCTGTTCGTCCACGATGCGCGCGACCGAATCGTGCGCGTGAACGAGCCGAACGGGCGGCCGGCACCGCGCTTCTTTCTTGGTCGTACCGCGGCTGGCCACGTCTCGCGTTATCGGCACGATGTGCCAGACGCCGTGATCGAGCGCATGGAAGCGCTGTGTCGCCGCGAGCCGATCGACCGCACGCCGTCGGCGTTGCCGCGTGCCGCGCAGCGATACGAGTCGTTGCTCGCGGCGATTGCACCGGTCACGTCAGTGTGGTCCGGACCGGCTTTCGTCCTGCCGAGTGCAGACGCGCCGAGACGGGCAATCGCCATCGATTCGAGCAACCATCGCTTGCTGAGCGGCGGCTTCGACGATTGGCTGGCCGACGTACCGATGCGGCGGCCATTCATGGCCGTCGTCGAAACCGGCCGTGCCGTTTCGGTTTGCGCGAGCGTACGTATCACCGCTCGCGCGCACGAAGCTGGCGTGGAAACCTTGCCCGAGCACCGTCGTCGAGGGTACGCGGTCGACGTGGTTGCCGATTGGGCGTCTGCGGTACGAGATCTGGAAGCACTGCCGCTGTACAGCACGTCTTGGCAGAACGTCGCCTCACAGAGAGTTGCAGCGCGGCTCGGTGCGCGTATGTTGGGTGTCGATTTCCACGTGACTTGAGACCGGAAGGAAGATGATGGCGCAAGACCGTGATGTCCTGGCGCGACGCATTCGCGATGTCGCAAAACTCACGGGTAGGTTCACGCTGCGCTCGGGAAAGGTGAGCGACACATACTTCGACAAGTACCTGTTCGAGTCCGATCCCGAGCTGCTGCGCGCGATCGCCAGTGCCATGGTGCCTTTGCTGCCGGCCGATGCCGAGGTGCTGTGCGGCCTCGAACTGGGCGGCATCCCCCTAGTCACGGTGCTGAGTCAGCTGACTGGTCTACCGGCGGCATTCATACGCAAGAAGGCCAAGCGTTATGGCACCGAGAAGTACGCCGAAGGGCCGCCACTAGGCGGCAAACGTATCGTGCTGGTCGAAGACGTGGTATCGAGCGGCGGAGCGATCGCCGACTTCGCGAATCGGCTGCGCGGTGATGGTGTAGTGGTCGATGTTGCGGTCTGCGTCGTCGACCGCGGCGGCCGCGAGGCGTTATACGAGCAAGGAATCGAGTTGCGCGCGCTGTACGCGATGGCGGAGATAGAAGCATGTATCCGTTGAGCTATCGTTCGCCGAAGACTGCCGTGCGCGACAGCTCGATTCACGGCAAGGGCTTGTTTGCATTCGACGACATCTCACGCGAGGAGATCGTCGCGGTGAAGGGCGGTCATGTGCTCGACCTCGATACCTGGCGACGATTGGAGCAACAGCTTGGACCGGCGGAAATCCAGATCGGCCAATCGCTGGTGATCGCACCGGTCGAGAACGATCGGCGTGATGGCAGCATGATCTACACCAACCACTCCTGCGCGCCGAACATTGCGATACAGGGCCAGATCGTATTCGTAGCCATGCGCGACATCGAGGCTGGTGAAGAACTCACGCACGATTGGGCGACCACCGACGATCTCGACTACGTCATGGCATGCAACTGCGGCAGCCACGAGTGCCGTGGCACCATCACGGGCAAGGATTGGATGAAACCTGCGCTGCAGGAGAAGTACCGCGGTTGGTTCTGTTGGCACCTCGAACGCAAGATCGCAGCACTGCGCACACGATGACGTCGCGACCCCAGGCCAGGCTCATGCTGATCACCGGCATCATGGCGGCCGGCAAATCCAGCGTATCCGAGCAGCTGGCGCGGCGGTTACCGAAGAGCGTGCACCTGCGCGGAGATTTGTTCCGCCGCATGATCGTGAACGGGCGCGTCGACATGGCGCCCGCTGCCTCACTCGAGGCTCGTACGCAACTCGCGCTGCGCCATCGAATCGCGGCCTCGGTGGCCAAAGAATACGTTGCCGCAGGTTTCGACGTGGTTTATCAGGACGTACTGCTCGGCGGTTACCTCGAGGAAGTGATCGAGCTGTTACAACCGCTCGAAGTCCACGTGGTGGTGCTCTGTCCGTCCGCCGATGTGGTGGCGCGTCGAGAAGCGGAGCGCGAAAAGCGCGGCTACGCCGCTTTCACGCCTCAAGATCTCGATCGTGTGCTGCGAGCGGAGACGGCGCACGTGGGGCTGTGGCTCGATACGTCGATGCAAACGCTCGAGGAGACAGCAGAATCCATCCTGCTGCGCCTCGATGAAGCAAGACTGCCACGGCGGAATTCGCCGGCGTCGTCATGAAGGCGTAGATTGGGGGATGGGAGGAGGTCGTGGAAGTCGAATTCAAGCGCACCGGTGAACGCCGCTATGCGGGCGCCGGACATGGGCCGAAGGTGATGGATCCGGCGCCGGGCTTCGATGCACTGTTGCCGCATGACCTCTTGCACTACGCGGTCGAGGTGGAGTTGGGTCTCGACGGTGCCATCTTCGGCCAGCTTGCCGCGGGTGGTGATGCATGCACGTTTCATGGTGTCGATTCGGTGCCATCGGAGAAGGTGCGCGCGCGACTTACGTCAGCATGCATGCGTGGCTGGCGAGTGCCACCAATGAGATGGTCGGCGCTCGCAATCGGTGAGTCGTTGCGGGTCGAGTGGCCCGATCGGCACCCAACGACGAGGTTGTCATGAAGCTCGCGGTTCGGCCTCTGACCAAGGCCCGGTTTGCGGACGTCGAATCGATCTTCACCTCGAAGGGCTGCTCGGCCGCCCGCGGCTGCTGGTGCATGTACTACCGTGCAAGCGGCGCCCCGCCGCCGCTCCGGCGCGGCGAAAGTCGGGCCGATGCGAATCGCAAGGCGTTGGCGAGGCTTGCCGACGCCGATCCACCAGCGGGCTTGATTGGCTATTGCGGCAAGCAGCCGGTCGGTTGGATGTCGATGGGGCCGCGCCAAGCATTCGCGCGACTCGCGCGATCGCCGGTCATGAAGGCCGTGGATGATATGCCGGTATGGTCGGTGATCTGCTTCGTCGTTCGCGGCGACTGCAGAGGCCAAGGTGTTGCGCGGCAATTGCTCGACGGCGCCATCGCGTTCGCGCGTCGCCGCGGTGTGAAGGTGCTCGAGGCGTATCCGGTCGACCGTGCCGGTCGGGCCCGTGACGATGCGCTGTGGTTCGGTACCAAGTCGATGTACGACGATGCCGGATTCACGGAGGTGGCGCGGCGGCGGCCAGACCGACCGGTGGTTAGGCGAGTGCTCGGCGGCTGAGGGGAGAAGACAGATGAGGGATAGAACACTGGTCGAGAGGAGGAGAAATGGAGCGTGATGCGCGGTTGCTGATTGCCCTGGGCGCACTGTTGTTCCTGCTTGGGCTCGTCTCCGGTCTCGTCGTACCGTTGGTGAGCAATCCACGCATGGGACTGTCCGGGCATCTGGAAGGAGTGATGAACGGCACGTTCTTGATCGCCATCGGGGCCGTTTGGACGCGACTCGTGCTCGGGCCGCGACAATTGGCGTGGACGCGAGCCTTGTTGATCTACGGCACGTTCGCGAATTGGGGTTTCATTGGCTTGGCTTCCGTGTTCGGCACCAGCGACAGCACGCCCATCGCGGGTGCTGGCCACGTTGGTGCACCCTGGCAAGAGACCATCGTGACCGGCGGATTGGTTTCGGTCGCGCTCGCGATGCTCATCGCGTGCGCGCTACTGGTGGTTGGTTTCTTCAACGCGCGCCGAAGCGAAAGCCTTGCCTGACGAGAGTTTCCACGCCGCAGGCGGCTGCACCTGTCGAACGGTGCGCTATCGCATGACCAGCGCGCCGTTGTTCGTGCATTGCTGTCATTGCCGCTGGTGTCAGCGCGAGACCGGTGCTTCGTTCGCGCTCAATGCGCTCATCGAGCACGACCGCGTGATGCTCGCGAGCGGCGATGTCGATGTCGTCGACACACCATCGGAAAGCGGCGTCGGGCAGCGCATCGCGCGCTGTCCCGTTTGCCACGTTGCCGTGTGGAGCAACTATGGTGGTGCGGGCGACATCGTGCGTTTCGTGCGGGTCGGCACGCTCGATGATCCAGACCGATTTGCCCCCGATATTCATATCTACACGAACTCGAAACAGCCTTGGGTGATCTTGCCTAGCGGTACCCCGGCCGTGCCCGAGTACTACGACCGCGAGCGCTATTGGCCGGCGGCGAGTCTCGCGCGCCGGCGCGCGATCAAGCCCTGACGGACCGCAGCAGGCGTGGCACGAATGCGAGTAGGGTGAGCGTTCGCGCGGCGTAGTGCACCTGAAACGACGCCCAGAGCCCATGGTTACCGTAGCTCGCGAGTGCCCACCATGCCATGGCGAAGATCACTGTCGACAGCAGCATCGCGTTGCGCATTTCACGTGTGTGGGTTGCACCGATGAAGATGCCGTCTAGCTGGAATGACCAAACTCCCAGCAACGGTGCGAGCGCGGCCCATGGCAAAAAATCGCGTGCGAGCGTTCGCGTTGGTTCGTCCACCGTTAGTGCATCGATCACGGCAGGCCCGAAGGCGGCAATCGCCGTGCAGGCGAGCACTGCAATGCCGGCTGCCCATGCTGTGGTCATGCGCATGGCGGCGATCAGACTCGATCGATGTCGAGCTCCGGTGGCGCGTCCGACAAGCGCTTCGGCCGCGAATGCGAACGCATCGAGGAAGTAGGCAGACACCGAGACGAAGTGCATGAGGATCGCGTTTGCCGCGAGCACGAGATCCCCTTGCTTCGCACCTTGGGCGAGAAACCAGGCGAAGACCGCGAGCAGCGCCAACGATCGAATCATGATGTCGCCGTTCACGGCGATCGTGCGGCGCAGTCGGAGCGCATCCAGCAAACGGTGTCGTTGCCAACGGCCGCCGTACTTCGCGAGCTGACGCACGGCGAGCGCGATGCCAGCGACCGCCGCCGTGCACTCGGCGATGAGCGTGCCGAGTGCGACGCCGGCCACACCGAGGTCGAGTACCAGCACGAAATACGCATCGAGCACGATGTTGGTGAGGTTGAGCACCAACTGCAGTGCCAGTGCCAAATTGGCACGTGCCAAGCCGATGAACCAACCCAGTAGCGCGTAGTTGACCAGCGCTGCCGGTGCCGACCAGATGCGGATGTCGAAATAGTCGCGGGCCAACGACTCGACCGTGTGGCTGCCATCGAGCAACCAGAACGTGGTCTCGCGAATCGGCCATGCCAGCAATATCAGCAGGGCGCCGACCGCCAGCGCGATTACCGTGGCGCGACCGAGACTGGCGCGTATTTCGTCGGCATCTTGTGCGCCGAGTGCTTGCGCCGTGAGCCCGGTGGTGCCCATGCGCAGGAATCCGAACGCCCAGAACAATGTGGTGAAGACGAGCGCGCCCAGCGCGAC
>QJXZ01000111.1 GCA_003248125.1 Gammaproteobacteria bacterium | reverse complement strand
AGCTGAAGTCGCTCGCCATTGAAGCGGCGCGGCATCTGCTTGCGTTGCCCGGTGTTTCGCGCGGCGATCGCATTGCGCTCGTTGCGGAGACGCGCCCCGAGTTCGCCATCCTGTTCTTCGCCTGTCAATACGCGGGACTCGTGCCGGTGCCGATGCCCGCCACCGTGAGCCTCGGCGGTCGCGATCACTATCTGCGTCAGCTTAGGTTTCTGATTGCCAACTCCGAATCGCGCGCGGCGTTCGCGACCGACGAGTTCTTGAACCTGTTGCACGATGCGGCCGGCGACTTGCCGCTCGCGTTGGTCGGCACGGCTGCCGATCTGCTGGCCGGCCCCGTGGTCGCGAGCGTTCCACCACCGCCGTTGCCGGACGAGATCGCGTACGTGCAGTACACCTCGGGCAGCACGCGTGTGGCACGTGGCGCGGTCATCACGCAACGCGCCGTAATGGCCAATTTGAGCGCCATCATTCGCGACGGCTTGGAACTCAACCCGAACGATCGCTTCTTCTCTTGGCTGCCGTTCTATCACGACATGGGTTTGGTGGGGAAACTGCTGGTGCCTGTAGCGGGTCAGGTGCCAGTCGCCTATCTCGGCACACGTGAATTCGCAATGCGGCCGCGTCTATGGCTGACGTTGATGGATCGCACGCAGTCGACCATATCTTTCGGCCCACCATTCGGCTACGAATTGTGCGCGCGTCGCTTGCGCGACGGCGAAGGTCGGCGGTTTGCGCTCGCTAGTTGGCGTGTCGCCGGCGTCGGCGCGGAGATGATACGCGCCGATGCACTGTCGGCGTTCGAGCAAGCAGTCGAAGGAAGTGGCTTCCGTCGCGAAGCGTTCCTGCCGTGCTACGGCATGGCCGAGGTCGGCCTTGCCATCAGCTTCTCGAAGCTCGGCGGCGGCCCCGTGGTCGACTTCGTCGATCGCAACGAATGCGTGGTCAACCGGCATGCGCTGCCCGTCGCTGCGTGCAACGGCGACGATGCGCCGGTTCGAGAGTTCGTCGATTGTGGCCATCCGTTGCCGGGTAACTTGGTCGAGATTCGCGATGGCGACGGCAACGTGCTGCCCGAGCGCGAAATCGGCACGATCTGGGTGAAATCGGACAGCGTGATGCAGGGCTATCTGGGCGAGCCCGCCGCGACCGCCGACGTGCTGACCGCGGACGGTTGGCTCAACACCGGTGATCTCGGCTATCTGCTCGATGGCCACATCGTGGTGACGGGCCGCGAGAAGGACATCATCGTGGTCGGCGGCCGCAACTTCTGGCCGCAGGATCTCGAGTACGTGGCCGAGAGCCAGCCAGGTGTGCGCACAGGTGATGCCATGGCCTTCTGTCACGATGACGGCCGCGGCGAGCAGGTGGTCATGTTGATTCAGTGTCGCGAGCGGGACGATGATGCGCGCGAGCAGCTACGTCACACGGTGCACGCCCACATCAAGACCGAGTTCGGAATCCACTGCAACATCGAACTGGTCGACGCCCACGCCCTGCCGCGCACCTCGTCGGGCAAGCCTTCTCGCTCTCAGGCTCGGCAGAACTATGCGGCGAGCTTGCGTGGCGAAGGACCGCTGGTGCTCAAGGATTCGTTCGCGTTGCAAAGCGCGAACTGACCACCGCCGATTCCTCCATGACCACTCGTCGAGTTGCGCTGACCGGCGCGACCGGGTTCATCGGTACCCGTTTGCTCGAAGCACTGATCGATGCCGGATTCGACGTGCGCGCGCTGATACGCAAGGCGCAGCCGCGGCGCGATAAAGTCGAGTGGATCGTCGGCCACCTGCAGGACGAGACTGCCCTTGCGCTCTTGGTTGCCGATGCCGACATCGCGATTCATCTAGCGGGCGCAGTACGAGGAGCAACCAGGGCGGACTTCGATGCGGTCAACGTCGTCGGCGCGCGCAACTTCGCGCGCGCGGCAGGCCATGCCGGCGTCGCACGTGTGTTGGCGGTCTCGACACTCGCCGCCCGCGAGCCGAGCTTGTCGTACTACGCGGCCAGCAAACGCGAAGGCGAAGCCGTGTTGCGGCAGTTCTGCAGCGATGCCACCGTGCTTCGTCCACCGGCCGTTTATGGTCCC
>QJXZ01000367.1 GCA_003248125.1 Gammaproteobacteria bacterium | reverse complement strand
GGCGGGGTCGGCGATGCGGGAAACGGCATCGATGCCAGCCATTGCCGCACTGCCACGCAGCGTGTGCAGGGCACGCAGCACTTCGTCGTCGAGCACGTCCCTCACCCGATCGACGCTCGCGAACTTCGCCTTCAACGTGCTGAGATGCTCGCTCGCTTCTTGTTCGAATAGCGTGATCGTGTCGTCCGCTGGCTCCTCGGTCGGTGCTGCCTCCTCGGCTGGCGGCTGCGCCGAACGCGACGCGGAGGCGATCTCGTCCAACGTACCGCCGGACGACAGTAAATCCGCTTGCTCCATGATGACGGCGGCGGCCGCGTCGTCGGCAGCAACACCGTCGCGGAACGCATTGCGCAATGCCGGCACCAGCGAGGCGGCTGCTTTCGTCACCTCGGCAATCTGCGGATTGGCGGCGATGGTGCCGTCGATGACGCGATTCAGCATGTTTTCGACCGACCACGCTAGTTCGCCGATCAGCGTCGCGCCGACGATGCGACCGCTACCCTTCAGCGTGTGGAACGATCGACGTACCTCGGTCAGTGCCTCGTCGTTGGCGAAGTCGGCGGTCCATTGCGGTAACCAATCCTCCACGGTTGCGAGCACTTCGCTCACTTCCTCGACGAAGATGTCGACAATGTCGTCGTCGACCTTGACCGCCGCTGCCGGTGTCGGTGCTGCGGCCACTGTCTCGGCGGTTTCTTCTATCGCGGTCTCGAGCTCGGCTTCGGCGTCGGAGTCCATCTCGACGGCGCGATCGTCCACCTCGTCGACACGCGTCTCGAGCGTCGGCACTTCTGCATCGAACGTCTCGGTGCCGAGATCGAAGTCGGTGCCTTCCACTTCGTCGACGCTGACGAGCTCGCTCGGCGCGTCTTCTTCGTTCTCGGTGTCGACTCGGCTCGGCTCGATGACGAGTTCGAATGCCTCGCCGGCAACCAGTTCTTCGGGGTGCTCAGGCTTGGCACGGGCCAGCTCTTCTTCCTCGGATACGACCGGCACGGTCGGCTGCGGCCGGGATCTCGCGAACGGTGGCGGTTCGGTGCCTTCGGCATACCCCAGTGCGGCCAGGCTGCGCTCTACACCACCCAATATGTCCTGCGCCGGCATGCCGGCATCGTCCGACAATCGCTCCAAGTAGTAGTCGACACCGCTGATCGCGTCGGCGAACGCATCGAGCGTCGTCCAATCCGGCGTGGCGCCTTCGAGCAACCGCTCCCTGACATACCGCGCGCAACGACCGACCTGATCAGCCACCTGCTCGAGCGGCACCATCGCCAGAGCGCCGCGTACGGCATTGAGCAGATCCGGTGCGCCTTCGAGGTGGCGCACGTCCCATTGCGCAGAGACGTAATCGACCACGGCTTGCTTGACTTGCTCGAGGCCGTTGCGCGCTTCGGCGAGGACCGCGAGTTGCGCACCGCCGATGATGGCCGTTGCTTCGCCCGATGCGCCCAAGCGCTGATTGCGCTCTTGCGCAACGCCAGCCAAGTTCTCGTCGACCTGCAGCAGCGCCGCGGCCGCGGCCATGAGCATGCCGTCGTCGATCTCGCTGCGCTGCGCTGCCGCGTTGATCGTCTCCACTTGATCCATGACGATCGCGCGCGAGCTTTCGAAGCCGAGGATCGACAAAGTACTGCCGACCTGTTTGAGCGGTGCCGCGAGTTCAGCCAGCGCGGCTGGCGACCGTCGTTCGCCACGCACGAACAAATCGAGCTTGTCTTTGAGATTGGCGAGTTCTTCGCGCAGCGCCGCAGCCGCGGTGTGCATCGCCTCACGCCTCGCGATGCCTTGGCTCTCCTGTTGCGGTTCTTGGTCGAGCGCTTGCGCGAGCTGCTCTAGATCCTTGCTCGTGAAGCCACGTTCACGCGCATCGTCGATCAGATTGCGCAGCAGCTCCTCATCCAGGGGTCGCGCCAGCGCGCTGCGCCCTTCCTGAGCAAGCACTTTGATCTCGGCATCGACGCGGCGCAGGATCCTGACCACGTCGCCGGACAGCTCCACCTGACCGGCCGCGAGACTCTTGACGAAAATGCCGAACGCGCGGAACAACAGCGCGAGCGGACTCGATTCGGAGATTCGCTCGAGGCCCAGCGCCACTTTCTTCAGCGTCGCGAGCGAGCCTTCTCGATCGTGACCGCGCAGGATCGACAGCAACACCTGTTGGTAGGCGCTGCGGATCTTGCGGGCCTTCTCGGTGCCGTCGATTTGCTCGAAGCGCTTGATCGACTCCGCACTCGCCGGTGCGCGCAGATCGATTCCGGCCGCGGCCGGAGCGTCGGCAAAGGCTCGCTCGCCGCGTGCCACGCGCAGCTCGTTGGCTAGCGGCAGCACAGCGCGACGCGAGTCGGGCAGCCCCTTCTGAATGTCTTCGAGGTATGCTGGCAACTGCAAGATGGCCTGCATCAGCGCTTGCTGTGCCGCCAGCGGATTTTCGACGTTGCCGAGCAGCAGCGCTTGCGCGAGCTGCTCCATCTCGTCCGACAGCACGGTGACACCGGTGAGTTCGAGCATGAGCAGCGTGCCGTGCACTTGGTGCACGTACGTCAGGCATGCCCGCATGCGCGTTTCGTCGTCACCGGTCTCGGCATACGCCTCTAGCGCGAGCCGCGCCGACTTGAGCGTCTCGTCTAGCTCACGCTTGATCCAGTCGAGGGCGAAATGTTCGCGCCGTTCGGTCATCGCACCTTCCATTTCGACAGGCCGAGATCCTGCTTCGCTCGGAAGCATGGACGTCAGCGTGTCGCTTCACCGGGCAGTTTGAAGCCTTCTACGGACGTGCGCATCTCCTTGGCCATTGCTGCCAGGGCGCCGATGGACTTCGCGGTCGTCTCGGTGCTGGTCGCAGTCTGCGATGTGATCTCCTGGATCACGTTCATCGTGTTGGAAACGTGCCCTGCGGATGCCGCTTGCTGACGCGCGGCATTGCTGATGTTCTGGATGAGCTCGGCGAGCGAGTTCGAAACGCTCTCGATCTCCTCGAGCGCAACACCTGCATCCTGTGCGCGCTTCGCACCCGAGACCACTTCGGAGGTGGTGTGCTCCATGGAGATCACGGCTTCGTTGGTATCGGTTTGAATCGTCTTGACGAGCGCAGCAATCTGCTTGGTGGCGGCAGAGGAGCGTTCGGCAAGGCGCTGAACTTCGTCGGCAACCACCGCAAAGCCGCGCCCCGCATCGCCGGCCATCGACGCTTGAATCGCGGCATTGAGCGACAGGATGTTGGTTTGATCCGCAATGTCGTTGATGAGCGAAACGATGTCGCCGATTTCCTGCGAGGACTCGCCGAGCCGCTTGATGCGCTTCGAGGTCTCCTGGATCTGACCACGAATCGTGTCCATGCCGCCGATTGCGGCCTGCACGACTTCGTTACCTTTGCCGGCGATCGCCACTGCACGGTCGGCTACCGCGGCCGACTCGGCGGCGTTCGACGATACTTGGTCGATCGATACCGCCATGTCGTTGATGGCAGTGGAGGCCGCGGCAATCTCGCGTGCTTGATTCTCGGCAGCCGTGGCGAGGTTCTTCGCGGTCGACTGCGTGTCGTCCGCTGCCTTCGCGACGCGCACCGACAGTCGATTGATGTTCGACACCAACCCACGCATCTGGTCGATCGCGAAATTGATCGAATCGGCAATTGCGCCCGTGAAGTTCTCGGTCACGGATGCGTGCACGGTGAGATCGCCCTCGGCAAGGTCTGCGAGCTCGTCCAACAACTGGAGAATCGCTGCCTGATTGCGTTCATTCTGCTCCGCCTGCTCAGCGAGTCGCTTGCGCGCATCGCGCACCAGCATCATGGCGATGACGGCCACCAGCACGATGCCGCCGACCGCGAGCATCAGCCCGTAGTTTCCGGTCAACGGCCGGTCGTCCGTCACGATGGTGTATCCCATGCCCGCGAGCACCACGAGCAGGAAGACAATCAGCGCGCTGAGCAATGGGCTTGCCGATACCTTGTTCGTCTTCATATCCCTATTCCCACTTCATTCCGCAACATTGATGAATCGTTCGTCCTGAACGAGCGACGACAGACTGACTACATAGAACACTCGGCCGCCGTGACGGTATGCGCCTGCCACGAACGCGTGGAGCGCATTCAAACCGTCGGGGACACCTTCTTCGAAAGCGTCGGTCTGGAAATACTGCATTCCGAGCGACTGCTCGACGACGAGCCCCACCTGAATTTCGTTCGTCCTGACAATCAACACCCGCCACTGGATGCGTGGCGTGGTGGGCGTGACACCGAGATAGCGATGCAGGTCGACGATGGGCACGAGCCGACCGCGTACGTTCGCCACGCCCAAAATCCAGTCCTTCACCCGCGGCAGGGCGGTGTATCGCGGCACGACCAGAATTTCGTCGACCTCGCCGAGCGGCGAAACCAATCGCGTACCGCCCACCTGCAGACCCAATCCCTGCCATTCCGGTCGGGTATCGCGTTTGGCGGGCAAGGGCGAAGCGTGGCGGAATGCGTCCTTCTCGATGTCGCGCAGAATGTCGAGTACTTGGCTCCGCGCCATTGCAATCGGCTCCTACGCCTCGAGCACGCCGTTGACCGCGAGAATCAGCGTCTTCTCGTCCACTGGCTTGGTGAGATACCCGGATGCGCCGAGTCGCTCGCCGTACAGGCGATCGGTCTCTTGGTTCTTCGACGAGATGATGATGACGGGGATGTGCCGCGTGCTGTGCGCACGCGTGAGCTGGCGCGTCGCCTGAAAGCCATTGACCCCCGGCATGACGACGTCCATCAGAATGACGTCCGGCAGTTCCTCGTTGGCCACGTCTATGCCGTCGGTGCCCGACGCCGCCGTCAGCACCTGATGGCCGTGCTTGGCCAACACGTTGACGAACATGTGCGACTCCGTCGGGGAATCGTCGACCACCAAAATTCGCGCCATGCGTGCCGACCCTTCCTTAGGTAACCAGCGTACGGATGGTACCGAGCAATTCTTCTTTGCTGAACGGCTTGGTGATGTATCGATCGGAACCGACGATGCGGCCCTTCGCCTTGTCGAAGAGCCCGTCCTTGCTCGACAACATCACGACCGGCGTGCCCTTGAATTCGCTGTTGTTCTTGATCAGGGCACAGGTCTGATAGCCGTCGAGCCGCGGCATCATGATGTCGACGAAGATGATCTCCGGATGCGAATCGGCAATCTTGGCCAGCGCATCGAATCCATCCGTCGCCGTGATCACGTCGCAGCCGGCCTTCGACAACAGACTCTCCGCGCTGCGGCGGATCGTCTTGGAGTCGTCGATGACCATGACTTTGACGCCCCGAAGTTCCTCTTCCATGGTTTCGTCCTTGCCTAGCACTTTAGGAGCTGCCGCGCGAAAGTCTTAGCCGCGCTCGCGTTCACGCACGCGTCTTATCGTCGCTCGCGTTGTAACACTTTTCCCAAAGGGCAGCCATAAGTCACCGGCAATAAAGGGAATTCCGTCTCATTTCCCTTGCTCGCCAGTACCCATCCCGGTAGCTTTCCTGAAGTTCAGCAAAGCACCGCAAGAACCCATGCCCGCCGCTGCCGTGAACGCCGTTTTCGTCATGGACCCGCTCGAGCGGCTCAACCTCAAGAAGGACAGCACGCTTGCCATCGTAAGTGCCGCGCAGCGTCGCGGCTGGACAGTGCACTATGCGCTGCAGCGCGACCTCTACTTCGACCGCAACCGGCCCTGTGCACAAACGCGCACACTGACGCTCGCGCCGGGATTTGCCAACGAGCACCGTCTGCCGGCACCGGGTGAGGGCTGGTACAGCCTAGGCCCGTCTGTGGCCATGCCACTCGGTGGCGCCGATGTGATCTTCATGCGCAAGGACCCACCCTTCGACATGGAGTACGTCTACTCCACGTACCTGCTGGAACGGGCCGAAGCGGAAGGCGCACTGGTGGTGAACCGGCCCGGCGCGCTCAGGGACTGCAACGAGAAGTTCTTCGCCACGGCCTTCCCACAATGTGGCCCGCCGCTGATCGTGACGCGCCGCGCCGACCTCATTCGCGACTTTCAGAAACAGCACCACAACATCGTAGTCAAACGCCTCGACGGCATGGGCGGCGAATCGGTGTTCAGAGTGATGGACGGCGATGCCAACTTTGGCGTCATCATCGAGACGGTCACGCGACACGGCACCGAGCAGGCGATGGCACAGAAGTTCATTCCCGAGATCGTCGACGGCGACAAGCGCATCCTGCTGGTCGACGGCGAGCCCATTCCCTACGCCCTTGCGCGCGTCCCGCAAGCGGGCGAAGCGCGCGGCAATCTCGCCGCGGGCGGCAAGGGGGAAGGTCGGCCGCTGACTGCGCGCGACCGCTGGATCGCCGAGCAGGTAGGTCCGGAGCTCAAACGCCGCGGGCTCTATTTCGTTGGTATCGACGTGATCGGCGACTACCTGACGGAGGTCAACGTCACCTGCCCGACGTGTATTCGGGAACTCGATGCACAGTTCTCGCTCGACATCGGATCTACGCTGCTCACCGCCGTCGAAGGAGCCCTCGCCCGGCGCTGAATCATGGACGCTGCAATCACGCCCAGAGATCGCCTGTCGTTTGCGTTGTTTTTGGCGCTCTCGTTGCATGCCGTGCTGATTCTCGGTGTCGGCTTCGTGTGGACCCTCGACCGCGCGAGCAGCCCCACGATCGAAGTCACCTTGGCGCAACATGCCGACAATGAAGCACCGAGCGACGCCGATTTCATCGCCCAACACGATCAGCTGGCGAGCGGCGACGACCTCGAGAAACGGGAAACGACGACCACCGAGGAGGCGATCTTCCACGACAACGTGCTGAAGCCAGTCGAAGCCGAGCCGTTCCTGCCTCAGGAAGCGCACGAAACCGTGGATCCGTTTGCCGCCGTCACCACGCGCGTCGCCCGCGAGCAGCAGGCCACCACAGAGCTCGACGCGGAGGTGGAGCACGAGACCCAAGCTCCCGATGCGCGCCCGCGGCTCGACTTGACGCCCGACATCGCAAGCCTCGAGGCACGTATCGACCAAGACGCCGAGCTTCGCGCCCGCGGCCCGCGCATTCGACGACTGACCAGCGTGTCGGCGCGCTCAACGGTGGATGCGTACTACTTGCAGTCGTGGCGGCGCAAGGTAGAAGCGATCGGCAACCTCAACTATCCGGACGAAGCGCGCCGCAACAACCTGTACGGCAGTTTGCGGCTGTTGGTCGCGATCACGCCCGACGGCGGCTTGAAAGACGTGCGCGTGCTCGACTCCTCCGGCCACAAGGTGCTCGACGACGCTGCCGTGCGCATCGTGCGTCTCGCCGCGCCGTTCGCGCCGTTCCCGCCGGAGATGCGGGCCGACACCGACGTGCTCGAAATCATCCGCACCTGGCAGTTCCGCAAGAACCGTTACAGCTCGACTTGACCCGAAATCGGTGACAACTACCGATTTCGCGTCGGTGATTTGCCTCCGGTAGACTCACGGCATGGCACTAGAAACCTGCCTCAAGCATCACTTCCTGCTCGCGATGCCGGGCCTGACGGCCGACTACTTCGGCAACTCGATCACCTATATCGCCGAGCACAACGAAGACGGTGCGCTCGGCTTCATGGTGAATCGGCCGCTTGCGCTCAAGCTGGCGGACTTGCTCGGCCAGCTCGGCATCGAGGCGAAAGCCGACCTCGACGCGTCGGTGCTCGAAGGCGGGCCGGTGAAGACCGAACGCGGCTTCATCTTGCACAGCGACGATGCGCGCTTCGACACCAGCGTTTCCTTGAGCGACGGCATCATGCTGTCGACCGCGCGCCAGACCTTGGAGGCGATCGGCGCCGGCGAAGGACCCGCCCAATTCCTGGTTGCATTGGGTTACGCAGGGTGGGAGGGCGGACAGCTGGAACGGGAGCTCGCCGAGAATGCCTGGCTGACTTGCCCCGCATCGAAGGAGATCCTGTTCGAAGTACCGTTCGAGTCGCGCATCGAACGTGCCGCCCAGAGCCTCGGTATCGACTTCCGCCTCATGTCGAGCCAAGCCGGCCACGCGTGAACGGCGCGGCTTCTTTGGTGCTCGCCTTCGATTTCGGCCTGCGCGCGATCGGCGTGGCGGCGGGTCAGACGATCACGCGTACCGCGAGCCCGGTAACGACACTCCCTGCCAAGGATGGCGTGCCGGATTGGCAGGCGGTGGCGATGCTGATCCGCGAGTGGCATCCCGTGCGCTTGTTGGTCGGCCTTCCGCTCAACATGGACGGCACACCAAGCGAGATGGGCGAGCGTGCCGAGCAGTTCGCGGAGCGCTTGCATACGCGCACTGCGCTCGAGGTGATATTGGTGGACGAACGGTTGTCGAGCTTCGAAGCCAAGCATTTGAGCGCCGATGCCGACCGCCGCCATGCCGTGGCGGCGTGTCTGATCGCCGAGACCTACTTCAACGCCGGTAGTTGAAAGTCGGTTCGCTCTCTTCGAGCGAGAGGTTCACGCCGTCCATCGGATTTTGCTTCGCATCCGCGCCGAGCTTGATCATGAGCCGCAGGTCGTTTGCCGAATCGGCGTGCGCAAGCGCTGCGTCGTAGGTGATTTCGCCCTGCGCATAGAGCCTGTACAGCGACTGATCGAACGTCTGCATGCCGAGTTCCGTGGACTTGCTCATCAGTTCCTTGAGCAAGTGCACTTCACCCTTGCGGATATGATCGGAGACGAGCGGCGTGTTGATCAGCACTTCGACGGCAACGCGCCGGCCCTGGCCATCGACGGTCGGGACGAGCTGTTGCGCAACAATGGCCTTCAGGTTCAGCGACAGATCCATCCAAACCTGATCGTGACGATCGGACGGGAAGAAGTGGATGATGCGATCGAGCGCTTGGTTTGCATTGTTGGCGTGCAATGTGCAAAGACACAAGTGGCCGGTCTCGGCAAAGGTCACCGAGTATTCCATCGTTTCGCGTGTGCGCACCTCGCCGATCATGATCACGTCGGGTGCTTGGCGCAGCGTGTTCTTGAGCGCGACTTCGAAGCTGTCGGTATCCACACCCACTTCACGCTGCGTGACGATGCAGCCCTGGTGCTGGTGGATGTATTCGATCGGGTCCTCGATCGAGATGATATGACCCGTGGAGTGCTCGTTGCGGTGACCGATCATCGCTGCCAGCGAAGTCGACTTACCGGTACCCGTGGCACCGACGAAGATGATGAGGCCGCGTTTGGTCATCGCCAATGATTCGATGATCGGAGGGAGACCCAACTCTGCGACCTTCGGAATGTTCACTTCGATGCGGCGCAACACCATGCCAATCAAGTTACGCTGATAGAACGCGCTGACCCGGAAACGGCCGAGCCCGCGGGTGTTGATCGCGAAGTTGCACTCGTGATCGCGCTTGAATGCTTCCTGCTGATCCTTGTTCATGACGCCGAGCACGACCTCGCGGGACTGCTCGGGCGACAGTCCGTTTTTGGACACGGCGTACAGCTTGCCGTTGATCTTCATGGTGGGCGGGCGCCCAGCAGTGATGAACAGGTCGGAAGCGCCTTTCTCGACCACCAGTTTCAGCAGCTTGTCGAATTCCATCTACCAGCCCCCTTAGAAATTGTCGGGCATCTTCGCCTTTTCGCGCGCCGTCTCGCGGCTGATGATTCGCTTCTGCACCATTTCCAGTAGGCACTGATCGAGCGTCTGCATGCCCACGCCCGCGCTCGTCTGGATGGCCGAGTACATCTGCGCGACCTTGCCTTCGCGGATCAGGTTTCGGATAGCGGGTGTACCCACCATGATCTCGTGAGCCGCCACACGGCCGCCGTTCACGCGCTTCAAGAGCGTTTGCGAAATGACCGCCTGCAGCGACTCGGAGAGCATGGATCTCACCATGTCTTTCTCCTCGCCGGGAAACTGATCGATGATTCGGTCGATCGTCTTCGACGCCGACGTCGTGTGCAGCGTGGCGAACACGAGGTGACCGGTCTCTGCAGCGGTGAGTGCCAATCGCGTGGTGGTGAGGTCGCGCATCTCGCCGACCAAGATGATGTCGGGATCTTCACGCAGCGCGACGCGTAACGCCTCACTGAAGCCATGCGTGTCCCGATGCACCTCGCGTTGGTTGACTAGGCACTTCTTGCTCTCGTGCACGAATTCGATCGGGTCTTCGATGGTCAGAATGTGGTGATACTTGTTGTCGTTGATGAAGTCGATCATCGCCGCCAACGTCGTACTCTTGCCCGACCCGGTAGGGCCCGTCACCAGCACCAAGCCGCGCGGCACCATCGAGATGTCTTTGAACACCTGACCGAGGCCGAGATCTTCCATCGTCAACACTTTCGCCGGGACGGTCCGGAACACCGCACCGGCGCCCCGATTCTGATTGAATGCGTTGACACGAAAGCGCGCGACGCCAGGCACTTCGAACGAGAAGTCGGTTTCCAGGAACTCCTCGTAATCCTTGCGCTGCTTGTCGTTCATGATCTCGTAGACCAGCGCGTGCACTTCCCGATGCTCGAGTGGCGGCAGGTTGATGCGACGCACATCGCCATCGACGCGAATCATCGGCGGCAGGCCGGCGGAGAGATGGAGGTCGGAAGCGCCTTGCTTGGCGCTAAAGGCCAGGAGTTCGGTGATGTCCATTAGCAGTCCTTTTCTGCTCGGCCCCATCCATGTCGGGCTTTGTATAGTATTACCACGATCAGTCGTTTCACATGCAGAACCCTTGCGGCTCGCGAGGTGAGTGGCCAAACTGCGACGCCGTTTGCACTCCGACCATGCACTCCGTCAGCAACGCCATCGCACAGATTTCCGAGCGCATCGCCATTGCCGCGCGTGGCGCTGGCCGCCACCCGGCGGCGATAAGACTCGTGGCGGTCTCCAAGACGCGCTCGGCAGCCGAGATTGGCGCCGCGGTCGCAGCGGGCATCACCGACATCGGTGAGAACTACTTGGCCGAGGCCCAGCCGAAGATCGCCGCCCTCGAAGGCGCCGCCATCGACTGGCACTTCATCGGCGCCATCCAATCGAACAAGACGCGCGGCATCGCTTCGGCCTTTCAGTGGGTGCAAACCGTGGATCGCGCCAGGATCGCGAAGCGTCTGTCGGACCAACGCAACGTCTCCGATCCGCTCGACGTGCTCCTGCAGGTGAACGTCGATAACGAGCCACAGAAGGCGGGCGTGGCGATCGAGGGTCTGTCAGAATTGGCCAATTACGCCGCCGCGCTGCCAAACATCAGGCTGCGCGGCTTGATGGCAATTCCGCGCGACACGGACGATGTCGAAACAAAGCGCCAAAGCTTTCGCCGGCTCGCCAACTTGTTCGAGGATTGCCGGCCACATGGCTGTGCAGATTGGGACACGCTGTCGATGGGGATGAGCGACGACTTCGAACTTGCGATTGCGGAAGGCGCGACGATGGTCCGCGTCGGCACTGCAATCTTCGGCCCACGAAGCCGGTGAGCAGCATGGAGCGGATCGCTTTCATTGGCGCCGGCAACATGGCGAGCAGCCTCATCGGCGGGCTACTGCGCGCCGGCGCTGCCGTGGGCGACATCATTGCGGCCGACCCGGCCGCCGAGCAGCGCGCCAAGATCGCTGCGCTCGGCATCCGCGCGGCGACCGACAACGTCGAAGCGGTGCGCGATGCAACGGTCGTGGTGTTGGCGGTGAAGCCACAGGTCATGAAGTCGGTGGTCACGGGACTCGCCGACTGCTTACCCGATGGGGTGCTGCTGGTATCCATCGCCGCGGGCATCACCTCGGCATCCATAGCAGACTGGTGCGGCGACTCGCACGGCATCGTGCGCTGTATGCCGAACACACCGGCGCTGTATGGCGCCGGTATCACTGCACTGTATGCCAACGGCAACGTTACGCCGCAACAGAAGCAGGCCGCGCAACACATACTCGGCGCGGTCGGCGAAGTGATCTGGGTCGAGCACGAGGCCGACCTCGATGCTGTGACAGCGGTGTCGGGCAGTGGACCCGCGTATTTCTTCCTGCTCATGGAGGCCATGATCTCGGCCGGATCGCAACTCGGTCTCGATCACGCGGTCGCGACCAAGCTCACGCTCGCCACCGCCAATGGCGCCGCGATCATGGCGCGCGAGACCGGCGTCGATCCCGCACAGCTGCGGCGCAACGTGACCTCGCCGGGCGGCACCACCGAAGCGGCGGTAACCGCGCTGGAAACGGCGGGCGTCCGCGACGCGTTCGCCGAGGCGATTACGCGCGCGGCGTCACGCAGCCGCGAGCTCGCCAAGCAATTCGAATAGCGATCAGGAGTCCGGCACACCATGACCAGCGCGTTTGGTTTCGTCGTCAACACGATTTTCTATGTCGTCTGCTTCCTCTTTCTGTGCCGCTTCATCCTGCAAGCGGCCAAGGCAGACTTCTACAATCCCATCTCGCAGGGCGTGGTGAAGGCCACGGATCCACTGTTGCGCCCGCTACGCATCGTCATTCCCGGCTTCCGCAACATCGACATCGCTTCCTTCCTGGCCGCCTGGCTCGCGAAGGCGGTCGGCATCGCGCTCGTGCAAGGCCTCGAGTCGCAGATCATGCCCGGCGCCTTCTTCTTGATCATGGTCGGCTTATACGAGGTGTTGCGGCTGCTGCTCTCGATCTACTTTTATGCGCTCATCATCGTCATCGTGCTGAGCTTCGTTGCGCCCGGAAACTATCACCCTGCAGCGGTGTTGCTCGCGCAGCTCACAGAGCCCGTTCTGGCGCCGGCCCGCCGCCTGATCCCGCCGCTCGGCGGCCTCGACTTCAGCCCCATTCTCGTGTTCATGGTGTTGGCGTTGGTCCGCGATTACTTGCTACCAGCAATCTTCCAAGCGCTCCTGCAATGACACTCGCCGCTGCCAGCGACTCGGTCGGCATCGTCACACCGCAACACGCCGCCTTCGAGTCGGCGCTCGCGCTGAAGTGCGGACGTCAGCTGCCGCGCTTCGACTTGGTCTACGAGACCTACGGTACGCTCAACGCGGATCACACCAACGCTGTGCTCGTCTGTCATGCGCTGTCGGGCCACCACCACGCTGCTGGTTTTCACACCTCGACCGATCGCAAGCCGGGCTGGTGGGACGTCTGCATCGGCCCCGGCAAGCCGATCGACACGAACCTCTTCTTCGTGGTGAGCCTCAACAACATCGGCGGCTGCCACGGCAGCACCGGGCCGCGGTCGATCGACCCGGAGACGAACCGGCTGTATGGCCCCGACTTTCCGGTGGTGTCGGTGGCGGACTGGGTCAAGGCGCAAGCACACCTCGCCGATCATCTCGGCATCGAGCGGTTCGCGGCCATCGTCGGCGGCAGTCTCGGTGGCATGCAGGCAATGCAATGGGCCATCGACTTTCCGACCCGCATTGCGCATGCACTGCTGATCGCTGCTGCACCCAGACTCTCCGCCCAAAACATCGCGTTCAACGAGATCGCACGGCACGCCATCACCAGCGACCCCAGCTTTCACGCCGGCCGCTATCTGGAAGCGAACGACAATCCGGAGCGGGGCCTCATGCTCGCGCGCATGGTGGGTCACGTCACCTATCAATCCGACGATGGATTGCGCGACAAATTCGGCCGCCGAATTCAGCCGAACGGTGGCAGCGGCGACACGCAGTTCCAGATCGAAAGCTACTTGCACCATCAGGGCCGCTCGTTTTCGCAGACGTTCGACGCCAATACCTATTTGCTCATGACGCGCGCCCTCGACGAGTTCGACCCGGCACGCGACTATGGCGACGATCTGGTCGCAGCGCTTTCCGTCGCTCAGGCGGATTTCTGGGTCTGTTCGTTCACCACCGATTGGCGGTTCTCGCCGGCGAGATCGAAGGAGATCGTCGATGCCTTGATCTCGGCACACAAGAACGTGGTCAGCACCATCATCGACACCGCCCAGGGTCACGATGCATTCCTGCTGCCCGTGCCCAGGTATTTGGACGTGTTTCGCGCCTATATGCAGCGGGTTGCTTGGAGCCTCGGATTCGCCAATCGGCCCGACAACCGGCTCACCGCCGGGCCTGCATCGTGAGAGCCGATCTCGCGATCATCGCCGACCTGGTGCATCAAGGGGCACGCGTGCTCGACCTCGGCTGCGGCGATGGTGAGTTGCTTGCCGAGCTCGAGCACACCAAGGGTGTGAACGGCTACGGTCTCGAGATCGATCCCGACATGATCACCGCCTGCGTCGCCAAGGGCGTAAACGTCATCGAGCAGAACTTGGACGAAGGTCTCGCCAACTTTCCGAGCTCGAGCTTCGACTTGGTCGTCATGACCGAGACGTTGCAGGCCGTTCGGCAACCCGACCTTCTGATCGACGAGATGCTCAGGATCGGCCGCGAATGCATCGTCACCTTTCCCAACTTCGGTCATTGGCAATGCCGTGCTTACCTCGCCACCCGGGGCCGCATGCCGATTGCCAGGCATCTGCCGCACCGTTGGTTCGATACCCCCAACATTCACCTTTGCACGTTTGCCGACTTCGAACGCCTCTGCAATGACAAAGCTCTCGTCATTCACCGCCGCTTCGTGGTCGACACGCTTTACCGCAATCGACCGCTCATCAACCGCTTCCCGAACATGTTCGGTACGATCGCCTTCTACCATTTGGGACGATCACGATGAGGTGGCTCATCTGCGTGACGGCGTGCATCGCAACTACGATGGCGAATGCCGCACAGTTCGTGACGATCGGCGACCACGAGGTGCATTACGTGGTCGTCAACTCTCTGTTCCTGGAGCCCGACATCGCGTCTCGCTACGATATCGTGCGGGCGAGTGATCGAGCCATCGTCAACGTATCGATCATCGGCCCGGACGGAGTGCCGCGCGACGGTACCGTGCTGGGCACTGCCCGCAACTTGCTCGGTCAGGAGCGCACACTCGAGTTTCGACGCTTCACCGAAGGCACTGCCATTTACTTCATCGCGCCCATCAAATTCACCGATCAGGACGTGCTGCGCTTCGACATCAGGATCGAAGTGCAGAATGGACCGACTGGATCGCTCGAGTTTCAAGAACGGCTGTGGACCGACCACGACGAGTAGTGCTCGCGAGCGACAACGAGGGTAAACGACGCGAGCTGGGAGAGCTCCTCGCGCCGCTCGGCGTGACGCTCGTCGCACAAGGCGAGCTGGGCATCCGCGGCGCACCCGAGACGGCCGTCACCTTCGTCGAGAATGCAGTCGCGAAGGCGCGCCACGCATCGGCCGAAGCAAAGTTGCCCGCGATCGCCGACGACAGCGGGCTCGTGGTCGATGCCTTGGACGGCGCACCCGGTGTGCTGTCGGCGCGTTATGCGGGTGCACCGAGCGACGACCGCGCCAACAACGACAAGCTATTGCGCGCCTTGCACGGCCGCAACGATCGCGCTGCGCATTTCTACTGCGTGCTCGTCTTCCTGCGGTACGGATCCGATCCGGCGCCCGTGATCGCAACAGGACGTTGGCACGGCACGATTGCCGCGGCGACGCGCGGCCAAGGCGGATTCGGCTACGACCCATTGTTCGTGCCGCGCGGAACGACCGTCACGTCCGCCGAGCTCGGGCCCGCCGAGAAGAACCGTGTCAGTCATCGCGGCCGTGCCGCCCGCGACCTACTGGCGCAATTGCGTGACGTACTCGCACCGTGAATGAAGTTCCGCTGTCGCTGTACGTGCACTTTCCTTGGTGCGTGCGCAAGTGCCCGTACTGCGACTTCAACTCACACCCCTTGCGCGGCGACTTGCCTGCCGACGCCTACGTGGCGCGACTGCTCGAGGATCTCGCATCGGACACGGCATCGCTGCGCGATCGGCGCATTTCCACCGTCTTCTTGGGAGGCGGTACTCCCAGTTTGCTGCCCGCCGCGAGCATCCAGCGCTTGCTCGACGGCGTACGTCAGGTGCTCGAGGTGGCGACGGATGCCGAGATCACGATCGAGGCCAACCCCGGCACAGTCGACGAGGCGCACTTCGCGGGCTATGCGGCCGCTGGCGTGAATCGCATTTCCATTGGCGCTCAATCCTTCGACGCCGCACAGCTCGAGCGGCTCGGCAGAATTCACGCGCCCGAGCACACCGAACGCGCGGTCACCACGGCGCGGCAGGCGGGCTTGCACAACATCAACCTCGATCTGATGCACGGGCTACCTGGACAGTCCGTCGAGAGCGCGCTCGACGATCTCGAGCGCGCGATCTCTCTCGGCGTCGACCACATTTCCTGGTATCAGCTCACGCTCGAGCCACGCACGCCATTCGCCGCGGATCCGCCTCAACTTCCCGACGAACGCACTCTCGAGCAGATCGAGTCGAAGGGACTCGAATTGCTGGCGCGGCGCGGCTTCGAGCGCTACGAAATCTCGGCATTCGCCCGGCCAGGCGCACGTTCACGGCACAACCTCAACTACTGGACCTTCGGCGACTACATCGGTATCGGCGCGGGCGCGCATGGCAAGATCACCTGGCACAACGAACGCACCGAGGTGGTTCGTACCGAAAAACCGAAAGCACCCGATCGATACTTGCGCTCGGCCGCGGCGACGTTGCGTAGCATCAAGCCGGTTTCCACCGATGCGCTGCCTGGCGAATTCATGATGAACGCACTCAGGCTCATCGACGGCGTGCCGATCGCAACCTTCGAAGCGCGAACTGGGTTGCGGCTCGAAGTCATTGCGGCCGAGTGTGCTCGTCAGCGTCGGCTGGGCACGTTCCGCGAGGATCGAATCGGCCTCACGCGCACGGGTTTGCGCTATCTCGACTCTGTCGTTGCGGCCTTCTTGTAGATCAGATCCCAGACGCCGTGGCCGAGCCGGCGACCGCGATCTTCGAAGCGCGTCAGCGGCCGGTCGTCGGGGCGCGACGAGAAGGCACTGTCTCCTGCCGCGTTGGCGAGGCTCGGCTCGGCATCGAGGACTTCGAGCATCGCGGTCGCGTACGGCTGCCAATCCGTTGCCAGGTGTAGCTCACCTTCTGCCGTGAGCGCGCGAGCCGCCTCGGCGACAAATGCCGCATCGATGAGCCGCCGTTTATGGTGGCGCTTTTTCGGCCAGGGATCCGGAAAGTAGATCATGATGCGGGTAAAGGTTTCATTTGGCGCCTTGGCAACGAGTTCACGTGCATCGCCTTCGAAGATGCGTACGTTCGCCACGTTTTCGCGCGCCAGTATCGCGAGCAGCGAACCGATGCCGGGTCGATACACTTCGGCACCAATGCAGTCGAGCCCCGGATGCTGAAGCGCGAAGGCCGCAAGCCCTTGCCCCATGCCAAAGCCGATTTCCAACACCAATGGCGCGCGCCGACCGAAGGCCGCGTGCCAATCACCTGCCTCCGGGATCGTGAACGCGTAGCGTTGGAAATGTGTCTCGAGTGCGTGGCGCTGCGCCTTCGTCATCCGGCCCTGGCGCCGGATGTAGACGCGGTTCACCCGCGAATCGCCGCAACGGCGAGGAACAGCCAACCGACGATGAAGGCGACGCCGCCTAGGGGTGTGACGGGACCCAAGAGCCTCGGGCCACCCAGCGCTAGCACGTAGAGGCTGCCGCTGAACAGCACGATGCCGGCCACGAATGCCCATCCGGCGACGTTGACCGCGGCGCTCGCAGTGGCATCGAAGCGCAGCCAGAGCGCGACGATGGCGAGCGCCAACGTGTGTAGGAAGTGGTACGTAACCGCAGTGTCGAAGGCACCAAGGGCCGCGGCATCGAGCTTGGGTTTCAGAGCATGGGCCCCGAGCGCGCCCAATCCTACCGCGAGCGCACCTGAGACAGCCGCAATGGCCAGCAGCAGGTTACCGCGGCTCACGACCAGCTCGGCCGCTGCAGCGTCGGTGTCAGGCGATCAAGGCGTCATCGGACGCCATCGCCGCTTTCAACTTCTTCAGCGCATTCGCTTCCAGCTGGCGAATGCGTTCCGCCGACACGCCATAGCGCTCGGCGAGCTCGTGCAGTGTGGCCTTGTCGTCGGTCAGCCAACGGCTCTCCAAGATGTCGCGACTACGGTCGTCGAGTGCCGCGAGCGCATCGTGCAACCGCGAGGCGGAATCCGACCACCACTCTTCGTTGGCAACGAGTTCGGCGGGGTCCGCCCCTTCCGCCTGCAAATACTGTGCGGGCGCCATCAGGGCATCGTCGTCGTCGTCGCTGTCGACGTCGAAGGAAACATCGTGCGCCGCGAGCCGGCCCTCCATCTGGGTCACCACCTCGGGACTCACGCCGAGGTCGTTGGCCACTGCCTTCGCCTCGTCCGCCGACAACCATCCGAGACGCTTCTTCGCACTGCGCAGATTGAAGAACATCTTGCGCTGTGCCTTGGTAGTAGCGACTTTCACGATGCGCCAGTTGCGCAAGATGAACTCGTGCATCTCGGCCTTGATCCAATGCACCGCAAACGACACCAGCCGTACACCGACTTCCGGATTGAAACGCTTGACCGCTTTCATGAGCCCGACGTTGCCTTCCTGAATCAGGTCGGCCTGGGGCAGTCCATAGCCGTTGTAGCCGCGCGCCAAGTGCACGACGAAACGTAAGTGCGCGAGCACCAATCGCCGCGCCGCTTCCAAGTCGTTCTGGTAGTAAAAGCGCTCCGCCAAGGACTTTTCTTCCTCGGCGGTGAGAATGGGGATGGCGTTGACCGTCTGCACGTAAGCGTCGAGATCACGCCCGGGGGCAAGGCTGCCCAGCGAGAGCAATTGTCCTGTCGCGTGCGTCATGGGTGATACCTCCCGTAACATTGGCGCATTCTAGCAGTCGCGTAGTTAGAGTGCTAACCGTGGCGTCCGGTTCCGGCCCGCACGTCACAATTTCCCTGCCGCGGGCCAGCGTCCGGTGCCCACGAAGCCGCCCAAGGTGCTCCACGGATTGACAAATGGCGGCGGCCTTCCTTATCTGGAGCACCCGTGACCGGGCAGAGAATGGTAAAGGGAGGGCATCGATGACGCGACTGACCGGCGGCGACGTACTCGCCAAGAGCCTCCGCGCCCTGGGCGTCGAGGAGGTATTTGCATTGCATGGGGGTCACCTCGATGCATTCTTGGTGGCCTGTGCCGGCGAAAACATTCGCCTGACCGATACGCGCCACGAGGCAACAGCCGGCTACGCGGCCGAGGGGTACGCGCGGGCGACCGGCGAGATCGGCGTGTGCGTGATCACGGCCGGACCCGGCTTCGCAAACGGTCTGACACCTATGGTGGACGCCTACCTCGATGCCACACCGGTGCTGTTCGTGGCCGGCTCGCCGCCCTTGCGCGAAGTCGCCACCAATCCGCTCCAAGGTGGCTTCGACCAAGTGGCCATGGCAGCACCGGTGACCAAATGGGCACACCGCATCACGCACGTCGAACGCATACCGGATTTGGTCGACAAGGCCATTCGCATCGCACGTTCGGGGCGTCCGGGCCCGGTGTTCCTGGAGATGCCCATCGATGTCATGTTCGGGCCGATGGACGAAGCGCACCTGGTGCTGCCGAAGGCGCCAAGCTTGCTCGATCGGCCAGCACCTTCGCCGGCCGCCGCAGCCGCCGTCCTCGAGCTGCTCAGCGGCGCCGAGCGGCCGGCGATCATCGTCGGCGGCGGTGCTGCTTCCAAGGCCTGCGCCGCCGAACTTGCGGCATTCGCAAACCTCACCCATACACCCGTGGTGTTCAGCAGCAAGGGCAACGGCGCGCTACCGGCCGACCACCGGTTCAATGCCGGGCCCGCAGGCACGCTGGCGGCGGCCGCGCTCGGCGCCAAGCAGCCCGCTGATCTCATCGTCCAGATCGGTGCCCGCGCGGGGCTCTTCCTTGGCGGCCGCGCCGGCAGCATCGTGCCCGACAGCGCGAAGTTGGTGCAGATCGACATCGACGGTGCCGAGATCGGTCGCCTGCGCACACCCGACGTCGCCATCACAGCCGATGCCGCTGCCGCGTTGGCATCGCTGAATGCTGCGGCCAACGGCCGCAGTTGGGCGCCACGCGATCAATGGCTCGCCCTGCTTGGCCAATGCCGGGCGGCCACCACCGCCCCGTTCGAAGGCGTACCTGCCGCCACGCCGCGCGGGCTCATTCACCCATTCCATGCCGCCCGCGCGGTAGCCGAGGCGCTGTCCCCCGACACCGCCATCGCCTTCGATGGCGGCGAAGCCTGCGCTTGGTTCCAACCGTTCGGCCGTAGCCCCGGTCCTGGGCTCTACCTCGGCAACGGCTACCTCGGCACCTTGGGGGTGGGTCAGGGCTACGCCATCGGCCTCGCCCGCGCCCGCCCGGGCAAGCCGGTCGCTGCGATCATGGGTGACGGGGCCGCGGGCTTTCACATTGCCGAGTTCGACACCATGGCTCGGCACGCATTGCCGATTCTCCTCGTGGTGTTCAACAACGCAGCGTGGGGCATGTCGCAGCATGGCCAAGAGTTGGTGTTCGGTAAGCAGCAGCTCGCCGCCGTTAAGCTCGCCCCCAGCGCATATCACACCGTTGCCGAGGGCTTTGGCTGCGCTGGCGAACAGGTCACACGGGTCGAGGACATCCGGCCTGCGGTGCGGCGTCTGCAAGCGAGCGGCGGCCCGGCGTGCCTCAATGTCATGACCGATGTCGACGTCGCCCATCCGGTGACCGCCATGATGATCGGCCGCCTCGACGCGACCGATGAGATTCCCATTCCCTACTACGAGAACATTCCCATTCGCCAATGACGCAAGGGGCATGCATGGCAGCCGAGAGCGGTCAATGAAGGCATGGCAGATCCGCGGCAAGCACGGTATCGATGCACTCGAGTGTGTCGAGCTGCCCGAGCCGACGGCCCGCGAAGGCGAAGTGGTCGTCGCCATGCGCGCCGCGTCGCTCAACTACCGCGATCTCGTGACGGTGCGCGGCGTGCCGGGCGGAGCGGCGCCATCGGCGTTGGTGCCGTGCTCGGATGGTGCCGGCGTCGTGCACGCCGTAGGCCCTGGGGTAAGTTCCTTGGCGGTCGGCGATCGGGTCGTGCCCACGTTTTTTCAGAGTTGGCACGATGGACCGGTCAGCGCAGAAGCGCGTTCGCTAGCGCTTGGCGGTACTCTCGACGGCGTGCTGCGGGAGCGTGCTGTCTTTCGTGCCGACGGCGTCGTGAAGATTCCCGATGCCATGAGCTTCGAAGCGGCCGCCACGCTGCCGTGCGCTGGTCTAACGGCTTGGCGCGCGCTTGCGATCGAAGCACCGGTCGGTCCCGGCCAGACAGTGCTCGTGGAAGGCACCGGTGGTGTGTCGATCTTCGCGCTGCAGTTCGCCAACGCGCTCGGCGCGCGCGTCATCGTCACATCGTCGAGCAACGAAAAGCTCGAGCAAGCACGCGCACTCGGCGCGGACTTCGGTATCAACTATGTGACCACACCCAACTGGTCTACTGAGGCGCGCGCTTTTACCGACGGTCGTGGCGTAGACGTGATCGTCGAAGTAGGCGGCGAACAGACGCTGACCCAAGCGATGACCGCCGCGCGCGTCGGTGGTCGCATCGTGGTGATCGGCGTGCTGAGTGGCTTCGGCAGCACGATTTCGCTGCCGATGTTGTTCAGCAACAACTTGCAACTGATCGGTATCTCGGTCGGTAGCCGTGCACACTTCATCGATATGCTCGCGCACATCGAGCGCTGGCAATTGCAGCCGGTCATCGATCGGACATTCGCATTCGAAGCGGTGCCCCAAGCGCTGCACACCATGGCGAGCGGTGCGTTCTTCGGCAAGCTCTGCATCCGGTTCTAGCGAGCGTCGAGACGACGGAGCCAAGCATGGACAACCGACTCGTTCCGCCGCCCACCCTCGACACCGACGAAGGCCGCAACAACATTGCACGGTTCGGCCTGACGATCGTCCCTGGTGTGCTTGGCGGCGATCGTCTGAAGCGCACGCGCGAAGCGCTCTATCGCGCTGCCGAATCCGACCGCGCTCGCGGTCGCATGCAGAAGTTCGGCCTCGATTACCCGACGGACGATTCCAACCAACGCATTTGGAACGTGTTGAGCCGCGATCCGCTGTTCGAAGATCTGGCATTCCACCCAATGGCAGTCGCCTACGTGAAAGCGGTGCTCGGGTGGCCCGCATTGCTCGGCAACATCTCGGCCAACATCACGGGCCCCGGCGGCGGCGAGATGGTGCTGCACGCTGATCAGATCTTCGTGCCCGAGCCGTGGCCTGCCGCGCCGCAGGGGTTGAACGTGGCCTGGTGTCTGGACGACTTCACCGAGGCGAACGGCGCGACGCGCTTCGTGCCAGGCAGCCACTCGCGCAACCGCCCACCGACGCAGAGCGAGCAAGCGCTCGAGACCATCGCAATCGAGGCGGAAGCCGGCTCGATGGTGGTGTTCGAAAGTCGCGTCTGGCACAAGACGGGCAACAACGGTACGCCATCCGAGTACCGCGCCGGTGTGTTCGCGTGGTACACGAAGCCGATCTACCGCACCCAGGAGAACTGGTTCTTGTCGTTGCGTCCCGAGGTACGCCAGTTCGCGAGCGACGACGCCTTGGTGCTGCTCGGCTACAAGACCGTGGGGCTCGGGCTCGTCAACGGCGCATCGCCCGCATGACGAACAGCGAGCAGACTCCCATGCCGCATGCATCTGTCGATGCGGCCTCCGAGCTTGCCGCGGACGCACGGCGCGCGCTTCTCGAGCAGGGCTGGTGCGTGCTCCCAGAGGTGCTGTCGGCGGGCGAAGCCGCGCACGTACTCGACCGCCTATGGGCCGCCGCCGACGCCTACCGAAGTCGCGGTCGCGACACCTTCATCGCTGGGTTGGATCCGAATCCGGCCAATGTTCGCGTCTTCGAGCTGCTCGATCTCGATCCCGTGTTTCGCGACTTGATCCGTCGCCCG
>QJXZ01000202.1 GCA_003248125.1 Gammaproteobacteria bacterium | reverse complement strand
CCCACCTACCGGCCGTTCATACCTACGAAGGTGCTACTGCCACGCGCCCTTGACGACATTCTTCGCCCGCGCGGCGTGATATTCCGCGGCTGGTGGATCGTGCTTGCCGGGGGCGGTATTCAATGGCTGGGTGCCGCGTTCTGGGCGCAATCGATCGGTGCGTACATGGTGCTACTGCAGGACGAGTTCGGCTGGAGCAGCACGATCATTTCGCTGGCGTTTGCTCTGACGCGCGTGGAGAGCGGTCTACTCGGGCCGCTACAAGGATGGATGGCGGACCGGTTCGGACCTCGCGTCATGCTACAGGTCGGTACCGTGATGTTCGGCATCGGCTTCCTGCTGTTCAGTCAAATCGACTCGATTCTGACGTTCTTTCTGGTGTTCGCCTTGATGGCGGTGGGCGCCAGCATCGGCGGATTTCCAACACTCATGGTTGCGATCGTGCATTGGTTCGATCGCCATCGCGCCAAGGCAGTGTCGTGGTCGCAGATGGGCTACTCCATCGGCGGGTTGTGCGTACCGCTCGTCGTACTCTGTCTCGAGGTCTACGGCTGGCGGACGACGGCGATCGCCTCGGGCGTGCTGATCCTTCTCGCCGGCCTGCCGATGTGTTTGGTCGTGCAGCACCGCCCCGAAACGGTCGGCGAAGTACCCGACGGCCGCCTCCGCAACGATGTGGAACGCGCACGCATGCCGCATTTGCACGCCGGCTCACGCGACTTCACTGCCGCCGAAGCAGTTCGCACCCCGGCGTTCTGGTACCTGTCGAGCGGGCACGCGCTGTCGCTACTCATCGTATCGGCCGTGATGCTGCATCTGGTACCGCACCTCACGGGCGGGCTCGGCTACAGCTTGACCGAGGCAGGCGCCGTGGTCGCTCTCATGACCGCATTTCAGATCAGCGGTCAGCTCATGGGCGGTGTGCTCGGCGATCGCTTCGACAAACGCCGCATCGCGGCCGTTTGCATGTTCGCGCACGCAGGCGGCCTGCTACTCGTGACCTACGCCAACGCGGTGTCGATGGTCATCGGCTTTGCGCTTCTGCACGGGATTGCGTGGGGAACCCGCGGTCCGCTGATGGTGGCACTGCGCGCCGACTTCTTCGGTGCCGCGGCGTTCGGCTCGATCATGGGTTGGTCGTCTTTGATCGTGATGTTCGGCATGTCTGGAGGACCGATCATTGCCGGCGTCATGCATGACTCGAGCGGCGACTATGTTTCAGGCTTCACGTTGCTCGCCCTGCTGTCGCTCGCCGGTGCCGTTTGCTTCCTCAAGGCGAGGCCGCCGGCGCGACCGAATGCGGTCGCTGCCAACGAAACACCTGCGTAGCGCTGCCGTCTTCGTTCGGTCTCAGTTCGGCGCGCTGCATGCCACACTTCTCGAGCACGCGATGTGATGCGAGGTTCTCCGGCGCCGTGGTGGCGATGACACTATCCATGCCGTGCGCGGCCGCGCCATATTCGAGCATCGCACCCGCGGCTTCGGTGGCGTATCCGGCGCCCCAGTACTCCCGCCTGAACGCGTACTTGATCTCCGCGTCCGGCTGGCCACCCGGGTGAACCAAACCGCAGAAACCGACTACGACGCCACTGGTCTTCTCGACGATTGCCGCCATGCCATAGCCACGCGTTCGATAGTTCTCATGCGTGACGTCGATCCACTGCGCACAGCCCGATACATCGAGCGGTTTGCCATCGTCGACCCATCGCATGGCATCGCTATCGCCGTAGACGGCCGCCATTGCCTCGAGGTCTTCGCGTTCTAGCCAACGGCCCACTAGTCGCTCGGTGGTGAACAAGACCTTCATCGTCGTCGAAGTGTCAGACGTTGAAGCGGAAGTGCACGACGTCGCCATCCTGCATGACGTAGTCCTTGCCTTCGAGGCGCCACTTGCCAGCATCCTTCGCACCCTGCTCGCCGTTGCAGGCGATGAAGTCGTGGTAGGCAATGACTTCCGCGCGAATGAAGCCTTTTTCGAAATCGGTGTGGATGACGCCGGCGGCTTGCGGCGCCTTTGCGCCTTTGCGGATGGTCCACGCCCGCGCTTCTTTCGGTCCGGCTGTGAAGAAGTCCTGCAAACCGAGCAGCCCATATCCGGCTCTGATCACGCGGTTGAGCCCCGGCTCCTCCATGCCGAGATCGGCGAGAAATTCCGTGCGTTCGGCTTCGTCGAGCTCGGCGATCTCGGCTTCGAGTTTGTTGCAGATGGGCACTACCACGGCGCCCTCATCGGCAGCGAGACGTTCGACTTCGGCGAGCAGCGGATTGTCGACGAATCCAGACTCGTCGACGTTGGCCAGGTACATTACGGGCTTCGCAGTGATGAGGTGCAATTCGCGAATGCGCTTCTGATCATTGTCTTCGAGCCGGAGGGCACGCACCGATCGCGCCTCGTTCAATCCCGCGAGCACACGCTCCAGCACTTCGACCATCGCGCGGGCTTCCTTGTCGCCTGCGTTCGCGGCACGGCGCACACGGTCGTGGGCACGCGACGCCGTCTCCAAGTCGGCCAAAGCGAGCTCCGTGTTGATGATCTCGATGTCGTGGGCCGGCGAAACGGCGCCCGACACATGAATGACATTGTCGTCGACGAAGCAACGCACAACGTGGGCGATGGCCTGCGTTTCGCGGATGTGGGCGAGAAATTGGTTGCCGAGGCCTTCGCCCTTCGATGCGCCAGCAACGAGGCCCGCGATATCGACGAATTCCATCGTGCTGGGAATCACCTTCGCGGGCTCGACGATCGCAGCGATTGCAGCCAACCGCGGATCCGGCACCGGCACGATGCCGGTGTTCGGTTCGATCGTGCAGAACGGAAAATTTTCAGCATCGATACCGGCCTTGGTGAGCGCATTGAACAACGTCGATTTGCCGACGTTGGGCAGGCCGACGATGCCGCAGTTGAATCCCATCAATCCGTTCCTTCTCGCGGCGCGTGGAGTTCGTTCATGGCCTTGTTGATGGCACCGTCCAAAAGGTGCTCGAAGGTCGATTCCGGGATGTCGAGTGCTGCCAGCACGCGATCCGCGTCCTCTTTTGGCATCTTGGTGCCGGTGAGGTAACCGGATACCAAACTAGCGTCACCAGGATGGCCGACGCCGATTCGGAGCCGCACGAATCCCGCATCGTTGCCGAGACCGCGTATCACGTCGCGGACGCCATTGTGGCCGTTGTCGCCGCCGCCCACCTTGAGGCGAACGACACCGGGCTCGAACGCCATCTCGTCGTATGCGACAAGCACTGCCTCTGCGGCGATCTTGTAGAACGCGCAGACCGGGCCGACCGCTTCGCCAGACAGATTCATGTAGGTATCCGGAATCATCAGCCGTACGTCGTGACCAAGCAGCGAGCCGCGGCCGATGCGTGCCTTGAATCGCGCATCGAGCGCCAGCGCAATGCCGAACCGACTGGCCAGATTGGCGACGAACACCGCGCCGACGTTGTGCCTGGTGCGCTCGTAACGCGGGCCTGGATTGCCCAGGCCCGCGATGAGCCGAATCGCGGCCATGCGTCAGTCTTCTTCCGCGGCGCCTTCTTCTTTCTTGGCCTCTTCGTCCTTGACGGTCGCCACTTCGGGGCTGACCGCTTCTTCGGCAGTTTCCATCGCCTCCATTTCGGCCTCCGTGGTCGACTCGTGCACACTGACCACGACCACATCCTGTTCTTCGCGGTCTTCCCCTTCCAACCCTTCGAGCGCCTCGATCACGACACCTTCCGGCAGTTTGAGATCCGTGAGGTGAATGGCATCACCGATCTTCAGCGGCGCCATGTCGATCTCGATGTATTCCGGCAGGTAGCGCGGCAGACAGGTCACTTCCACTTCAATCATGTGGTGCGTGATGACACCGTGCTCGGTCTTCACGCCGAAGCACTCGGCTTCGTTCAAGTAGTGAATCGGGATCTCGACCGTGATCTCTTGGTCCTCGACGATACGCTGAAAGTCGATGTGCATCGCACGCCCCGTGGTGGGGTTACTCTGCACGTCCCGCGCAATGACCTGGCTGGGCTTGCCGGCAACGTTCAGCGACAGAATCTGCGAGAAGAACGTATCGTGCGAGGTCGCCCTCGCGAGCGCATGCGCGTTGACCGTGATCGGCACGGATGCCTCGCCACCACCGTAGAGGATACCCGGAACACGCTCACCGGCACGGCGTAGGCGGCGGCTCGCACCCTTCCCTACGTCCGTGCGGGGCTCCGCACTCAACTCGAATTTCTGTGACATATCGATCTCCTGTTAGTCACATGCTTCCAATCATGCGGGACCGCGACCAGTGCCCGCACGCACCCTGGTTCCTTCAGCGGAACATAGCGCTGATGGATTCCTCGTTGCTGACCCGCCGTATGGCTTCCGCCAACAACCGGTCGAGACTCAATTGCTCGATGCGCCCGCATTCGCGTGCCGCCGACGACAACGGGATGGTGTCGGATACGTACAAATGATCGAGCGCCGATGTAGAGATGCGCTCGATCGCACTGCCCGACAGCACCGCATGCGTGATGTACGCAAACACCTTCTCGGCACCACGCTTCTTCAATGCTTCAGCGGCCTGACACAGTGTGCCCGCCGTATCGACAATGTCGTCGACGATGATGCACGACCGGCCGTCGACATCGCCGATCACGTTCATGACCTGAGACTCGTTCGGTAACGGTCGACGCTTGTCGATGATCGCGAGATCGGTGTCGTGAATGAGCTTGGCGACCGCGCGTGCCCGCACCACGCCGCCGACGTCCGGTGAAATGACGATCGGCCGGTGATAGTTCTGCGCGAGTGCATGGTCGATCAACACCGGCGTCGCATAGACGTTGTCGACCGGAATGTTGAAGAAGCCCTGAATTTGGTCGGCGTGCAGGTCGACCGTGAGCACCCGATCGATGCCGGCCACGGCCAACATGTCCGCCACCATCTTCGCCGTGATTGGCACGCGGGCCGAACGCGGTCGCCGGTCTTGCCGGGCGTAACCAAAGTAAGGCAACACCGCGGTGATTCGGCTTGCCGACGCGCGCCGGATGGCGTCCGACAGCACCAACAATTCCATCAAGTTGTCGTTGGTCGGTGCGCACGTCGATTGCAGCAGGAACACGTCCGAACCGCGCACGTTGTCGCTGATCTCGACGTTCACCTCGCCGTCGCTGAAGCGGCCGACGGTGGCACGACCGAGATCGATCCGCAGCTCGTGCGCGATGCGCCGCGCGAGATCGGGGTTCGAGTTGCCGGCGAAAACGATGAGATTCGGCAAGTTCCTGCCTCGGTTGATCGACGTGTGTGCCATGGCTGGTTTAGGGGAGCCTGATCTCTTGGGGACGACGCTAGCCGTGATTCAATTCTACGGGTCCAGCCTCTGTAGGAGCGGCTCGCCAACTTGCGCTACCGCCCCAAAGATGGCTCACCCCTTCGGGGCCGGCGCCGCGTCGCGTCGCCGTTCAACGATCGTTTCACGATCGTTGTCGAACTACGGTTCTCATCCTAGCGCTGTCAGCCTGCTACAAACTCCCTTGTTTGGCTGGGGCGCTAGGATTACTCGGCCATCTACGATGGCCTCACCCCTTCGGGGCCGGCGCCGCGTCGCGTCGCCGTTCAACGATCGTTTCACGATCGTTGTCGAACTACGGTTCTCATCCTAGCGCTGTCAGCCTGCTACAAACTCCCTGTTTGGCTGGGGCGCTAGGATTCGAACCTAGGAATGCCGGGATCAAAACCCGGTGCCTTACCGCTTGGCGACGCCCCAAGAAAACCCTGCTTTCGACACCGGCCGACACACGCAAACGGGGGTGCCGGAAAAAGGGCCGGCTATTTTGTCGATCGACCCCAACCCTGTCAAATCAAAGGGTTCCGTCACCGAATTGCCACGCGCGCGGCAACAAAACGACACGCACGTCGGTCGATCGGGCGACGATGCGGCCGGGCAGACGGCGCCCCGATCCATTCCGGTAGGACGAAAACTCGAGGGTCCATGCCGCTTGCGACAGCGCCACCAGGTCGCCACCCGCATCGCGTGTCTCGGCGTCGATCGGCAAGCTCGGCGCGGCGACGCCAAGTACCCAATGGGTCAACGCCGGCACCGGCACCGCCACGCCTAGCCACCGTTGCGTGGCCGCTTCGAGGTCGGGCTCGTGGTAGACATCACCGTTCGCCGCGTAAACGGTGACGGCATCGGCACCACCCACCAGCCGGCTGTGCCCTTGTCCCATCGCCCCCCACAACTCGATGTCGAATCCCGGCGGCACGTGCTGCCAACGAAAACTCGACGAGAAGCCGTCGGTGGCGGTTCGAATCGACAAGCGGCCGCTGATCACGAAGCCGTCATCGACCGGCGCGGCGGGCGGCAACGAGACGCATCCTGCGATTCCCGCAAGCACTGTAATCGCCCCCAAAAAGGCTTTTGGAAATAACGGCTTAGCGGGGAGTACAAGCATCCGTGGCAGGCGACTCTGCTATCATGGCGCGTCTTTCGAGCAGGCCCCACGCGCGCGTTCAAGGCATGGCCATTCTCGCCTACGGCCTCAACTTTCGCACGGCACCCATCGAGCTCAGGGAGCGCATCGCGTTTCCCGAAGAAGGCTTGGCCGATGCGCTGCGCGCGCTGACCCGTGATTTGCCGGCCATCGACGAAGCGGCGATTCTCTCCACGTGCAACCGTACCGAACTCTACTGCGCGGCCAATCTCACCGATTACGAGCCGCTCGGCGAGTGGCTCGCCGGCTACCGTGCCGTACCAATCGCGGATGTGCGCGGCGCCGCCTATGCGCATTGGGACCACGACGCCGCCCGACATCTGATGCGCGTTGCATCCGGACTCGATTCGCAGGTGCTCGGCGAACCGCAAATCCTCGGCCAAGTGAAGGACGCCTACGACGTTGCGCGCACGGCCGGCACGCTCGGACCCGAGCTCAATCTCCTCTCGCAAATGACGCTGAACGTTGCCAAGCGCGTTCGCACCGACACCGACATCGGCCGCAATCCCATCTCCGTAGCCTACGCCGCCGTCAGTTTGGCGCGGCAGATATTCGCCAACCTGCGGGAGAAGTCGGCACTGCTGCTCGGCGCCGGTGAAACGGTCGAGCTGGTCGCCGAACACTTGCGCGACGCTGGCATTGGCCGCATGACGATCGCCAACCGCACGTTGGTGCACGCCGAGACACTCGCTGCGCGCGTCGGTGCCACGGCAATTCAGCTTTCGGAGATGCCTCGCCATCTGGCGCGCCATGACGTGGTGATTGCATCGACCGCGAGCGTGTTGCCTGTGCTCGGCAAGGGCGCCGTGGAAGCCGCACTCAAGCAGCGCAAGCGCCGCCCCATGTTCATGGTCGACATCGCCGTGCCCCGCGACATCGAACCCGAAGTCGGCGGTCTAGACGACGTCTATCTGTACTCGATCGACGATCTCTCGGAGATCATCGAGGCAAACCTCGGCGAACGTAAACGCGCTGCCGAATCCGCCGAAGCATTGATACTCGAGGGCACCGACCGCTACTTCCGCGAAAAGCGCATCCGCGACGGCCAACACCTGCTGCGCAACTTTCGCTCGAAGGCGGAAGCCACGCAATCGCTCGAACTCGATCGTGCTCGAGCCCGACTCGCCAAGGGCGAGGATCCGGCCGCGGTGCTCGAGCAGCTCGCCCGCGCGCTGACCCAGAAACTGTTGCACGAGCCCACACTCGCTATTCGCGAAGCGAGCGCGGAGGGCCGCAACGACTTGCTCAACTACCTACGTACGCTCTACCGAATCGACGATCGATGAGTGCGACAAGATCGATCAGAGCGACAAGCCAGGCGCAATGACGCTGTCCCCGACCATACTCGACAAGCTCGAACACTTGAGCGACCGTCACGAAGAACTTTCGGCCATGCTCGCCGATCCCGAAACCATCAATGCGCGGGGCAAATTCACGGCACTGTCGAAGGAGTACACCGAACTCGAACCAGTGATCCGTGGTTATCGGCGACGGCAACAGATCGAAGCTGAAATCGAGCAAGCACGCGCGCTGTTGCACGATTCCGATGTGGAGATTCGCGCCCTCGCACACGACGACATTGCAGCGCTCGAAGAACGGTTGCAGACAGTCGAGAACGCGCTGCTTCGCGAGCTGGTGCCGAAAGATCCGAACGACACGTCCAACGTGTTTTTGGAGATTCGCGCCGGCACCGGCGGCGACGAAGCCGCGATCTTCGCCGGCGATCTGTTTCGCATGTATTCGCGCTACGCGGAGTCTCGAGGTTGGCGTCTCGAAGTACTTTCCGAGCGTCCCGGCGAGCATGGCGGGTTCAAGGAGATCATCAGTCGCATCGAAGGCCGCGACGTCTATGGCCGGCTGAAGTTCGAATCCGGCGCACATCGCGTGCAGCGCGTGCCGGAAACGGAGTCCCAAGGCCGCATTCATACTTCCGCCTGCACGGTGGCCGTGTTGCCGGAAGTCGACGAAATCGAGGACATCGAGATCGACAAGGCCGACGTCAAGGTCGATACGTTTCGCGCTTCGGGCGCAGGCGGCCAGCACGTCAACAAGACCGATTCCGCCGTGCGTCTCACGCACCTGCCGAGCGGTATCGTCGTCGAATGCCAAGACGAGCGTTCACAGCACAAGAACCGCGCCCGCGCCATGTCGCTCCTGAAAGCAAAGCTCATCGACACCGCACGGCGCGAGCAGGAAGCTGCCACCGCCGAGTCGCGCCGCAACTTGGTCGGCAGCGGCGATCGATCCGAACGCATCCGCACCTACAACTTCCCACAGGGGAGAATCACGGATCACCGCATCAATCTGACCTTGTATAAGCTCGACGACGTCATGGAGGGTGAGCTCGATGAGGTGATCGCACCACTCGCACAGGAGCATCAAGCCGATCAACTCGCCGCGCTCGGCGTCACGGCATGACCACGGTCGCAAGCCTCGTACGCGGTGTGCCTTCCTGTGCACGTCGCGACATCGAAGTACTACTGGGCCAGGTGCTCGATCGGTCACGCGCATGGCTCTATGCGCACGCCGACGAAACGCTGGACGAGCACGCAATCGCGCGCCTGACACCGCTCCTGGTTCGCCTCCAAGCCGGCGAACCGCTCGCCTACCTGATCGGTACACGCGAGTTCTGGGGCCTGGAAATCGAGGTGAACAGTGCCGTGCTGATACCGCGCCAGGAGACGGAGCTGTTGGTGGAATTGGCACTCGACCGCGTCACCCGCAATGGGCGTGTGCTCGATCTCGGCACTGGCTCCGGCGCCATTGCCCTTGCCATCGCGCACGAGCGGAGCGACTGCAGGGTCACCGCCAGCGACCGCTCATCGGCTGCGCTGGAAGTCGCGCGAAGCAACGCCCGCCGGCTCGGTCTCGACGTCGAGTTCGTCATCGCCGATTGGCTGGATGGCCTTGGTCGCTTCGACGTCATTCTGTGCAATCCGCCTTACGTCGCCGCCAACGACCCACATCTCGCGGCGCTCGTCCACGAACCTGTCGATGCATTGATCGCGGGTGCTGATGGTCTCGACGCATTACGTCGCGTCGTCGCCGATGCGCCACTCCACTTGCGCACCGATGGCCATCTTCTGGTCGAACATGGTTTCGACCAGGCTCAGGTGGTGCGGACCCTGTTCGAACGAGCCGGCTTGGTGAACGTCGCCACGTTCTCGGATCTCGCCGGCCATGAGCGTGTTACGCTCGGTGCGGCACGATGAACGACGAGCAGCTACTCCGCTACAGCAGGCAAATCATGCTGCCGCAAATCGATGTGGCGGGACAGGAGCGGCTCCTCGCAGCAAGTGTGTTGGTGGTCGGCATGGGCGGGCTCGGATCTCCGGTCGCGCTCTATCTCGCAGCTTCGGGCGTGGGCCGCCTCGTACTCGCGGACCACGACCGAGTGGAAATCTCCAACCTACAGCGACAAATCGTGCACGACCACGACCAAGTCGGCGAAGCAAAGGTCGCCTCGGCCGCAGCTCGCATTCGCGCGCTCAATCCGGACACGCGCGTCGACACGCTCGATCTTCGACTCGAAGGCGAAGCGCTCGATCGTGCCGTTGCCAGTGCCGACCTCGTGATCGACGGCACCGACAACTTTGCCACGCGCTACGCCATCAACGATGCGTGCTTCGCTGCCGGCGTGCCGTTGGTGTCGGGTGCCGCCATTCGACTGGAAGGCCAGGTAGCCGTATTCGATCCCCGCAAACCCGAATCACCCTGTTACCGGTGCTTGTATCCGGCCGCGCACGAAGGCGAGCTAAACTGCGCTGAGAACGGCGTCGCTGCGCCGCTGGTCGGCATCATCGGCACGGTGCAGGCCATGGAAGCGATGAAATTGCTGGCCGGCATCGGCGAGCCGCTGCGCGGCTACGTCTTGTATCTCGACGCCGCCGCAATGGAGTGGCACAAGTTGAAGCTCAAGCGTCGACGCGACTGCACCATTCATCCCGCGTCCAACTGATCTCCGCACTCTGCAAACCCAAGCGCGCCACCAAGCATTCGACCAGTGGCCACTGCACGGCCACGACGTCGGCAGGGCCGCCCAATGACGCAAGCTGAGTGACGTGCTGACCAACGAGCCCGCACGGGTTGATGCGCGAGAACGGTTCGAGATCCATCGCAACGTTGAGCGCCAATCCATGGTACGAGCATCCGCGCCGCACGCGCAGACCCAACGAGCCGATCTTCTCCGTGCCGACGTATACGCCCGGAGCATCTGCGCGCGCGTGCGCAACGATGCCGAGCGACGCGAGCAAGTCGATCATCCCCTGTTCGATCACGCTCACCAGGCCGCGCGGCGATAGCCCCGCACGACGAATGTCGATGAGCAGATAGGCCACCAATTGGCCCGGACCGTGATAGGTGACCTGGCCACCGCGATCCGACTGCACCACCGGAATGTCGCCCGGCGCCAACACGTGCTCCGCGCGACCGGCCTGACCTTGCGTGAACACGGCTTCGTGCTCGACCAACCAAATCTCGTCGTTGGTATCCCGGTCACGGGCGTCTGTGAATGCGCGCATCGCGGCGAACGCACGATCGTACGGCAACCGGCCGAGATCGCGGACCACGATCACAGCACCAACCTCACCGGCGAATAGCGTTTGAGTGATTCGTGCAGCGCCTTGAGCTGTGCCTCGCCGGTGGCACGAATGGTGATGGTGACGGAGCAGTAGTTACCGCGCCTGCTTTCCCGAACGCTCACCTGCGCATCGGTGACCTCCGGCGCGTGCGCGCGTGTGAGCGCGACCACGGTATCGCGGAATGCGGCTTCGTTGTCGCCGACGATCTTGATCGGATAGTCGCAGGGGAAATCGAACTTCGTGGTCATGAATCGTTCAGGCTGTCAGATCAAGCAATTGCCGAAGGCGATGGAGTGATCGCTGTGGGAGCGAGCGCGCAGTCCGCCTGGGCATGCATCGTAGGCAGGACCGTTCCCGCAACGCGCGCTACCGCGATCGCCATCGCAAAGCCGCCTATCGTGGCTGCACGCAGGGAACACGAAGACTCATCCGAAGAGCTCGCTGAAGAACAGATAGATGCCATGCCACATGCGCTTGAACAAGCCGCCTTCAGCCATGTCGTGCATCGCCACGAGGGGCGCCTTCAACACCACGTCGTCGTCGAGAAACACCCGCAGCTCACCCAGCTCGTCACCCTTGGCAAAGGGCGCGCGAACGATGCGTTGGATGTCGGTTTCGGCACGCAGCTCCTTGTAACGGCCGCGCGGAATCGTGACGTAGACCGGCGCGGTAACGCCGAGTTGTACGAGATCACCCTCGCCGTACCACACCTCCGTCGACTTCAGCGGTGCATCGGTGTCGTAGAGCTTCTGCGTCTGGTAGTAGCGGAATCCGTAGGCGAGTAGCTTTTGGCTCTCGCGCATGCGCGTTTCATCGCTGTCGGTACCCATGACCACGGAAATGAGCCGCATTCCATCCCGCAACGCCGACGCCACCAGGCAGAAGCCCGCCTCTTCGGTGTGGCCGGTCTTTACACCATCGACCGTTCGATCCCGCCACAACAAACGATTTCGATTTGGCTGATCGATGTCGTTGAAGCGAAACGACTTGTGCGAGTACATCTCGTAGTGCTCGGGAAAATCGCGGATCAGCGCGCGCGTCAGCAGGGCGAGATCGTGCGCAGTGGTCACATGCCCCTCCGCTGGCAACCCGGTTGGGTTGACGAAGTGGCTCGCATTCATGCCGAGCTCTTGGGCTTGCTTGTTCATCATGTCCGCGAACGCATCTTCGCTACCGGCAATGAACTCGGCGACGGCAATGCTGGAATCGTTGCCCGATTGGATGACGATGCCCTTCAGCAAATCGTCGAGCTTCACGGTGGTGCCTTCTCGAATGAACATCCGCGAGCCGGGCGCACGCCACGCGTTTACGCTGATCGGCACATCCGAATCGAGGGCGATACGACCGGATCGAATCTCCTTCGCGGCAATGTAGCTCGTCATGATCTTGGTCAGGCTGGCGGGCGGCAGCTGCTCTTCGCTGTTCTTCTCCGCCAACACGCGCTGCGTATCGGCGTCGATCAGAACGTATCCCGATGCGGCGATCGTGGGCGGCGACGGCACTGCTGATGGCGGCGCTGCTTCTTCGCCATGCACCACGGACGTCGTGATCCAGATCAACGCGAGAGCGCAAGCGACTTGCTTCATGCCGGGGATTTCTCGAGCCGGTGACGCGCGCGATTGTACCGTTTTATTCGCGGACGATGAGCGGCGTGCCCAGATCGGAGTTTGCGATCAGCGCCTGCAAGCGCAATGCCTCGGCCATGTCGGGTATGGGACCGATGCGCACACGAAACAGCGTGTCGGACTCGGAATGCTGCACGCGCACGATGTCGCCGATCAGCTCGGCGAGCTTGGTACGCAATGACTCGGCGCCGCCGTAACTGCGAAACGCACCGGCTTGCAGAAATATCTCGGCGCCGATGGGTGCGCTGTGCACGATTGTGCCCGGCCCCGGCAGCACCGGCACGCCGGTGGCCAGCACCGGCGCTGTGACCGCCGGCTTGGCCGGCGGCGTAGCTTCCGCAATCAATGCTGCCGGCGGTGGCGCGGCCGGGAGCGCCTCGACACGTACGCGCGCCGTGCCGTGATCGGCGAATCCGAGCTTGACCGCAGCCGCATAGGAAAGATCGATGATTCGATCGTCGTGAAACGGTCCGCGATCGTTGATGCGCACGATCGTAGATTTGTTGTTGGCAAGATTCGTGATCCGCGCATACGTCGGCAACGGCAGATTGCGGTGCGCGGCGGTGAGCTTGTACATGTCGTACCGCTCGCCGCTCGAAGTCGGGCGGCCGTGAAACTTTGCGCCGTACCATGACGCGAGCCCCGTGGCCTGATAGCCGGCCGCCGACTCCATGACCCGATAGGTCTTGCCGAGCACGACGTATGTCGGCGGATTGCCGTACTTGCTCTTCGGTTCGCTCTTCGGCACCGGATCCGGTAATCGCGCCAACTCCGGCATCGCTCGTGATGGGCCGCGATCGGGCGGCGCCGCGGGCGTGCTGCTGCACCCGCCGACGATCAGCAGGAACACGAAGCACATACCCCCGATGACCGGGGACCGCTTCATCGAGCTTGCTGCGCCAAAGCCGGTGTCATGACGCCCGCGATCGCCTCGCCCAACTGATGCACTGCCAGCGCGTACATCGGGCTACGGTTGTACCGCGTGATGACGTAGAAGTTCTGCAACCCCACCCAATATTCCGGCCCTTGTGCGCCGTCGAGCTTGAGCAGCATCGCGGGCTCGTCGTCGCCGTACGCTGGCATCGAAACACCCATGCCACGGATCTTGCCGACGGTGTGATTCAGAGCAAGTGCATCGTTGGCAATCGCGTCGACGCGGTTGTCGAGCGGGTCGGCTGCAACCACCACCGGCCCATCGGTGCGCCAGCCATGCCGCTTGAAATAGTTGGCGACCGAACCGATGGCGTCACTGGTGTTGCTCCAGATATCGCGCTTGCCGTCACCGTCGAAGTCGATGGCGTAGGCGCGATAACTCGATGGAATGAACTGTCCGTAACCCATCGCGCCCGCATACGAACCAGTGAGCGTCAGCGGATCACGGCCTTCTTCGCGCGCGAGCAACAGAAACTGGGTCAATTCCTTGCGGAAGAAGCTTGCCCGCGGCGGATAGTCGAAGCCAAGCGTCGACAGCGCATCGACGACACGATAGGAGCCCGTGTTGCGTCCGTAACGGGTCTCGACACCGATGATGGCGACGATGATGTACGCGGGTACACCGAACTCCGCCTCCGCACGCGCCAGCACCTCGGCATGCTCCCGCCAGAACTCGATGCCTTGCTCGATGCGCGTGGGCGTGACGAAGATCTCGCGATACTCGTACCACGGTTTCACCTTCTCAGCCGGCCGCGAGATCGCATCCAGTATCGCTTGCTTCTTCTCGACGTCGGCAAACAGCGACAATAGGGCCGCGCGCTCGAATCCGTGCTCCGCGACCAACTCGTCGACATAGGCGATGACCTCGGGGCGCTTCTCGTAGTTCGCCGCCGCAAGGCCGTAGAAACCGTAAAGCACTACGCCGGTCAAGCCAACGACCGCGCCGAGCCGCATGAGCAACCTCCGTGTCACCATCCGCGGTGGGTGTGGATGGACATCATGATTCCGAAACTCGCCATCAGCGTGATGGCCGCGGTGCCGCCATAGCTGACGAGCGGAAGGGGCACCCCCACCACAGGCAATAGCCCCGACACCATGGCGATGTTAACAAAGACGTAGACGAAGAACGTCAGGGCGAGCGCACCGACTACCAATCTGCCGAAGGTGTGTCGCGCTTCCGTGGCCATGTACAGCGCCCGGGCCAACACCACCAGATAGAGCAGCAGCAAGAACACCACACCGACGAGGCCGAGCTCCTCGGCCACCACTGCGATGATGAAATCGGTCTGCGACTCGGGTAGGAAATCCAGATGCGACTGCGTGCCCTGAAACAATCCTTTGCCGAACACACCGCCCGAGCCGATGGCGGTGGTCGACTGGATGATGTTCCAGCCCGAGCCGAGCGGATCGCGCTCGGCGTCGAACAATGTCAGCACACGCTCCTTCTGATAGTCGCGCATGTTCATCCACAGCAACGGCGCAGCGGCCATCGCGGCGACCACCGCAACCGCGATCCAGCGCCAATACACGCCCGACAGCGCCACCACGGCAAGGCCGGCGCCTGCGATCAAAATCGAGGTGCCGAGATCGGGCTGGATGGCAATCAATCCGGTGGGCACGCCGATGATCGCGAGCGACACCATCAAGTCCTTGAGCGACGGCGGCAACGCACGATCGTTGAGGTACCACGCCACTGCCAGGGGCACCGAGATCTTCATGATCTCGGACGGTTGAAAGCGCGGCAGCCCGGGTAGGTCGAGCCAACGCTTGGCCCCTTTGGCGGTGTCACCCATGACCAGTACCAGCACCAGCAACACGATGCCCGCGACATACACGAACGGCGACCATCGAAGATAGATGCGCGGATCCAGTTGCGCGGCCACCACCAGCACCGTGAGCGCAGCCAACAATCTCAGCACTTGACCCGTGAACACACTGACGTTGCGGTCGAGGGCGCTGTACAGCACGACGAGGCCGAAGCCCATGATCGCCAGCAACACTGCAAGCAGCAGCGGGTCGAGGTGAATGCGCGTCAGGCGCCGACCGCGCAACCCTTGTCCTGTCGGCAGAGATCGGACGAAGTCGTAGTTGGTCATCGGCTCGCCACCGCCTGCGGCAGCAGGTAGGCATCCAACACCTCACGCGCCACGGGCGCGGCCACGGCGCTACCACCGCCGCCGTTTTCTACCAGCACGACCAACGCGATGCGCGGCGCGTCGGCCGGGGCGAATGCCATGAACCAGGCATGCTTGCGTTGATATTCATCCAGCAACTTCTCGTCGTACAGCTCACCCTGGGCGATGCCCACGACCTGCGCAGTGCCCGACTTACCGGCAATTCGATACGGCGCATTCTGACCAATGTAGGCCCAGGCGGTGCCGCTCTGACGGTAGCCGAGGTTGCCGCGATGCACGACGTCTTCCATCGCATCCACCAAGCGCTCCCAGTCGTCGGGCGTCACACCTTGAATTGCAGCAGGCGCGGGTGGCGGGTCGGTCTCGAGCAATTCCCTGTCACTGGATTTCAGCATGCGCGGCCGCACTACTTTGCCGCGATTGGCGATGATGCTCGCGACCGTCGCAAGCTGCAGCGGTGTGGCAAGCAGATCGCCTTGGCCGATGCCGAGATTGACGTTGTCGCCCGGGTACCAGGGCTCGCCGCGGGCGCCGCGCTTCCAAACCGGTGTCGGGAGCAGCCCCGGGCTCGCATCGATCAAGTCGATGGCGAGATTCTGGCCGTAGCCGAACTGCGCGACGAAGGTGGTGAAGTCGTCGATCGGCATGCGCGATGCGAGTTCGTAAAAGTAGGTGTTGGACGAACGGTAGATCGCACGTCGCAGATCGACGATCCCCTGTCCGCCACCGCCACCCCGTGTCCAGCTCCAGTCGCGATAGAGGCGGCCTTGCCCGGGCAAGCGGAAGGAGCCGTTGTCGACGATGGTGCGTTCCCATGTGGTGGCACCGAGCGCCAATCCGGCAAGCGCAACCACCGGCTTGAAGGTGGAACCCGGTGCATAGCGGCCATTCAGCGCGCGATTGAACAGCGGCTTCTCGCGCGCGGTGGTCAGTTGCCGGTAGTCGTCGGCGCTCATGCCCGTGACGAATTGGTTGGGGTCATAGCCGGGCCGCGACACCATTGCGAGTATTCCGCCGGTCTGCGGCTCGATGGCAACGACGGCACCGCGCCGCTCACCGAGCGCGTGATCCGCCGCACGCTGCAAGTTGGCGTCGAGATGCAGCGTGATGTTGTGCCCTGCTATTGCGGGCTGCACCGCCAGCACTGAACGCACACGGCCGCGGGCGTCGATCTCGACGTGGCGATAGCCCACTTCGCCGTGCAGTGAACGCTCGTAGAAGCGCTCGACACCCAGCTTGCCGATGAACTGGGTGGCGCTGTATTGGACCGGATCGAGACGCTGCAAGTCTTCTTCCGACACTCGCCGCACCGAACCTACGGCGTGTGCCAGGAGCTCTCCGTACGGGTAGTGCCGTACCAGTTGTGCTTCCACCACCACGCCCGGTAGTCGGAAGCGATTGATGGCGAGCCGCGCGATCTCCGCATCGGTCAGCACGTATTTGAGCGGGACCGGCTCGAACGGCCGGCGCGGTCGGGCAATTCGTTTGCGGAATGCATCGGTGTCGCGGTCGCTGATTTCGACCAACACCTTCAGGTCGGCGAGCACGCGGTCGAGATCACCGACCTGTTCCGCCACCAACTCGAGAATGAACACCGGCCGATTGTCGGCGACCAGTTCGCCGTTGCGATCGAAGATGAGCCCGCGTGGCGGCGCGAGCGGCTGCATCTGAATGCGGTTCTCGTCCGATCGCGTGCTGTACTTCTGGTAGTCGACGACCTGCAACTGAATCATGCGCGCGAGCAGCACGAAGATACCGACCAACGCGGCCATGAAGAGCGCAATCGAGCGCGTCGTGAAACGTCGGCGCTCGGCTTCGGAGTCTTTGAGATGCGCGCTTTCCGCCATCGCGATGCACTAAGCCCGGTGATACGGATGCCCGGTCAGCAGCGTCCATGCCCGATAGATCTGCTCGGCGACCATGACGCGCACCAGACCATGGGGAAACGTACCCGAGGACAGCGACCAACACCACTCCGCTCGTGCCAAACAAGCGGCCGACAGTCCATCGGCCCCACCAATCAGGAGCGCCACGTCGCGGCCATCGCGGCGCCATCGGTCGAGTTCCGCGCCGAGTCCTTGGCTGGTCAGCGGCCGGCCGCCCTCATCGAGCACGATGACGCGCTCATCTGGCTTGACGCGGGCCAAGAGCGCCTCACCTTCCTCGATGACGCAACGTGCCGCATCGGCACCACGCCGCGACCGCGACGGTATTTCCTCCAGAATCAAGCGGGTGTCCTTCGGCAGGCGCTTGGCGTAGGCATCGTAGCCGGCCGTGACCCATGCCGGCTGGCGGGTGCCGATACTCAAGATCCGGATCTTCATGTCGGCGTAGGTCCCCCATGGATCGCGGCCAAGGCCACTCCCACAGTACTTCGATCTATGCGGCAAGCTGGGGCCAAGGCCGCTACCGCTGCGCTTCGGCCCATGCGGTGGGCCGCGGCTGAGGCCGCTACGGGGATGTTGTCAGCCTATGCCATGACGGCGTTCGGCAGCTCCGACCAGAGCCGCTCGAGATCGTAGAACGCCCTTGCCTCCCTCTGCATGACGTGCACGACCACGTCGCCCAGATCCACCAGCACCCAATCATTGCTCTGCCTGCCTTCGACGCCGAACGGCGGCACACCTTGGGCCTTGGAGGATTCTAGGACGTTGTCGACGAGGGCTTTGACGTGGCGATTGGACGTGCCGCTGGCAATGACCATGTAATCCGTGACACTGGTGGCTCGGGTGACGTCCAAGGCGACGATGTCCCGACCCTTCAAATCCTCCAGCGCGCGAACCACGTGATCACGCAGGTTTCGGGGTGACATTAAGCGGTTGGGCCTCCATACAGATTGCGCGACTTAATATAGGTCCAGACCGCCGGCGGGAGCAAATCGCGGGCATCCTCGCCGGCGGCAATCCGAGCCCTGACCAAGGTCGACGAAATCGGCAACATCGCCTCGGTGATCCTGAGCACGCATCCGGCCGGCCAGCGGCCAAGCTCACTCGCCGCTTGCACGGCGTGAGCCTGGGTCAACTGCGTCATGGTTTCGTCGAGCGCCTCGTCTTGACCGGGCCGGCGCACGACCACGAGATGGGCAAGATCGAGCACCTCGCGAAATCGATGCCACGACGGCAGCAATCGGTACGCGTCCCAACCGAGCACCCAGACGATGGGTTCGGCGCCGCCCTCGACCGCCCGCAACGCGGCCAGCGTTTCCACGGTATAGGAAGGTCCCTTGCGCGCAAGCTCGGTGTCGTCAGCGCGCAACACATCGTCGTCGGCCACGGCAAGCTCGAGCATGCACCAGCGATCGGCGAGGCTCGCGCCCGGGGGTCCACGATGGCTGGGCCTGGCCGACAGCACCAAGCGTACCGATGTCACGCCGATGCGTTCCGCGACGCGTCGCGCCGCATGCAGATGACCGAGGTGAACGGGGTCGAACGTACCGCCGAACAGCGCAATCAACGGTGTCGGATCTCGCCGCCGCCGAACACCACCCACTTCTGACTGGTCAGCCCTTCGAGACCCACCGGGCCCCGGGCATGCAGCTTGTCGGTGGAGATGCCAATCTCCGCACCGAGCCCGAACTCGAAGCCGTCGGCAAACTGACTGGAGGCGTTGACCATGACCGACGCCGAGTCCACTTCGGTGACGAAGCGCCGCGCGCGGCCATAGTCCGACGTGACGATGACGTCGGTGTGCTGAGAGCCGTAGGTATTGATGTGCTCGATCGCTTGGTCGAGCCCCGCCACGGTGCGAATGGCAAGGATCGGCGCCAAGTACTCGGTTCGCCAGTCGTCCTCCGTGGCCGCGCGGATGCCGCTCAGCACCTTGCGGGTTTCCGCACAGCCACGTAACTCGACGCCGGCCCGTGCGTAGCGTTCGGCGAGCGACGGCAGCAGCGCTGGGGCAACCGAACTGGCAACCAGCAGCGTCTCCAACGCGTTGCACACCGCGTACTTCTCTGTCTTCGAGTTCACGGCGATGGCAAGCGCCATGTCGACATCGGCGTAATCGTCGATGTAGACGTGACAGATGCCGTCCAAATGTTTGATGACCGGGATGCGTGATTCGCGGCTGACGCGCTCGATCAAGCTACGACCACCGCGCGGCACCAGCACGTCGATGCAATCGTCGAGCTTGAGCATGGCGCCCACCGCGGCCCGGTCGGTGATGTCGATCACCTGCACGGCATCGCTCGGTAGCCCCGCCGCCAGCAACCCCTCGGTGATGCACGTCGCGATGGCGCGGTTCGATTCGATGGCTTCGGAACCGCCGCGCAGGATGCAGGCATTGCCGGACTTCAGGCAGAGGCTCGCCGCATCGACCGTGACGTTCGGCCGCGACTCGTAAATGATGCCGATGACGCCGAGCGGCACCCGCATGCGGCCCACCTGGATGCCGGTTGGGCGGTATTTGAGATCGGTGATCTCGCCGACCGGGTCGGGTAGCGAGTCCACCTGCTCGACACCTTCGATCATGCGATCGATCGCGGCATCGTCGAGGATCAAGCGATCGACGAGCGGTTGCTCCAGCGCGTCGGCTCGGGCCCGGGCGACGTCTTTCGCGTTGGCCGCGCGCAAGCCGCCGCGGGCCCGGTCGAGGGCGGCGGCAATCGCCTTCAGCGCGTTCGACTTGGCCGCGGGTTGTGCCGCCGCCATTGCGCGCGAGGCGCGCCGCGCGCGCCGGCCGACGTCAGCGAGGAGCGCTTCTACGTCACGGACAATGGCGCTCGCTTCAGCCACGCAGGTGACTCACGAGTCGCTTGAGCTCGGTCAGCCGTTCGCGGGGCAGGTTCATCTGCAGCAGGCTCTGCTTGATCTCCGGTTCGATCGGCAACAGCTCCGCGAGTCGCCAGCTGACACTGCGCGCATCGTCGAAGTCGACCGACAACGCGAGCTTGGCAACCAACGGATGCTTCAAGAGCTGGCGCAAGATTTCCACCAGCGCGGCATGCTCCGAGCCCACGGCTTGCGCTCGCTCCTCCGGTAAGTACTCGACCTCGCCCATCAACAGGTGATCGGGTTGCTCGTAGGTACGCAGCACGCGAAATCGCGGGCCACCGGTGACCATGATGCCGAGCGTGCCGTCGTTACGGGCATTGAAATCGACGATTCGCGCGTACGTGCCAATGCCGAACACGTTCGGCTGCGCTGCCGCAGTGCCGGCACGTACTTCGTCGCCGTCGCGAATCAACACCACGCCAAACCCGGTTTCCTCCTTGAGGCAGCGGCTCACCATGTCGGTGTAGCGCGGCTCGAAAATACGCAGCGGCAGCCTGCCGCCTGCGAACAGCACCGTGCGCAGGGGAAAGAGTGGGATCTCGCGATGGAACTCGTGGCTGATTTGCATCGGCATACCTTACCACGGCGTGCCCGTGCGCTAGACTGCGCAGCGCCAACACCCAAGGAGCGAGCGGTTGGATCTACTGCAGGTCGTGGTGCTCGCGCTGCTTCAGGGGCTGACGGAATTTCTGCCAATCTCGAGCTCCGCGCACCTCGTGTTGCCGGCCCTCCTGAGCGAGTGGCCCGACCAAGGTTTGGTATTCGACATCGCCGTGCACGCGGGCTCGTTACTCGCGGTGCTGTGGTACTTCCGGGCCGATCTCGATCGCTTCGTGACCAGCGCGTGGCAATTTTCCCGGCACGGCGTGGCGGACGATCACGCGCGCCTGCTCGGCCGTGTGCTGATTGCGACTTTGCCGATCGTCGTACTCGGGTACCTGCTGCACGACTGGGTGGAGATGCACGCGCGCGAAGTGCTGGTCATCGCCACCACCACCATCGGTTTCGCCGTGCTGCTGTGGATCGCCGATCGGCGCGTGGCGCGCCCCGGGCGGAGCGAGTTTCAGCTCTCGCTGCGGGATGCGTTGCTGATCGGCGGTATGCAAGTGCTCGCAATCGTGCCGGGCGCCTCGCGCTCGGGCATCACCATTACCGCGGCGCTGCTACTGGGTCTGTCGCGTGAGGCGTCGGCCCGCTTCGCATTCCTCCTGGCGATTCCCACCATCCTCGGTGCCGCGACGCTCGCTACCCTCGACGCAATCGAAGGTCGCTCGCCGGTGCCGTGGCGCGACGTGCTGCTCGGGTTTGCGCTTTCGGCGGTGGCGAGCTACGTCGCCATGCATTACTTCGTGAAGCTGATCGAGCGCACCGGCATGCTGCCGTACGTGGTCTACCGTCTAATCTTGGGTGGCGCGCTGCTCATCGTCGGTCTCGGGTTCAGCCCGCAACCCACCTAGAACGGAATGTCGTCGTCGAGGTCCGGGCCCATGTCGTCCGGCGTCTCGTCGAACCCGCCACCGCCGCCGTCGCGGCCGCCATCGCGGCCTCCGCCCGCTTGACCACCGCTCTGCCGCGGACCACCACCCATTCCCTCACCACCGCCTCGCGAATCGAGCATTTGCATCTCGTTGGCGACAATTTCCGTGGTGTAGCGGTCCTGGCCGCTCTGGTCCTGCCACTTGCGGGTCTGTAGCCGGCCCTCGATGTAGACCTTGCTGCCCTTGCGTAGGTACTCGCCGGCGATCTCCGCAAGACGCTGAAAGCAAACCACCCGGTGCCATTCGGTGCGTTCTTGCTGCTCACCGGTCTGGCGGTCGCGCCAAGATTCGGAGGTGGCGATGTTGAAGTTGGTGACCGCGCCGCCGCTCGGCATATAGCGGGTCTGTGGGTCAGCACCGAGATTGCCGATGAGAATGACTTTGTTGATGCCGCGCGCCATGGTCGTGTCCCCCGTGTCCAAGCGCGGCAGTCTAGCGCATCGGCAAAGCCCGACACACGGCAATCGACTGCTTCCGTTGTGGGAGGCGAGTGACTGTCCTGCGGGTGGACGCAGCCTCGCCCGCGATCGGAGACCGGGCGGCTGGGGATCGCGGATCATGCCACCGCCTTCGTGTTCGAACTTGGCGACTCGCGCACCCATCGCGTATGTTGTCCGGTTTCGGCGCACGAACCGTCTTTGCCGTGGATGCCATCTGGCTACGTGGGGCTCGCACCCACAATCTGAAGAACTTCGACC
>QJXZ01000136.1 GCA_003248125.1 Gammaproteobacteria bacterium | reverse complement strand
CGACTACCTCACGAACGTCGACGACTATCGCGGCTTCGATCCGCTCGAGGGCTGGCGGCACGGTGTTGCGCACGGGGCGGATCTCGTGTTGCAGCTCGCACCGAACGGTGCGCTCAACGGCGATCAAATCCGCACGTTGCGCGATGCCCTAACGCATCAGATCGCGCCGCCGGGTGTCGCGTACGTATTCGGCGAGCCGGATCGCCTCGCCCGGGCGGCGTTCTATCTGCATCGATCGAACAAGCTCGACCGCAACGATTGGCAGCAATGGATTGAGACGCTCGTCGATCCTGCGCCACTCGCGTCGTGGTCGAGGGTGTGGACCGACGAGGCTGGCCTCGCACGCCGGCACGACGTGCGAGCATTTCTGCTCGCGTTCTTGTTTCTCGCCAATCTCGGCGAGCAGGACAGCGATGCGCTGCTGGCTGGCGATCTTCAAACCGCGCTAGAAGAGATGATGCGGGACGGGGGGTGAAATCGGGGACAGTTTACCTATTTCCTACTCACAGGATTCAGGGTCGCGACTCCCAACTTGCCGCAAGCCCTTTGCTTAGAAAACCCGTGAGTAGGAGATAGGTAAACTGTCCCCGATTTCAGCCATCAAGTGCTTTCAGCATCCGCTTCAATGCAAAGTGTCGGTAGCTGCCGAGCACCAGATCCTCGACTTGTCGCCACTCGACACCGTCCTCGGCGTCGAGCGCGATCCAGCCGTTGTGACCCATGTAGGCCGGGATCGTGAAGCGCGAGTCGAGCGTCAGCATGTCCTGGCCATCGGGCCCCACCCAAAACGAAAGCTCGAGGCGGCCCGTGTAGCGGTACGCCTGGCAAAAGGTCTTCTTACCCGCGCGCCACACGGGATTGCCAAATGCTTCGCCGCGGCTCGTCTCCGGGAGCGCGAGACAAATCTTCTCCAAACGCGCAATCGTCTTCTTCACGTGCGGTGCGCTCATGGGATCGAACGCCTCCGCATCGACCGAGGCGGTCGGCGGTGCAATCTTGTTCATGGCCGGCAAGTCGCGCGCGAGCTTGGCCGGGGCAACTGCGCGATAGGCTTCGCGTACGCGTTCGGCAATGACTTGCCAGTCGAGGCCGCGATCTAGATTTACACCGAGCCATCCACGCGGGCCAACGTAGGGCGGCACGAAGTAGTTTTCGTCATCGTGCTCGACGTGAAACTGCTGCGCGCCCGGCGCGGCGGCGAGCCACAGCGCGACGCGACCGTCGCCGTGATGATTGAGCACGTAGGTCGCAAACGTCTTGCCGGCAACGCGAAAGTCGGGCGAGCCGCGTGACATCACTTCCGTCGATTCCGGCAACGACAGGCACACCTCGCGAACGGCATCGTCGATCGTTTTGCGCTTGGCCATGAAATGTTCCTAAAGCCCGCACGTAGCGGTGTGCTCCGTGGGAGCGAGTAGGCCCGCTCCCACTCCGGCTACACCGGCGACCCCGGCGGGAACTTCGGCGCGCGCTTCTCTTTCAGCGCCGCGAGCCCTTCGCCCGACTCAGGTCCGGTGAAGCCCATCATCTCCAGTGCCGTGGATGCGTCGTAGATTGGGCCGGCTTGCCGCAACCAGTTGTTGAGCGCGTACTTGGTCCAACGGATGGCGCTCGGCGCACCTTCGGCGAGCTTGCGCGCCACCTCGATCGATTTCATTTCCAACTCATCGTCGTCGACGCACAGCGACACGAGCCCAATGCGCTCGGCCTCTTCGCCCGACAGCTGATCGCACGTCAGGAGGTAGTACTTCGCTTTCGCCATACCGCATAGGAGCGGCCAGATGATCGCGGCATGATCGCCCGCGGCGACGCCTAGCCGCGTATGGCCATCGGTAATGCGCACCGACCGCGCGGCGATCGAGATGTCACACAGCAGCGCCACCACGAGCCCAGCGCCGACCGCTGGGCCGTTGATCGCCGAAATCGTCGGTTTGTTGCAGTTGATGACGTTGTAGACCAGATCGCGTGCTTCTTTCCATGTTTGCGCGAGGGTGGTGAAGTCGCCGCGCATCTTCTCGATCATCTCGAAGTCGCCGCCGGCCGAGAACGCTTTGCCGCGGCCGGTCACAATCACGCAGTCGATGTCGCGGTCATCGTCGATCTCGCGCCACACGTAGGTGATTTCCTTGTGACCGACGGCGTCGAGCGCGTTGTACCTCTCGGGTCGATCGAAGGTGACCCGCAAAACGCGCGGCATTGGATAGTCGAATGAGAGTCGTTCGTAGCCGGTGTAATGCACGCGACTTAGCTCCTGAATGGTGGCCACGCTTGGCCTTCATCTTAAGCTCAATGCGGTTCTCTACGGGAAAACCGCGTTGACGGCTTTCCCCCAGAGTCCCTACACTCCAGCATCGCCGTCGTGATCGGTCGTGTGGGAGCGAGCCGTTCACTGCCATGACCGCACAGCGGCGTGGGGGGCCGGGAGACCGCGCCAGTGGTTTGGGATTGGGGAGACAACTAATGACCAGCATTCGCATTGCGCGGATCGTCCGCGGCTTGGCCGCCGGCGCGATCGTCGCGTTAGTTCCCAGCATTTCCGTGTTTGCGCAAGAGGAGGCGGTGGAAGAAATCATCGTCACCGGCTCGTTGATCAAGAAAGAGAGCTTCGATACGTCGTCGCCTATCGAAGTGATGAATAGTGCCGAGATCGCAGAGCAGGGCACACCCAGTATCGGCGAAATCATTCGCAACTCGACGTTCAACTATGGCGTGGAATCGGTCAGCAACATCTTGGGCGCCAATCCGCAGCTCGGTTCGTTCACTCAAGCCGACTTCCGCGGATTAGGCCCCACGTCGACGCTTCTGCTACTCGACGGCAAGCGAACAATCTCCCGGAACCTGCAGACCAGCTACCCGCAGATTCTGATCGAGCGCATCGAGTCGCTCACCGACGGAGGCTCAGCCCTGTACGGTACCGATGCGGTGGCCGGGGTGCTGAACCTCATTCCCCGCAAGGACTTCGAAGGGTTGGAAGTACAGGCGAGCAACAACTCGGTCACCGACGGCAGTTGGGACGAGACAGCGTATGCATTCATCGGTGGTTCGCGTGGCGACCGTGGGGGCTTCGTCGTAGCGCTCGAAACACGCGAGAAGGACATGATGCAGTTCTTGGATCGCCCGCAGTACACCCTCGGCGCGCCGTCGTTCTCGTCGACTCCCTGGCCGGGCAACTTCGTCGTTCCGAACCGCACCGATGCGACGGGGACGGTGGTCTCACGTACGCAGCGTCGCGACCCAGGTTGTGGCTTGAACAACGTACCTGGCGCCACTAAAAAAGACGGTGTGCTCGGTAAGCCACAGGGCACGGCGTTGGCATCAACAACCTGTCTGTGGGAGTTTGGCCAGAACTTCACGTTCCAACCCAACTACGAGTCGACCACGGCAGTCGCCATTTTCGACCAAGAGATCTCCGACAGCTTCAGCGTCGAAGGTGAATTTCTGGTGGGACGACAGAACGCGCGCGACACCGGCTCGCCGTCGAACCCGGGTGGCCGGACGGGAGAAATGCCTGTGATTCCTGGGGAACACCCGGGCAATCCCTACCGCGCCTTCATCGACCTCAACAACAACGGTGTATTCGAGGCCGCTGGCGGCGATCAGTTGCTGTACGCCCAGGATGCGGACGGTGATGGCATACCCGATCGCGATTTGACCACAGTCAGTGCTGTGAATCCCTATGGCGACGTCATCCTGGGCGGCGGCGGTGGCGTCGATCCTACGCAGGGAATCCCGTTCAACGAAGACGTACGCATCGCGGCCTGGCGCCCCGTCGGCTATCCGCTCATCAGCGGCCCATCGCGTACGCAGCTTGGCCGGGCCGGGACCGGGGGTGGGAACTTCGATCAAGACAGCTACCGCTGGAGCGGGCAGATCAACTACGACATGCCCGACTCGAGCTGGAGCGGATTCTTGCGTTACACATACAACTACGTCGACTTCGATGGCTTCGGTGGCGCGGTCGAGAGTCAATCGTCCATCGCCAACGGCCTCACCGGTGATTTGGTCGCCTACGACCCCAACATCGGCAAGGCCCGGGAATTCTGGTTCAACCCGTTCACCACGCAGAATTACCAGTGCGTGAATCGAGACTGCTCAGGCGGTAACGTGCAGACCGATCCCGACCAGATCAACTCCACAGCCGTGTACGATTCGGTGGCCCGCTACGAGCCCACCAACGTCAAGCAGACGTATCACATCGCGGAGCTGATTGCGACGGGTGATCTGTTCGAACTGCCTGCCGGACCCGTGAGCACTGCGATCGGAATGACGTGGGAGGACTATACGTGGGACGTCAATTACGGCGGCACTTACAATTCCTTCGATGCTTTCATCGGCGTTGGCGAGCCGGACTATAAGGAATCCAGAGAGACGTGGGCTGCAATCGCGGAGCTGCAGGTTCCGATTCTCGAGAACGATACCATCGGCCGCGTAGAGTTCGACGGTTCCGTTCGTAGTCAATGGGTCAGCGACAACTCAAATGCGGATCTCGATCACACCGACTACAAGGTCGGAATGCGTTGGGAAGTGCGGGATTGGGTGTCGCTGCGCGGCTCCTTTGGCACCGCCTTCATCGCTCCGACGATTCCGCAGCTCTTCGATGGCAATACCCAGCTGGGACTGTCCAATACGATCGACCGGTTCTACACGTCCACGAGCGGATTTCTTGCCCGCACCCTCGGCGGCAATCCGAACCTCGAACCCGAGGAAGCCGATGTCTACAACATCGGTGTTAGCTTCCGCTTGCTGGATGACGACCTGAACATCTCGTTCGATTGGCACGACTTCGACTTCCAGGATCGTATCATTCGACCGGTTCCGCAGGAGATCGTCGATGCCGAGCGTGACCGCGCGGCCGCTGCCGGCTTCTGCACGATTGGGGCTACCGGCGCTTGTAGCCAAGCAGACGCGAACACGAACGGAATACCTGACGAGCTGGAGGCTTGGCTCGCGAGCGGGATGGCGAGTGACGCGATTCAGCGCAACTCGATCACCGGAATCATCGAAGTGGTCGACACGGACTTGATCAATGCCCAAACCATGAAGTGGTCCGGGTTCGATACGAACATTTCGTATCGGTTCAACAGCGACGAAATTCCGTTCGTCGATGCCGACTTCGGTCAATTCACCGTCGGGTTGCAAGCGACCTACGTCGACGCATATGACTACACGGCCGTCGCCAACGGTCCGGAAATCCATGGTGCTGGCAAGCGCAACAACAACACGGCTGCAGTACCGGCGGCACCGAAGTGGCGCGCCATTCTGCGAACCGCGTGGACCTATGATCGTCACAACGTGGCAATCTACGGCCGCTACATCGATCACTTGAACAATGCGTCGGCGGGCGAAGGATTCTGCGCGGTGAGCGCATTCGTACTCGCTGTGATGGAAGTGACCAATCCATGTGTGAATCAGATCGGCCGCTACATCACGTGGGACATGCAGTACGACCTGAGCCTCGATGGTCTCGTGTGGGGTGATCGGCGGTCGAGCGTGACGCTCGGACTGATCAACGCATTCGACACCGACGCGAAGGCCATCAGCACGCTCGGTGGAATAGAAACTGCAACATACGATCCGCGCGGTCGCATCTGGTACGCGCGCATCACGCAGCAGCTTTGATAGATCTATCGCGCTCCTGTAAAGGGCGGCTCTTGCCGCCCTTTCTCTTTCTGCTCATAGCATTTACAGCTTCGTCCGCCTGCGGCTCCGACGCCGACTGGCTCGCGTGCGACGCGATTGGCAAGGATGCAAAACGGCTCGAATGCTACGACCAAGTCGCGCGCTCGAAAGGCTCTGCGCGCGACGTCAAGGCCCGAAAGGAAGCCGACTTCGGCAAGGGCGCGCCAATAGAGCAAGATCTCGTCATCGAGGCGCGCATCGAGAGAGTGACATTTGCCAGGAGCGGTAAGTCCGTGGTCTACCTGTCGAATGGCCAGGTATGGGTCGAGAACGAGGCAGGTCGCACGCGAATTCGCGCTGGCCAGAACGTCACGATCAAAAAGGCGCTCATGAGCTACTCGATGAAGCTGGAGTCGGGGATCATCGTCGCCGTGAACCGCCTCGAATAAGTAAGAATTGGGGACAGTTACCTAATTAGTCACTCACAGCTTCAGCGTGACCGCGCCATGCCTGGGAGCCGTGAGTGACTAATTAGGTAACTGTCCCCAATTTCTCAAACCGCCTCCCCAGCCGCTCTCGCCCGCTCCAACCGGCTCGCCTCGTCGCGAGGGAGATGTCGCGTCGCCAGTGCTAGCAACACCAGCGCCACGGCAAATGCCGAGAGGCCCCACAGCATGCCGATGCGCAGCGCATCGCCGTCGCTCATGCCAGCAGCAATGAAGTGATCGCTGATCTGGCCGATGATGAATGGTCCGAGCGCCAAGCCCACGAACGTGACGATCAGAATATAGAACGCCGACGAGATTGCCCGCATGCGCGGCATGACCAGATCGTTCACGGTGCCTGCCGCGGCCCCGACCCACATCGGCGAGAAAATAGAGAACACGAAGTTGCAACCATAGGCGACCCACAAATCGTCCGTGTACAGAAACAGCAATGCGATCGGTAACGAAACGATGGGGGTGGCGACACCGATGTACAGGCGACCGTTCACAAATCGTCGCCGCAGCCGGTCGGCCAGCACACCGCCGAATGTCACGCCGATCCAACCGCCGAGTGCCGCCGACAAGCCGAGGAAGGTCGCTGCCTCGGTGAGATCGACCCCGTGCGCACGCAGCAGATACGGTGGCGCCCAAAAGCCCAAGCCATAGGTCACGAACGAGATGAACGGAAAGCCGCAGCCGAGCAATAGCAGCGCCTTGGAGCTGAAGATCATGGCGAAGGTGGCGGGATCGCGGGCGGCGAGGCTCTGAATCCACGACACGGTGGCGTAGATGCCGATGCCGAGCGCGATCCATT
>QJXZ01000336.1 GCA_003248125.1 Gammaproteobacteria bacterium | reverse complement strand
GAACGGGTGATCTTTCCCGGTGTCGGGGCTGCGGGCAGCGCCATGCGTAGCCTGAAGGCACGGGGGCTCGATCGCGCACTCGCATCGATCTACCGGGCGGGCACTCCGCTGCTTGGTATCTGCCTCGGCCTACAGATTTCGTTCGATCACTCCGAAGAAAACGATACGACCACGCTCGGCTTGCTGCCTGGGCGTGTGGTGCGGTTTCGGCTCGACGATCCTGCGCTCAAGATTCCGCACATGGGGTGGAACGAAGTGCGCGTGGTACGCGCGCACCCGGTACTCGCCGGTATCCGGCCGGGTGACGAGTTCTACTTCGTGCATGCGTATTACCCCGTGCCGGCCGACGCGCGCTCCGTGTTGGCCGAGACCGAGTACGAGGGCACGTTTGCGTGCGCGCTGGCTTGTCGCAACTACGTGGCCACCCAATTTCACCCGGAGAAGAGTGGCCGTGTTGGACTCGACTTGCTGGCCCGATTCGCAACGTGGGATGGCACCTGGGAGCACGCCACGTGTTGAGCAAGCGGCTCATCGCGTGTCTGGACGTGCGAGATGGCAAGCTTGCCAAGAGCGTCAAGTTCGTCGATACGAAAGACATCGGCGATCCCGTTGCCAAGGCCCGTGAGTACTACGAAGACGGCCTCGATGAGCTGGTGTTCTACGACATCACTGCATCGAGCGACCGCCGTCGCATCATGCTCGATGTCGTGGAGGCGGTCGCGGCGCAGGTATTCATTCCACTGTCGGTTGGTGGCGGTGTACGCAGTGTGGCCGATGCAACGGATCTGCGCCTGGCCGGCGCCGAGAAGATCAACGTCAACACGGCTGCCGTCGAGCGGCCCGCGCTGATCGCCGAGTGCGCCGACGCCATCGGCAATCAGAATGTGGTGCTGTCGATGGACATCCGCCGTGTCGAACGTTGTGCCGCGCTACCGTCCGGCTACGAGATCGTCATTCACGGTGGCCGCACGCCGATGAACATCGATGCTTTGGCCTGGGCGCTCGAGGGCGAGCACCTCGGCGCGGGCGAGCTGGTTGTCAACTCGATCGATGCCGATGGCACACGCGAAGGCTACGAAATCGAGCTGACGCGCATGCTTGCAGATGCCGTGCGAATTCCCGTGATTGCATCGGGCGGTGCCGGCACCCCGGCTCACCTGGAGGAAGTACTGACCGATGGCCATGCCGATGCCGCGCTGATCGCCTCCATGGTGCACTACGGCGAGTACACCGTGAGCGGCATCAAGCGCTATCTGCACGCGCGCGGCATCAAGATGCGAATGAGTTGGTAGGGGGTAGCGATGAAGGCGATCGAGATCGACGGCGATAAACTCGCGTGGCACGACGTGCCAGACCCGGTCCCTCGCGCGGGCGAGGTGTTGATTCGTAACCGTGCAACGGCGATCAACCGCGCGGATCTCGTGCAGCGCAGCGGCGGCTACCCGCCACCGCCGGGGGCAAGTCCGATCTTGGGACTCGAGTGCGCCGGGGAGGTGGTTGCGATCGGTGAAGGTGTCGCACGCTACAAGAAGGGCGATCGCGTTTGCGCGCTGCTCGCAGGCGGGGGCTATGCCGAACTCGTGAACGTGCCGGCGGGACAAGTACTGCGCGTGCCGGACGGGCTCGACTTCGAACAGGCGGCGGCACTACCGGAGGTATTCGCGACCGCGTATCTGAACCTGTACATGGAAGCGAAGCTCGCGCCGGCGGAACGTGTGCTGCTGCACGCGGGCGCAAGCGGTGTCGGCACCGCCGCCATTCAACTGTGTAAGGTGAGCAACAATCCTTGCTGGGTGACCGCTGGTGGCGCCGACAAGATCGCACGCTGTGTCGAGTTGGGTGCGCGCGGTGGTGCCGACCGCCACACCGAGTCGTTCGAGTCGCTTGCCAAAGGGTGGACCGACGGCGGTGGATTCGACGTAATTCTCGATCCGGTCGGCGGCGCATACTTGAAAGACAATCTGGCGAGCTTGGCCGTCGATGGCCGGTTGGTGATCATCGGCCTCATGGGTGGTGCAGATGCGCACGTTTCGCTCGGTCTCATGATGGTCAAGCGCCTGCGCATCATTGGTTCGACGCTGCGCGCGCGATCGATTGCAGCGAAAGCGGCCGTCATGGACGCGCTCGAGCACAACGTCTGGCCGGCCATCGAGGCAGGCGCCATTCGCCCGGTCGTCGAAGCCGTGATACCGATTGCCGAAGCCGAGCGCGCGCATGCGCTCGTGGCTTCCAACGACACCGTTGGCAAAGTCGTCCTGAGTATCGCCTGACGCGCCGAAGGCACGCGCCCCTAAAGCTTGTCGAGGGTCGCGCGTTGTGTGGTCAATGCAGCCAGCGCCGCGCGCGCGTCTGCTGCCTTCTCACGCTCCTTTGCCACGACGTCGGCCGGTGCCTTGGCGACGAAACTGTCGTTGGCAAGCTTCTTTTCGAGCCGTTCGAGCTCGCCCGACTTGCGCGCGATCTCTTTGTCGAGGCGCGCTTGCTCGCTGGCGAGGTCGATCAAGCCGGCGAGCGGCACCCGGATCTTGAGATCGCCGGCCAGCTGCATCGCCGCAGGCGGCGGCGGTTGTCCTGCGCCAAGCCAATCGATGCGCTCGATCTTGGCAAGGCGCTTCAACAACTCCTCGCTGTCGGCGAGCCACTGTCGGTCCATCTCGTTGCCGCCTTCGAGCAACAAAGGAATCGTGCGACTCGGCTTGATGCCCATCTCGCCTCGAATGTTGCGAATGGCGACGACCACGGCCTTCAGCCACTCGACGGTCGCTTCGGCATCGGCATCGGCGTTCAGTTCATTGGCCTCGGGGTAGGGCTGGCACATGATCGTTGCATCGGGAGACCTGGTCGTCTCCATGCGTTGCCACAAGGCCTCGGTGATGTACGGAATGACCGGGTGCGCCGCGCGCAGCGAAATTTCGAGGATGCGCAGCAGCTGTTTGCGTGTGCCGGTCTGCGCGGCCGGCGATGCGCCTTCGTCCCAGAGTAGCGGCTTGGTGAGCTCGAGGTACCAGTCGCAATACTCATGCCAGACGAAGTCGTAAAGGGTGTTGGCGAGCAGATCGAAACGAAACGTCGCGATCGCTCGCTCGGCATCCTCGAGCATGCGTCGCGCGCGCGATTCGATCCAGCGATCCACTACGCTGGCTTCGGCAGGACCGTCGAGAGCCATGCCTTCGGTATTCATCTGTACGAACTTTGCCGCGTTCCACAGTTTGTTGCAGAAGTTGCGGTAGCCCTCGATGCGCTTCAAGTCGAAGCGCACGTCGCGGCCCGTGGAGGCCAACGCGCAATAGGTAAAGCGCAGTGCATCGGTGCCGTATGATGGAACGCCGTCAGGAAAATCGCGCCGTGTGGTCTTCTCGATCTGTGCTGCCATCTGCGGCTGCAGCAAGTCCTCGGTGCGCTTGGCGATGAGGTCTTGTAAGGAGATACCGTCGATGAGGTCGAGCGGATCGAGGCCGTTGCCACGCGACTTGGACATCTTCTGGCCCTCGGCATCGCGCACCAGACCATGGATGTAGACCTTGCGAAACGGCACTTCGCCGACGAATCGCAGTGTCATCATGATCATGCGCGCGACCCAAAAGAAGATGATGTCGTGACCCGTGACTAGGACGTCGGTCGGATGGTAGAGCTCGAGCTCGGGGGTTTGATCCGGCCAGCCGAGCGTGCCGAAGGTCCACAGTGCTGACGAGAACCACGTTTCAAGCACATCGGGATCTTGGGTCAGCTTCAAGTCGGCGGCGAGGTGGTGTTTGGCGCGCGCCTCGGGTTCGTCGCGTCCGACGTATATGTTGCCGGCGTCGTCGTACCAAGCAGGGATGCGATGTCCCCACCACTGTTGGCGACTGATGCACCAATCACGGATGTCGCGCATCCAGGCGAAGTACAAATTCTCGTACTGCTTCGGCACGAACTCGATGTCACCGCGCTCGACAGCTTCAATGGCGGGCTTTGCAAGTTCGTCCATTGCCACGTACCACTGATCCGTCAGCCATGGCTCGATGACGGCACCGGAGCGGTCGCCACGCGGTACGGTGAGCTTGTGCGGCTCGACTTTCTCGAGCAGCCCCATGCGTTCGAGATCGGCGACGATGCGCTTGCGCGCTTCGAACCGATCGAGGCCGCGATAGGCAGTTGGTGCGTTGTCGTTTAAGTGTGCATCCGCGGTGAAGACATTGATGAGCGGCAGGCCGTGACGCACGCCGATCTCGTTGTCGTTGAAATCGTGAGCGGGCGTGATCTTCAAGCAGCCGGTGCCGAATGAGGGGTCGACGTAGGCGTCGGCGATGATCGGAATGTCACGCTCCGCAAGTGGCAGGCGAACCCGCTTACCGATCAAGTCGGTATAGCGCGCATCTTCGGGATGCACCGCCACGGCGGTGTCGCCGAGCATGGTCTCGGGTCGAGTGGTGGCCACCACGACGTGATCCGCACCGGCTGCGGTGCGTGCGCCGTCGGCGAGCGGATAGCGGAAGTGCCACAAATGGCCATTTTCTTCCTCGTTTTCCACTTCGAGATCGGAGATCGCGCTCTGGAGGGCCGGGTCCCAATTCACCAAGCGTTGGCCGCGGTAGATGAGACCGTCGTCGTACAGCCGAACGAACACTTCACGTACGGCGCGCGAGAAGCCCTCGTCCATGGTGAACCGCTCGCGGCTCCAGTCGAGTGACGAGCCCATGCGGCGCAGCTGCTGGGAAATCTGGCCGCCGGATTCGTCCTTCCATTGCCATACTCGTTCGACGAAGGCTTCGCGTCCGATCTCGTTCTTGTCGATACCTTCGGCGGCCAGCTTGCGCTCGACGAGCATCTGCGTGGAGATACCGGCATGGTCGGTGCCCATCTGCCAAAGTGCCCTGCGTCCCTTCATGCGCGCATGACGGATGAGTGCATCCATGATCGTGTGTTGGAACGCATGCCCCATGTGCAGCCGGCCGGTGACGTTCGGCGGCGGAATCATGATGCAGTAGGGCAGGCCGTTGCCCGTCGGAGCGAAGTGACCGGCGCGCTCCCAACCTTCGTAGAGCGGCGTCTCGATGGCGTGCGGATCGAAGCTATTCTCCATGCGAAGCGGAATCCGTGAGTTGATCGGTTATTTCCTTGACGGCATCCGTGATCGCTGCGATCAGCCGCTCGCGCAATCCGGCGACGTTTTGCACGGTTAGCTCGTGCATCCATTGCCCGATGGTGTCGTCGATGCGGCCGTTGAGCATGCGCGCAAGCATCTCCGTGTCGTCGGCCGACCAAGCGGCAGCTGCTTCGGAAAGCGACTTGCGCGCTGAACGGATGATCTCGTCGGCGGCCGTGCGCCATTCGTCACCGAGCAATGCCTTGATGGTCTCGTCGCCGAGCAGCGAGTCCCCCGCGGAATCCACGGTGAGGGTGGTGTGTGCCTCGAGCGGGGACTCGTCCACCTGCAGCGCGCCATCGACCACGTCGTCGAGAATCGGCACGTCCGGGGTGTCGTCGCCGGTCCGCAACTCGTCGGCTTCGCCTTCGCGCGACAACAGGCCGCGGATAGACTCGAGATCGCCGAGCAGCGAGCTTTCGGGCGGTGGTGGCAGTGGCCCCTTCTGATGTCGGCTACGGTCGGCCATCAGCTTTCCCAATCGTCGAGCTTGTGGTCGTACAGCGGGTAGCCGTGCTCACGATAGAACCGATACCGGTTGCGGCCGACCGCAAGCAGAGGCGCGACGATGATCTCGGCGACACGCTCGAAGCGGCCGAAGAACGGCGGAATCTCGCGCGCCAAGTTGATCAGGAGCTGGTCGTGATCACTTGCCGGTTCACGGTGAGCAACGACGACCGGCGCAACGGCGCAAGTGGGCGAGTCGGCGATGGCATGGGGTAGAAACTGATCGCTCGGATACTCCCACATCAATGCGTCGAGATCGTTCGCGGCTTCTTCATCGTCGACGTGAACGTGCACGCGCGACCCAGCGCTGACTGCTTTGTGCGCAAGCCGGCAAGCGAAGCGTCGCTGCGCCTCTGTGTCGACGTCGGGCAAGATGTAGAAATCGATGCGTGTCACTCGGTTCAGATCTGATTCAAGACATACTGAAATAGTAGCGGTACGGGTCGTCCGCTCGCGCCTTTGGCGGCACCGCCTGTGAACGCTGTACCGGCGATGTCGAGATGGGCCCACGGTACTTGCTTCGCGAAGCGCGATAGAAAACACGCCGCGACGATCGAGCCGGCTTCGCGGCCGCCGACGTTGGCCATGTCTGCAAAGTTGCTCTTCAATGCACTCTGATAGTCGTCCCAGATCGGTAATCGCCAGGCGCGGTCGCCGACGTACTCGCCGGCCGCCGTGAGATCGGTTGCGAGGCCATCGTCGTTCGAGAACAGCCCGCTGGCATGCGAGCCGAGTGCGATGATGCAGGCGCCGGTCAGCGTCGCAACGTCGATCACGACCTTTGGCTGATATCGCGCCGCATAGGTGATGGCATCGCACAGCACGAGACGGCCTTCGGCATCGGTATTGAGAATTTCGATGGTCTGACCCGACAGCGATTTGACCACGTCGCCCGGTCGACTAGCTTTGCCGCTCGGCATGTTCTCTGCTGCCGCCACGATCGCGACGAGGTTGATCGGCAACCTTGCTTCGATCACGGCCTTCGCACAGCCGAGCACTGCCGCTGCGCCACACATGTCGAACTTCATCTCGTCCATCGCAGCGCCAGGCTTGAGGCTGATGCCGCCCGTGTCGAACGTGATCCCTTTGCCGATCAATGCGATTGGTGGCTCACCGCGCTTGCCGCCGCGGTAGTCGACGACGATGAGCTTGCCCGGTGTATCACTGCCACGCGTCACCGACATGAACGCGCCCATGCCGAGCTCGTCGATCGCCTTCTCATCGATGACGCGACATCGCGTGCGCTCGGCACGCGCCAGCGTGCGCGCCTGGCGTGCCAGATAGGTGGGATTGCAGACGTTCGGCGGGGTG
>QJXZ01000286.1 GCA_003248125.1 Gammaproteobacteria bacterium | reverse complement strand
CGAGGAGGTGTTGCCGCTCGACAATCCCGAAGACCGCGTTGCGCTAGGCTCGATCTACGCCCTGCGCTTGTACTTCGCCGTGCTCTTCAACGACTACCGCGGCGCGGCGGACGTGGTACGCGAGGCCGATCGGCACATGCTGGCGATGACGGGATCACCGTTGATCGTGACATACAATTTCTGCAAGGCTTTGGTCGGGCTGCGCACGCGCGACAGCGATGCAACCAGCGTGCGCGAGCCACTGCGTCTGCTGAAACGCATGGCTGCGTGTGGGTGTGAATCCGCACAGCCGAAGGTCTCGATCATCGAGGCGGAAATGCATTGGCGAGGCGGTCGCGTCACGGCTGCGCTCGAGTGCTACGAAGCTGCCGCACAGGGTGCGCGCAGACAAGGTATCGCCAACGACGAGGCACTTGCCTACGAGCTCGCGGGCCGAGCCTGTGCCGAGTCGGCGCGCACCGACTTCGCGCGCTTGTTCGTTCGCAATGCGTATCAGAGCTATCTGCGATGGGGCGCGCTTGCCAAGGCGAACCAGCTCGAACGCGATCTCGAGGCTTACATCGGCGACCATCGCCCGGCTCGCACCAACTCCGAAACGTGGACGGTCGGCGATCTAGTCGATCTCACCGTGCGCGACTTCACCAGTGTCAGCGGCACGCAGGAGAGCAAACAGGTCGGCCAGCGCGTGCTCGACACCACCACCGTGCTAAAGGCAGCGCAGACGATTTCCGGAGAGATCGTGCTCGATCGATTGTTGATCAAGCTGCTGCGGCTCGCGCTCGAGCACGCCGGTGCGCAGAAGGCCGCCATGCTGCTCGCGGTCGACGATCGCTTGCAGGTAGAGGCTGTCGCTTCCGTGGAAGGTGGCTCCACGCGCCGCTTGAGCCCGCCGCTGCCACTCGAAAATTGCGAGGAGGTACCGCAAAGCCTGGTGCAATTCGTGGCGCGGACGCGACAGATGCTGGTGCTCGCCGATGCCACCAAGGAAGACGTGTTCACGCAGGACACCTACGTCAAGGAGTTCCAGCCGCTGTCGGTGATGGCGCTGCCGATCATGTCCCGCAACAGCTTGGTCGGCGTGTTGTACGTCGAGCATCGCTGGCTAACGGGCATGTTCACCGCACAACGCGTCGAAGTGCTGTCTCTGCTCGCATCGCAAGCGGCGATTTCCATCGAGAACGCCCGCCTGTACGCCGACCTGCACGCCACACGCGACGAGTACCGAACGCTCTACGAAAGCGCCAACGAAGGCCTGTTTCGGATCACGACCGAAGGCGTGCTGATCCGTGCCAACCCCACGCTGGCGCGCATCTTCGGGTTCGACAGCGTCGCCTTGTTGCTCGAGGACTATCACGACCTGCTCGAGCGTGTGTTCCTACGCAAGGAGCGGGCCCGCGACCTACTCTCCGAACTCGACGAGACGGGTGTAGTCGACACCTTCGAGGCCGAAGGTGTGACCCGCGACGGCCGCACGTTCTGGATGTCGGTGAGCGCCAGGGTCAATGACGATCCGATACAGGGGCACGTAGTCGATGGGTCGGTGGTCGACATCACGGCCCGAGTGGAACGCGAACAGGCCGAGAAACGCCGCGAAGTGGCCGAGGCCGCCACCGCCGCCAAGAGCGAGTTTCTGGCCAACATGAGTCACGAGATCCGCACGCCGATGAATGCCATCGTCGGATTCTCGAAGCTTACACTCGAGACCGAGCTCGATCGCAAGCAACGCGAGTACGTCACGTCGATCCGCAACGCAGCCGAGTCGCTGATCACGCTGGTGAACGACGTGCTCGATTTCTCGAAGATCGAGGCCGGCAAGCTGGTGCTGGAAGTAGCGCCGCTTTCGGTGAGCGACATTCTGCGCGATGTCGAACGCTTGTTCCGCACCGAGGTGCGCAAGAAGGGTCTCGACTTCGCACTCGCCGATCACTGCAGCGACCATTCGCAGTACCCAACCGATGGCGTTCTGCTCGGCGATGCATTGCGCCTGAAGCAGGTGCTCATCAATTTGGTCAGCAATGCGATCAAGTTCACCGATGCCGGCAGTGTGCTCATCGATGCGCGCGTGAGTCACGCCGCAGATCGCGAGCTCAAGCTTTCGTTCAAAGTGGCCGATACCGGGATCGGCATCAGTCCCGAGCAGCAGGCACGCTTGTTCGAATCGTTCCAGCAAGCCGAGAGCTCGACGACGCGACGCTACGGCGGCACTGGCCTGGGGCTCGCAATCTGCAAACGTCTGGTGGACGTCATGGGCGGCAGCATCTCGGTCCGCTCCGCGCTCGGCCAAGGCTCGAGCTTTGCCTTCGATGCCCGCTTTCGAATACCTGCACGGCCGAGCCCGGCAACACCGCCGGTCGAATCGCGGACGCGGCCGCGAAGCGCGGACGTCCTACGCGGCCGACACCTGCTACTGGCCGAAGACAATCCAATCAATCAACAACTCGCACTCGAGTTCCTGCAGCGCGCCGCCGCCATCGTCGACATCGCGGCAACCGGCCGCCAGGCCGTCGATGCGGTCGCCGCCAACCAATACGACGCCGTACTGATGGACATCCACATGCCCGAGATGGACGGCCTCGCAGCAACCGAGGCGATTCGTTCATCGGGGGCCACGCTTCCGATCATCGCCGTGTCGGCGGATGCGCTCGCAGAGCGCCGCTCCACCGCCATCGCTGCTGGCTGCGACGACTACGTCACGAAGCCGATCGACTTCGACCAACTGCTGACCACACTCACCCGACTCTTGGGCCCGCTACCGGCCAGCGAACCGATTCCCGAGCGTCGCCGCGCGGGCAGCGAGGTGAGTGCCATGGACGTGGCGGCACTGGTTGCGCAACGCGTACCGGGTATCAATGTCGGCGACGCCATCAAGCATCACAACGGCAACGTGCGTTTGATGATGAAGCTGATGGGCGATTTCGGTAAGTACTACGGCGACGCCGGCGCCAAGATGCGCGACTACGTTCAGCGCCGAGACTATGAGCCCGCAGAACGTCTCGCCCACAATCTCCACGGTGTGGCAGGCAGCTTCGGCGCCGCCCACCTGAAGGAGGCGAGCAAGACGCTGGAACTCGCACTGCAGCGCGGCGAGGACACCAACCTCATCGGTCTCGTGCAGAGCTTCGAAATCGCTCTGACAGAAGTGTTGGAATCGGCGGAGGCGCTCGCGAGCAACGAAGTGAGTTTCCGCGCCACGGACTTTTGATCCATTGGTTCTGGGTTCGAGTCCCAGACGAACCGCTACCAGCTGCAAGTACTTCCCGGACACATAGGTAGCAGACCGCGAACTCAGAACCAGGCTCTTGGCGGGCAATTCACAGCCTTTTGGTAACGATCTGCTGGAGTGGGCATTGGCGCAGACCTAGATCTCGTCGGGTTCACCACGGTCGCATGCAGATGGCTGCCGATTCACACGCCGCCAACGCCGTCGAATTTCCTAACAATGCTGGGCGCCTGTTGCTCGTGTACCCGGCGTCTTGCTGTAGCTCACTTTGCGCAAACGCTGAACTCCTCACAGCTCTTATATCGGTATGCCTCGGCTAGTCCACATATCTGGCCCCTAAGGCCGCCCGAAGCTGTAGCGCACCGACACCCCATACGCCCTCGGTTCGGTCACTGAGAAATCCTGATTTACCTGGCCCCGGTAGCCTCCCAGGATGTGCGCTTCGTTGCCAATGTTGCGGATCCAGGCGCGCACCGACCACCGCGCATCGAGAGACTCGTAGATGAGGCTGGCGTCATGCTGCTCCCATTCGCCGGTCGACTCATGACGACGATTGAAGATGGTGAGGTAGCTCGAGCTCTGCCAGTAGTAGTCCCAACGGGCCGTCACCGCGCCGAACGGCACGTCCCACGTGTAACTGATGCCCGAGTGCAGCGTGTGCTCGGGCGTGTCCGGGATCCGGTTGCCGGCCACGTCCACGGGGATCCCCGGCAGGATCTCCACTCCGTTCTGTTGCAGAAACAAGCCGTCGAATAGAGCAGGAATCCCATTCGGATAGATACCGGCCGGTACCTGGTCGGGTCCAAACGCGGCTCCGATCGCGATCGCGGCGTCTACCAAAGGCAGGACCTCGTCGATCCGCGCCACGTAACGGCCACTGCTTCCCGCAGGTGCACCCGATGCGAAAGAGTAGAGCTCGACATAGCTTGGGTCACCGTTGCTGAGCCACAACGGATCGATCTCCGGCTCTATCTTCCTGAGCTCAGTTTGCAACCAGGAGTAGCCCAGCTCGACCTCGGCTTGGGGCGCGAAGATGGGCCGCCAGCGCACCTCGAATTCGGCGCCGAGGATCTCCGAATCAACGTTCCGGTTCGGAACGATCGACCCAGATCGTACGCCGGCGTGGCTGGCGAGTTGCATGTCCTCGTAGTCATTGAAGAATACGGCCGCGCTCAAGGATAGGCTGTTGGCCGCCAGCCGAGCCTTCGCACCGAGCTCGTAGGAGTTCACATCCTCCCGTCCGTATTCGGTCTGCGCCGTTGCACTGAGAACCCGATTGAAGCCCCCCGGTCGATAGCCTCTGGCGTAGGAGGCATACGTCAGAACATCGTCAATCACCCGCCAATCCAGCACCAATCGACCACTCACGGCTTCCCAGTCGAACTTGGTCGGCAGCCCTAGGATAGTTCGGGTCTCGTTCCAGGCAGTGAGCAGCGGCGCGGTCGACGCGACCTGGAGCGCGGCCGATGGCCCCCCGGCGGCTCGTGCCGCGTCCACTGCCTGCGTCAGTCCATAGAAGTCGAGCGGGCCGGGGTTGGCGGAAACACCGAATGCGTAGGCGATCGCGTCTGCACGCACCCAGAGGGGCTCGTCCGGCTCACCCAAATAGCGCGCGTTGACATCGAGGGCGGGGACTACCTGCCGCTCGGCAAGTCGTTTCTCATCCCGATTGTAACGGCCCGCTATAGTCAGCTTGAGCTTGTCGGTGAGATCGACGTAGACCTCGGCGAATTCGGAGTAGCTTTCGAACTGCACGTTGTCTTCAAAGCCGCCCGTAGCGATGCGAAACGGCGGTTCGGTCGCTATTTCATACGGGTCGACCGCCCGGTTGGCGACGTAGCTGCCGCCGAAGAGTGCCCAGGTATCGTTGTAGTCGTTGTTTCCGGCGGCCCCGAGCGAATGGAAATCGGTGTGCTGATAGCTCGCGCCGAAGAGATAGTTGAACCGCCCATCCGATGTGGAGCGCAGGCGTAACTCCAGGGAGTAGGCTTCGCGGGACTTCCTCGTTTCACTGCGCCACATCTCCCGGGACGGGCTGGCGTAGACGCAACCGCCAAGCACCCCCACCTGGCCGGCGTTCACGTTGCACACAGGACCGTCCAGCGGATCCTCCACGTCCGGAAGCTTCGCCACGGGCCACAGCCCGCTTGGATTCTCTGGGATCGCCGCCAGCTCGTGACCGACGCTCCAATCGTGGTCATAAACGCTGCGCAGCCGCCAGTCCTGATAGCCACCAAGGAAACTGAACTCGCCCCAGTCGAGCCCGTGGCTCGCGCCAATCTGAAACAGGTCCTGCTGATACTCATAGATCGGCGCGATATCGACATGCACATCGCGCAGATCGGTGATCACGGGGCGCGGATAGCGGAAAACGAGCCCGGTCTCCGCATCTCGGGCTCCCAGTGGAATCATCCCCCGCAGCCCATTGGCCAAGAAGGTGTTGATCCGCGGCTGATTCGGATTGTGTGCCTCCAACCCAAACTCGCCCGGCTCGCAACCGGCACGCGTCACCGGCATCTGAGCGGTCTTACAGAGTCGGTTATGCCAAAGCAACCGGTCGTCGTCCTCGTCGAAGCGCTCGTACAGGCCCCAGACCTCGGTGTGATCCGTGATCCGCCAGATCGCGGTGGTGCGGATGCTGAAGAGATCGCGACCGTCTATCTCATTGGGCACACCGGGTACCTGGCCACCCGCCAGATTGTCGGTGTAGCCGTCGCGGTCCAGAAATAGGCCGGCCAACCGGATGGCGAAGCTGTCGACCACATTGAAGTTCATGGCACCACGCAGGCGCCGGAGGTCCTCGTTGCCGGCTTCCAGATCCAGATAGCCGCCAGGTCCGTCGAAGGTCGGTTTCGTGGTGATCAAGTTGACGACCCCGCCGGTGGCGTTGCGTCCGTAGAGCGTGCTTTGGGGGCCCCGCAGCACCTCGATGCGCGTCAGGTCGTATAGCTCCAGCGGTGGTTGGCCGGGCGCCAGCGGCACCTCGTTGATGTGCAGAGACACACCGGGATCGGCATCGGCGTCTTGAGTCAGCGAGCCAACGCCGCGGATGCTCAGGGTGGCGTCGCCCACGTTGTTGGGCACATAACCCATGCTTGGGACGAAGAGAGAGAGTTCGCCGATACCGATGATCCGCCTATCCTCGATGTCCGCTTCGTTGAACGCGGACATCGCGATCGGCACCTCGCTTTCCCGCTCCTCGACCCGCTGCGCCGTGACGAGGATCTCCTCCAACAGCTGTGTTCTCGACGTCTCCGCAGCTGCGCCGATCGACGCAGGGATCAGGCCGACGACGAGGGAACCGACGGTACCGGCAATCATCGACGTTCCCCATTGGTTGTTCATCTCACTCTCCCTCCCTACTGTCTTCCACAGATTCAGTTCACGAAGACGATGTTGAGATCGGCAATCAGTTCATCGACGAGCTGCTGCTTGTAGCGCTCGTACTCCGGCCAGTCCTCATCGGCGAGGAACCGACTGACCTCGGCGTCGTGCTCATCGACCAGGCTCTCGAGGTATCGACGCACTTGACGCTCGCGAACGCGGCGCTGCGGCGCGAAGCCCCGCGCCTCCGTACGGACCGTGTTCAGCACGCCGCGGAGCAGTGTCCGTTGCGGTTCGCTCAATCGCTCGATGAACGGCTCGTTCTGCGGACCTTCGCCAGCAACGAGAAATTCGAGAATCTGGTCGATACTCGGCGGAGTTCGGGACAGCTGCGAACCAACGCCGCGTTCGCGCAGTGCCGTCACCAGCGTCTCGAAGCGTCCATCGGGGTCGACGATCAATATCCGTCCCCGGACATTTGAAATCCTGTCGACGGGTGATCTGCGATCGTCCGCAAGGTCGAGCGGCGACGGAGGGTTCAGCGTCGTCTGCGCGGTGATCGGGATCCACTGGTCGTCCGCCTTCCGAACATCCTCCGGTTGCAGGTGCGCGCTCAGCGCGAGGCCACATTCAAAGAGGTTCGTGCTGACGGTGAGGGCCTTGATCGCCGCGTACGCACCATAACCCTCGCCCAGCACGCACACGCGGTTAGGATCGGCAACGCCCCGCTCGACGAGCCACGATGCCCCGTCCGCAATGTCGCGCTGAATGATCTGTCCGTCGGGATCGCGTTCAGGTATGCGGTACTGACGACCGAACCCCGCCGATCCACGATGCGTGATCGCCAGGACCGCGATGCCGTTGCTGGCCATGGCCTGAGCGACGGCGACGTATTCGACGCCCTTTGAAGACATGTTCGGCCAAGCATTCAACAGCAGTACGGCAGGATGTGTGCCCGAGCCCACCGGCTGGGTCAGTGCGCCGCGTAGGACGAAGCCGTCGCGAGCTACGATCTCCACGGGCTCGGCGACCGGGAGCGTGGCCGAGTCGATCCAGGGTTGGCCCTTCGCCAGCAGCGAATAGGAACCGGCTTCGATATCCACGAGGTAGAAGTCGCCAGCGTTGCGCGGGCCGAATATCCGTACCACCGCCGTCGAACCATCCCGCGTGATGCTAGTGAGTTCCACGTCACCATCCGGGAACGCGGCACGCAACCGCTTGTGCGTCTCGACGAAAGGATGCTCCATCAGGTAGTGCCACTGCGGGAACCCGGGGTCGGTGCGCACCGCAAGCAGCGCGTGGTTGCCGTACGTTGCGATGCGACCGTTGACGTCTGAACCCTCGTTCCGCAACAAAGCGTCGGACGTGCCGGCGCGGAAGTCCACCCGGGCGAGATCGGCGGTCCCAACGTTGTTGGTCAGCCCGTACGTGATGCCGGACATCGATACGAAGTACGGCACCTGGCCCACACCGGGGAGCGAGAATGCCTCGAGCCGCTCCCAGACCCCTCCCTCGGCAATCCGGTAGACCTCGACGGTGCCTTCCTCGGTCGGGCCTGCGGTGTATACCGTTCGGCCATTCGGGTCGGAGACAAAGTAACCAGCGATCGGTGCACTCTCGGCCACGGGATCGCGCCGCCCCGTTCTCACATTCACCGTGACCAGACGTCGCTCGCGGAGTTCTTCCTCGGTGCAGACCTGGGGCTCGCACACGCCGTGCGCGGCAATGAGAATGGAGTCCGGCTGGTCGGGCAGAATCGCGACGAGTGCGCTCTCCAGAACGGTTGCCTTGTCGCTGCGGCCGAGCAACCTCGTGCGTTCGCCGCTGACCCCCAAAGCAAACATTGCACCGGTGGGTCGGCGTCTGCCAATCAGTGTCGTCGTTGGCTCCACGACAAGGTGGTCGTTGCTGATCCAGTTGACGATGCTGAAGCGCTCTCGCTCCGCCGAGGTGACCCCGGACGTGACACTGTCCTCCGAAAGCGGTCGTTCGAAGATGATGAGCGTGTCCCTCGAGGCATCGCTTCGAACCATGGCCAGATAACGCCCGTCCGGAGACACGCTCACGTGGGTGACATCGGGTTGGCGGGTCAACTCCTCTGTCGTAGCGGCCAGCGCAGGGAATCCCGTGAAGATGATCGCCGAGACAAGCGCCAGCGCGACGAGCTCAATTCTGCTCATCGGGAGTCTCCTCTATGTCTGGGAACGACGGGAACCGTTCCGTGGTAGAGGGAAGCTGCTGCAGAGCGCCCACCTTCTCATTGGGTGTGGCATTGACCAATGTGGCGTCACCGGAGGGCTCGAGGATGTTTCCGGCAACGGCGCGCGCAATCACCTTCGCGACGTTTAGCTGGACATCCTGCGCGGGATCGATTCGGCCCTCGAACACGACGTCGGCCCAGATCTGGTGTTGCGTGTCCATGGACACGAGTCGAGCAGTCACACGCAGGCGATCTCGCATCCGCATCGTGCTGCCGCTCACTTGGTACCTCGCAAGGGCGGCTTCGACATTGCTGGTCGGCGTGCCGATCACCTGCAACCCGTGCTGCGGAAACAGCACCGTGAGCTCCGAAACGATTGATCCGCCAATCCATTGCTGGTCGGAAGTCGGAGAAAGATCTTCGAACCGGCCGACGGCGATGGAGTTGTCCGGCGCAGATCTCAACAGCCGCTCTACAAGATCCGAGCGGCTGAGAACGAGTAAAGCCGCCACGATCAGCAGCGCAGCAAGGAACGGCGTAAGTCTTCGAAAGCTACGGCGCCAATGCGGGATGCGCATGACATCGGCGGGACGGCTCGTGGCTTCGCTCGTGAGACTCAACAGAAGCTTTCGGGCGTACTCCTTCTCGCGCATCATGTACTTGAACAACGCCTGGATGCGTCCAATGGCAAGCTGAAGGCCTTCCGGCAAAGTCGTAGGCTCGATGTACACGACGACCAGCTGACGACCCCGGTTACGCGCGTACTGAATCTCGTCGAGACAATGTTTCGACGCGACGGCGAGCGGCGACACGAAGAGCAGGAAGTGCGAGCAGTTGCCGATGGCACCGGCAATCTCCTGCTCCCATTCGGATCCCGGGGGGATACCTTCGTCGTACCAGACGTTCACGCCCGCCTCGCGTAGGCGAACGAGCTCGCGATAGACGGTTTCTCTATCGTTGTGCGAGTAGCAGACGAATACGTATTCCTCGTCACCGGCGTAGGCTGGATACGGGGGAGTGACTGCCTCCAGCGCGGCTTTGAGCGCCGGGTCACTGTCGGTCGCCTCGACCCTGGTCACCCGAGCAATGGTGCGGTATCCCCGCTTGGAGATCGTCTCGATGTACTCCGGTGCACGCGGTGGATCACCGAGCGCCCGTCGTATCCGGGCGAGGTTCCGGTGGACCGCATTGGGCTCGACGATTCGGTCTGCCCAGACGTTGTCGAGAAGATCGTCGATGGAAACGATCTCGCCCGCATGCTCCAGCAGATAGGTGAGGACCTCGATGGTCCTGGGCTCGAGCTGGTGCTCTTCTCCGGGTTTGCGGATTCGATTGAGCTGCGGCTCGATCAACCACGACCCAAACTCGTAGACGTAACCGGAGGCCTGATCGTCCGCCAGGCCAGGTCGTTGGTTGCCCCCGCTCCCGCTCATACTCTGGGCACGCTTGAGGCTGTGTAGCTCGGGCCCGCATACCCCACTGCTTCGGTCCCACCGTCATCGATGTGGCGAAGTATTGGCAGTTTGCTGCAATCAGGTCCTTCGGACTACCTGACGGAAATCTTTCGAACACAAAATTCAAAGAAGTCAAGGGGTTGCACCGAGCGAGAGGCCACGTGGCAGCCATGAGAACCACGGCAACTCTTCTGGCCGCCCTCTTTTATCCGTTGGTCCTGAATTGGGTCAGGTCTCAGAGCCGGCGCAGGAAGGACAACGTTGCGCTAGCGATCAGGCCGTTCGGTCGAAGGTTGGTGAGTTGGCCACAGAGGAGCTGAGTCTGATGGCGCAGAAGTGGCGGAGGGGGACCGATAGCATCGGTTCAGAACATCGTCTGGGCTTTCTCCCCGACGACTTCATGGAAGAAATGAAGTGGCAAATCAAAAGGCGAGAGACGCCTCCTCTTGCAGCGTATCGGAGTAGCTCATGTGTGGAACTTTGGAAGCGTTCATTCCAGCAGTGCGTGAACATCATCCTTACAGCTGAGTATGCCTTGCGAACGCCAGTACCGACGGGGCTCGTTGGAACTCTGGGATACTCGCGCGGAACAATTGGGACGCCATGATGGAACTCGAGAATTATTTGCAGCGCATCCAATACACCGGTCCGGTACGTCCAGATCTCGAGTGCTTGACGGCGGTTCACCGGCACCATGTCCAGTCGATCCCCTACGAGGACTTGGATGTGCAGTTGGGGCGGCCGCTCGACCTCGATCTGGTACGTATACGCCGCAAATTGATCGTCGAGCGCCGTGGTGGTTGGTGCTACGAGATGAATGGCCTGCTCGGTTGGGCGCTAGCTCAAATCGGCTTCACCGTCACCCGCATGACGGGAGGTGTACTTGGCAGCGAACAAGTCGACACCGCCTTCGGCAACCATCTCGTGCTGCGTATTGATCTCGATGGCGAAAGCTGGATTGCGGATGCGGGTCTCGGCGATGCGCTCCAGGAGCCCATTCCCTTGCGCGAGGGCGAGCATCGACAGAACGGTCGGACCTATACGTTGACTCGGCTCGATCCGCGAACATGGCGATTCGCGAACCATCTGGGCCGCCTTCCGCCGACAATGGACTTCATCAATGCGCCAGCGGACGAGGCGCTTTTCGAGCGCACCTGTGCCGACCTGCAGGCAAATCCGGAATCGATGTTCGTGCAGAACCTCATCTGTTTTCGATGCAGGGTCGATGGCAGCGTCGACATGCTGCTCGGCCGCGTGCATACCCATCTGTCTTCGGAAGGGCAGCACAAGACGTTGCTTCGCGACTCGACCGAGTTCGCGCAAGCTTTGGAGCAAGTATTCGGACTGCGTGAGCCAGGAGTCGAAACGCTGTGGCACAAAGTCGTTGTTCGCCATGACGAACGCTTCGGGAACGGCTCAACAGACTCGATCGAGCTCACCCCATTGTGATTGGCTGTCGTGTGCGCGATGCCGTGTGTTCAGCGGACCTTGCAACCGAGCTGAGTTATCCTCTGCACGCTGAAAGCGAACATGGCTGACGGGTTCGCGATTGCCTGAGGAGCCCGTGCCTGCGAGGGGCAACGCGTGGACTTCAATGACTATCTAATCTGGACACCCTCCGGGTTGCCTGGGGTCCTCGGCGGTCTGTTCGCGCTCGCAGCCGCCATCTTCATTTTGTCTACTACGCGGAATCCCGCCATTCGGACACACTTTTCGGGATTGCTGGCGGCGGAAGGCGTAATGATGCTGACGGGTATCGGCGGCCCGCTGCAGTTCCTGATGCAGCGCGATCATGTCCAACTGTTGTTCACCGTGCACGTTGTCAACGATTGTGTGCTGATCGCGCTGTATCTGCCGGCCATCGCCGCCGCGGTCGATACACCCATGCTGAGAATCTTCCGGACAGGCGTCGGTCGGCGCGTCGTCACTGGGCTCGGAGGTGTCCTCTTCCTCGCAGTACTCGCAGCACCAGAGGACTGGTTGCATCGGACAGTGGCGTCCATGCCTGGTGTGGGATCGCCCTATACGAGTGTGCCGGGCGTGCTGAACGGCGTGATATTCGTGCTGCTCGCGGCGTCCTATATCTACGGTCTCCTCGCAACCGTGACGGCATGGCGCCAGAGCGCCAGTCCGGCGGAGCGCCGGCAACGCGGCATATTGAGCCTCTCATTTTCGTGTCGAGATGTGGCGTGGTGCATGCTGTACCTGATAGCGGCCAGCGGTGCATTCGGTGGCCTCGATCTGGCGGATCCACAGAACCAGAGTGCCTTCTTTCGATTCGGCTGGATCTTCTACTTCGCGCACTTCCTTTACGTTGCCTTGATGGCCTACGCGATCGCGTACTACAACGTGCTCGAGATCGATCTGGTGCTGAAGCGCGCCATCAGGCGCAGCACGGTTACTGCAGTCTTGGTCGTATTCTTTTTCGTGGTCTCAGAAGGGTCGCAAGCGTTCCTTTCCGAGCACATCGGTACGCTGCTGGCGGTGCTCGTGACGGGCGCGCTGCTCTTCTTCCTGGCACCGCTGCAGCAACTGGGTGAACAGATCGCAGATGCCGCCATGCCCGCCGTGCAAGATACTGCCGAGTACAGGTCATTCAGGCGCACGCAGATCTATGGCGCCGCTGTGGAGGATGCCATTAGCAACGGCGGTCTCAACGGACCCCGACGTCTAGCACTCGACCGGCTGGCGCGGGAGCTCGGGTTGGACGCGGAAACAATGTCCGAGATCGAAGTCGCCTTAGCGAGCTGAGCGATCGTTAGTGACGAAGTCGGAAATCGGTGACAGTTACCGATTCCCTAGCCAACCTCACGAAGTGCAATGCGAGCAGCACTCGCGCGCAATCCTGCGAAGTCGAACAGCTGCCGATCGGCGAGCTGCGACGGCGCGACGCTGCCGATTGCACGAGCTATGTTCTCCACCCGTCCTGGTTGCTCCGCATCCCACGAACGCAGCATTTCCTTGATGACGTTGCGCTGCAAGTTGTCCTGCGATCCGCACAGATTACAGGGAATGATCGGGAATGCACGGTGCGCTGCCCATCGTGCAATGTCGGCTTCTCGGCAATAGTACAGCGGACGGATTACCACGTTGGAACCGTCGTCGGACAAGAGCTTCGGCGGCATCGCCTTCAATTTTCCACCGAAGAACATGTTCAGGAACAACGTTTCGACGACGTCGTCGAGATGATGCCCCAGCGCAATCTTGTTGGCGCCGATCGCACGCGCATGCGCGTAGAGAATGCCGCGCCGCAATCGCGAGCACACCGGACAGTACGTCTTTCCTTCCGGAGTCAGCGAACGAACGATGGAGTAAGTGTCCTCCGCAAGGATCGTGTAGTCGATACCGAGACGATCGAGATACGAGGGCAGCACATCAGCCGGAAAGCCCGGCTGCTGCTGGTCCAGATTCACGGCCGTCAGGCGGAAGGAGATCGGCGCCGAGCGCGCAAGGTTCGACAACAGTTCGAGCAGCGTGTACGAGTCCTTGCCGCCTGACAAACAGACCATGACGAGATCGCCGTCGTCGATCATCGAATAGTCGGTCACCGCTTGGCCGACCTGACGACGCAACCGCTTCTGCAGCTTGTTGGTTTCGTAGCGCGACTTCGGCTTCATGGCATTCACACGACCACGCGGAAAGCGGCGCATTGTGGGCGAAATTCGCCCGCGATGAAACGCGGGATGGCGGTCGCCAGCCTCGGCGGCGATATGCTTCAACCGAGCTCGCGCAGCACCATCACCGGCGGCGAGCGCACCAGGCTGCGGGTACCGAGCACACCACAAGTGGCGACGATCGCCACCCCCAGCACCGGACCGAGCGCCCACAGCCATGGATGTGCCGCGCCCGGCAGCTCGAAGACCCGGGTAGTGAGTATCCAAGTGGTGAGCTCGGCACCGACCGCGGCGACGATGCCGGCGAATGCGCCAAGTACGGCGAACTCCGCGCTCAGCGCACCTTGGATCAGACGCTTGGAGCCACCCAATGCGCGCAGCAGCGCGTGCTCCTTCAAGCGCTCGTCGCGGCTCGCCTGAATGCTGGCGATCAACACCAGGCAACCGGCTCCGAGCACCAGTGCGAGCACCAGCTCGATGGCCTGCGTCACCCGGCCGACGATGCGCTGCACCTGCGCGATCACTTCGTCGACTTCGATCACGGTGATCGTGGGAAACCGCCCGAGTAGCTCGTTCAAGAAGCGTTTGCGCTCGGGCGGCAGATAGAAGCTCGTCATCCATGTCGCTGCGTATCGCTCGAGCACGCCCGGCGCAAACAGCAAGAAGAAGTTCGGTTCGAGGCTGCCCCACTCGACTTCCCGTAGGCTGGTCACCGTGACCTCGAAGCGCGCGCCCGCGACATCGAATTCGAGCACGTCGCCGATGCCGATGCCGGTCTCGCGTGCGAACTCGGCTTCCAGCGAGACAAAGCTGCCGGCGCCATCCCACCACTGACCCGCGACGATGCGATTGTTGGTCGGCAACGCATCGACGAAGCTCAAGTTGCGCTCGGAATCGAGCCGCGGACCATCACCCTCGTCCGTCATCCGCCGGCGTCGCTCGGCAGCCGCTTCGCCGTCCACGGCAACGATGCGGCCGCGCACCATCGGATACAGAACCCCGCTATAGGTCGTCTCCGCCGCCAACAGCTGCTGGACGTCGGCCAACTCGTCCGATACGACGTTCATGACGAAGTGATTCGGTGCCTGCGGCGGCAATTGCGCGCGCCACTCTTCGAGTAGCTCGGTGCGCAACAAGACGAGAATCAAGAGCAGCATGATGGCCAGGCCAAAGATGAGCACTTGTGCGACGTTCTCGTTGCGCCGCCGCTGCAAGCCTGCAAGCGCAAGCCGCCAGCGACTCCCGGCCTGCATGCCGATCGCGCGCCCGCCATGCAAGAGCGCGAAGGCGATGGCGCCGAACACGACACTCACGCCGAGTACACCGAGCAGCGTCCAAAGCGTGAGCAACACGCTGCCCGAGTACCAAATCAGCAGTACGAGGCTGCCGACTGCAGCACTGCCGTAGGTGATACCGGCCGACGGCCCGAGGTGGGCGAGATCGCGGCGAATCACGCGCATCGGCGAGATGCCTCTGAGCGCGGTTACCGGCGGCACCGCGAATGCGAACAGACAGATGAATCCGGTTACCGCACCAACCACCAGCGGCTTCAGGCCAGGCGCCGGCAAATGCACCGGCATGAGCGTTGCCAGTGAGTTGACGATAGCGAGATGTACGGCGCCACCGAGCAGGAGCCCGAGCGGCACGGCCAGCGCACCGAGCCCGGCGAGCAACGTCAAATAGCCGTATTGCACGTTCGCCGGCGTTGCGCCCAACGTCTTGAAGATGGCGACGTGGTCATAGTGCCGGCGCGCGTAGCGGTGCGCGCCGAGTGCCACTGCCGCGCCCGCCAACAGCACCGCGATCAAGCCGCCGAGCAACAGAAACGACTCGGCCCGACCGAGCGCATCGCCCACCGTCGGGCTCGCCTCGCGGATGCTGCGCCAGCGATAGTGCGGCGCGAGTGAATCGCGCAGTTCAACGGCGAGGTTGTCGAGGGCGGCTTCGTCGCCAGCCAACAACAGGCGGTGATACAGCCGGCTACCGGGCTTCACCACACCGGTGGCAGGTACGTCATCCAAACGCATGAGAAGCCGCGGGCCGAAGTCGAAGAAGCTGCCGCCGCGGTCGGGTTCGGCGGCCAGTACCCGCGCGACTCGCAACTCGGCTTCGCCGACGGTGATTGGATCTCCCGGCGCGATACCAAGCGCGGGGAACACGCGTGCATCGAGCCACACTTCGCCGGCAGCCGGTAACGCTTTGGTCGGTGCGTCAGGTCCAAACGGCTCGTCGGCGACGCGCAGGATGCCGCGCAACGGATAGCCATCGCTCACCGCCTTCACCGACACCAATTGATTGCGATCGCCCACGTACACCATCGATGCGAAGGTGAGCGTGCGTGCGGTGTCGAGTCCGAATGCACGGGCTCGATCTTCGAACGAGGCCGGGATGTCGCGACCAGAGGTGATGACGCGATCGGCGGCGAGCAGATTGCTCGATTCCGACAGCAGCGCGCGGCCCAGCCGATCGGTGGTGAGACTGATGGCACTGACGGTGCCCACCGCTACCAGCAACGCAATCACCAGCAGCGTCAACTCACCCGATCGCCAGTCCCGCGCCAGCAGTCGCACTACCAAACGCAGCCGGGCCGCCCGCCTGCGCCGCTCGATTGGCGCGCTCACTGCCGCACCGCCATGCGTTCCGCAACGATGTGACCAGCCTCGAGTTCGATCACGCGATCGCACCGGACGGCCAGGCGCGCATCGTGCGTGACCAGCACGAGCGTGGTTTCGAACTCGCGATTGAGCTCGAAGATGAGCTCGATGATGTGCTCACCGGTGGCGGTGTCGAGGTTGCCGGTCGGCTCGTCGGCAAACAGGATGCTCGGCTTCGAAGCGAACGCGCGGGCGATCGCCACGCGCTGCTGCTCACCGCCCGACAGCTGGCGCGGATAGTGCGTGGTCCGCTCGGCGAGCCCGACGCGCGCCAACAACGCAAGTGCGTCGGCGCGCGGATCGGCGTCGCCCTTGAGCTCGCCGGGCAGCATCACGTTTTCGAGCGCCGTGAGGCTGCCGAGCAGCTGAAACGACTGGAACACGAAACCCACACGTTCGCCACGCACCACGGCGCGCCGTTCCTCGTCGAGAGCCGTGATTTCCTCGCCGTCGAGCACCACGGTGCCTGCGCTCGGCGAGTCGAGCCCGGCCAGAATTCCGAGCAACGTGGTCTTACCGGACCCGGAGCGGCCCATCACGGCCACCGATTCGCCGGCGTTGATTTCGAGATCGACCCCGGTGAGGATCGCCAATTCGCCTTCGGTAGTGGGAAGTACTTTGGTGATTCCGCGCGCGCGCAGAATGGGTGTCGTCATAGCCGCCTTCGCTCTCGTGTTTCCGCCACTCGGCGGCACCGAAACGACGCCGGCACGAACGGTGCTGGTACTCGGCGACAGTATCAGCGCCGCGTACGGCATTCAACGCGAGCAAGGCTGGGTGGCACTGCTCGAGGGCCGCATCCGCGCGCGCAATCCAGCAAGCCGCGTGGTGAACGCGAGCGTCTCCGGCGAAACCACCGGCGGTGGGCTGGCGCGACTACGCGATGCACTTGCGCTGCACACACCCGACATCGTGTTGATCGAGCTTGGCGGCAACGACGCCTTGCGCGGTTATCCGATCGCGCGCATCCGCGACAATCTCACCGCTATTGCCAGCCAAGCGAATGCCGCAGGCGCAAAAGTCGTCCTGGCCGGCATGCAGATTCCGCCGAACTACGGGCCGCGCTACACGAGCGGCTTCCACGAGACGTTCATCGATGTCGCGGCGCGCAATGACGCCACTCTCATCCCCTTTCTGCTCGATGGAGTGGCGACGGATGCGGACCTCATGCAACCGGACGGCATTCACCCCACTGCCGCGGCGCAAGGGCGAATTCTAGAGAATGTCTGGTCGGTCCTGGAGCCATTGCTCTGATGCGTGGGCATGAGTCGGCTACAATGCGGCGCTTCGGAGCCGGAGATGTGGCGTGCAGCCGGAACAACTCGGCAAGGTGAGGAACGACACCAAGATCAATCTCATCTTGTCGGCACTCGAGCTGTTCGCCGAGCACGGCATCGATGCGGTATCGATGCGCACGATCAACAACGCCGCCGGCACTCGCAATGCTTCTGCAGTGCACTACCACTTCGGCAACAAGCTCGGCATCGTCGAGGCCATCATTCAATTCATCAAAGACGAGCTCGACACCTACCGTATGGACGCCGTGGTCGAGCTCGAGCGTCGCGCCGCTGCCGGCGATCATCCGAGTTGCCGAGAAATCCTGTGGGCCACGTTCACGCCGTACTACCGGCTGTATCGCCATCCCGAGTTCGGCAAGAGCGCACTGAAGTTCCTCGCCCGCCTGCAGGTGGACGTGAGCCCAGAGATGCTCGCCGTGCTGAACAAGGAACCGCAGAAGATCCTGCTTCGAATCGACGCGCTGCTCGCCCAAGCGTTACCGAACCTGCCGACGGACATTCGCCGACTGCGCTACATCTACTTCTGGAATCTGATGGTGATGATGTTTTCCGGGTCGGAGGCGCTCGCCACGACCGGCTTCGGCGATCTGCGTCCGGCCAGCGACGAGCAAGGCCTCGAGCGTCTGTTCGACTACTTGGTGGGCGGGATGGAAGGCAGCGTTTCCAGCGCGCCGTGACACGCTGCCCGAACGTCACGCTCAGAGCGAACTCACCCGGTGGCCGCCATCGACCACGACGATCGATCCGGTCATATAGCGCGAGGCATCGGAGACCAGCAACAGAAGCGGACCTTCCAAGTCCTCGAAGTGTCCCAGCCTGCGCTGCGGGATACGCTTGACGAAGGCATCTGCCACGTCGCTGTCGAGCAATGCCTTGCTCACGTTCGTGTAGATGTAACCCGGTGCCAATGCATTGACACGCACACCGTGCTTGGCGCCCTCGAGCGCCATGACCCGCGTCGCCTGATCGAGGCCAGCCTTGGAGACGGCATAAGGAAAGATGCCTTTGGTCACGCGCTCACTGGTGATCGAGCTCATGTTGACCACGACGGCACCGGGTAAGCGATGCGCGACGATGCGCTGCGTCATTTCCCGGGTCATCCACCACGCGCCGCGCAAGTTGGTCTCGAGCACCGCATCCCAGCCGTCGTCGTCGAGATCGAAATAGGTCTTGGCGCCCGCTTCCATACCGGCGTTGTTGACCAGAATTTGCGCAGGCCCGAACGCCGTTTCCGCGGCGTCGAAGAAGGCACGCACGCTCGCAAGATCGCGCACATCGAGCGGTGCGGCCACGGCTTCGCCGCCCTGTGCCCGAATTTCCTCGACACGTTCGGTCAACGCGTCCGCCCGCCGTGCGCCCAACACCACGCGCCCACCCGCCTCCGCCAGCGTGCCGGCGAGATGGCGGCCGATGCCGCTCGATGCGCCGGTCAAAAGCACCACCTGACCGTCGATGCGGAAGTTCACCATCGCGCGGGCCCTTGCTTGCGCATCTCGGCACCGACGTGACGCACGCCGCGCATGGATGCCAGTCGCTCCTGGCGGACACGCTCGGCAAACCCCGCCCGACGCGCCGGTGCGATGGCGTCCACGCAATTTGGGCAGCTCATGCCCGCGACGAAGTCGGGTGAATTGACATCGACCGACGCTAGCGGCTGACCGCAGGCTTGGCACTGAACATGCTCGCCCTCGCCGAGCTCCGCATTCACGGCAACCCGCTGATCGAACACGTAGCACTCACCCCGCCATCGGCTGTCGGCGCCGGCCGCATCCAGATACCCGAGGACGCCGCCGTCGAGCTGATAGACGGTCGCGAAGCCCTGTTGCAACAAATAGCTCGACGCCTTTTCGCAGCGCACGCCGCCGGTGCAGAACATCGCGACCCGTGGATTACGCTCGGGATCGAGATGGCGCGCAACCCAGTCTGGGAATTCACGAAACGAACGCGTTCCGGGATCGATGGCGCCGGGAAACGTGCCGACTTCGATCTCGTAGCGGTTGCGGGTGTCCACCACGACCACGTCGGGGTCGTCGAGCAGGCCGTGCCACTGCGCCACACCGACATGAACTCCAGTCGCCGCGGCGACATCGATTCCAGGTTGGCGCAGCGCCACGATCTCGTCCTTGACCCGCACCTTGAGCCGGTAAAAGACCGAGTTGTCGCGCTTCGCCGTGGAATAGCGGAACGGCATGCCGGCAAAGCGCGGGTCGTACTCGAAGTATCGGTGAATGGCTTCGAGCGCCTCCCGTTCGCCCGCCAGTGTGCCGTTGATGCCTTCTTTCGCGACGATCACCGTACCAACCACACCCACGTCGCGCGCCAACGCCTCGAGCGCTGCCGCCAACGCCTGCGTCGCGCCGACGGCAACGAACCGATAGAAAGACGCCACATCGCGCATGTCGCTCACTCGCCGCGCCCACCACCCGCACAATTCGGCGACTGCGGCGCGGCGCCGTGCTTGGCCTCCCACTCCGCTGCGGTATAGGTGTGAATGGCCAGCGCATGCACACCGCCAGCGAGCTCGGTCGCGAGCGTATCGTTCACGAGCCTGTGGCGTCCCAGCAGGCGTTGTCCCGCGAACGCATCGCTCACCACCACCACCTTGAAGTGCGTCTCGCTGCCCGGCGGCACGCGGTGATTGCCGCTTTCGTTGATCACTTCGAGATGGGACGGTGAGAAGCGGCTCGTGAGTTTCTGCTCGATGATGGAGGCTGTCGACATGGGCATGCGTACCGTTGGAGCGGAGATTCTAACGCTTCAGCCGGCTTCGCTGCGCCGCTCGAAGGCAATGATCGAGACGTTGTCGTAACCGCCGGCCCGCAGTGCGGCATCGACCAGCGTGGCCACTAACTGGTCCGGGTCTTGGCGGCGGGCGCACGCGGCGCCGATTTCGTGATCGTCGAGCATGTCGGTGAGCCCGTCGCTGCACAGCAGCCCTATCGCACCAGCCACCAGCGGCACGCGCGACAGCTCGCAGCGCACTTCGTGCTGCAACCCGATGGCACGCGTGACGATGTTGCGATTCGGCGCCCGGCGGGCTTGATCGGCGGTCAATACACCCGTATCGACCAACGATTGCACCAGGCTGTGATCAGTAGTGACACGCGTGAGCATACGGCCGTCATGGCAGTACGCGCGCGAATCGCCGACGTGCGCGACGATCATGTCCGTATCATCGAGTGCCGCGGCGATCAACGTCGTACCCATACCTTCGTACTCCGGACGCGTCAGTGACTTGCGATACACCGCGCGGTTGGCCCGCGTCACGGCATCCATCAATGCGGCACCGGGTTCGTTTGTCAGCGCGCCGGATTCCGCGCGCAAGTAGCGCATCACCTCCGCAACCGCCGTGGCGCTCGCCACTTCGCCGGCATTGGTGCCGCCCATGCCATCGGCGAGCACGGCGATACCGAGGCTCGCGTCGTAGTCGAGGGCATCCTCGTTGTTGGCGCGCACCCTGCCCGGATGCGACGCAGCGGCGTACCGCGCTCGCGTTGTGGATACCGCGCTCATTCGTGCACCAGGTCACCGAGCTGCGCCTGTCGCAACTTGATCGGCGCGATTGCCGCCCGGCGCCGCCGGCGCATGCGAATGTTGAGCATCTCGACACCGATGGAGAACGCCATCGAGAAGTAGATGTATCCCTTCGGTACGTGCACCTCGAAGCCTTCGGCAACCAACGTCACACCGATCAGTAGCAAGAACGAGAGTGCCAGGATCTTGATGGTCGGGTGCTGCTCGACGAAGCGCGCTATCGTGCCAGCAGCCGCCATCATGATGAGCACCGAGATCACGATCGCCGCGACCATCACCTCCAGATGCTTGACGAGGCCAACCGCGGTAATCACGGAGTCCAACGAGAAGACTATGTCGACCACGGCGATCTGCGCGAGCACACCGGTGAAGCTCGCGACTTTACCCATGCCGTGGTGGTCCTCGTCACCCTCCAAGCTGTTGTGCACCTCGATGGTCGACTTGAAGATCAGGAATGCGCCACCGCTGATCAGGATGAGATCGCGACCGGAAAAACCTTCGTCGAAAAGGGTGAACAGATCGACGGTGAGTTCCATCACCCAGGTCAGCGAGAACAACAGCAAGATACGCATCACCATCGCCAGCGACAGGCCCGCATATCGAGCACGCGGTCGCTGCTCTTCCGGCAGCCGGTCGGTGAGAATGGAAATGAAAATGATGTTGTCGATGCCCAAGACGATTTCGAGGAGCGTCAGTGTGGCAAAAGCCATCCACATCTCGGGGCTCGTCAGCAGCTCCATGGTATTCCTCGTCGCGGCGCAGCGAAGGCGGGCCATTCAACCATACCGCCCCGCAACGATGAAGATTGCCGTGGGCTCGGGGTAAGATGCCGGTTACGACGCAAGGAGCTCAAGTATGAATCTCGATCGGCGCACGGCAATCGAGGCGGCGGTGTTTCGGCGCCTGCTCGAGCACCTCGACTCGCGCAACGACGTGCAGAACATCGATCTGATGAATCTCGCCGGCTTCTGTCGCAACTGCCTCGCCAAGTGGTTCGTAGCTGCCGCCGAAGAGGAAGGTGAGAACGTCGACTTGGAAGCGGCGCGCGAGATCGTTTACGGCATGCCGTACGAGCAGTGGAAGCGCGAGCATCAAAAGCCGGCGAGCGCGGAGCAACAGGCCAAGTTCGAGCAATCGTCGCACTGACGCTCCTCGTTTGACCGCCCCCGCCATCGAACTCGAGCGCGTCGCCAAGCACTTCGCGCACGTCACCGCGGTTCAGGATCTCGACCTGAGCGTGCCGCGCGGATGCGTGTTCGGCGTGCTTGGCCCCAACGGCGCCGGCAAGACCACGTCCATCCGCATGATCGTAGGCATCTTGCGTCCCGATCAGGGCAGCCTGCGTGTGCTCGGCGAGTCGAAACCCAGCGTAATCAAGCGACGGCTCGGCTACCTGCCGGAAGAAAAAGGGCTGTACAAGAAGATGCGCGTGCTCGAGCTGGTCACCTACTTCGGACGCCTGAAGGGCATGTCGCGGCGAAACGCCAAGGACGCCGGTCAGGTGCTACTGGAGCGATTCGGGCTCGGTGATTGGCGCGACGAGAAGTGCGAGAGCCTGTCGAAGGGCATGGGTCAGAAGGTGCAGATCGCGGGTACGCTGATCCACCAGCCCGAGCT
>QJXZ01000147.1 GCA_003248125.1 Gammaproteobacteria bacterium | reverse complement strand
CTCGATGGCCTGATTCCGAACGTGTTCATCGGCCGGCAGACGGCGGGCCCGAACATGGGTGCCATCTACATTCGCGGTCTCGGCTATCAGGACGTCGAGAAGAACATCCCACCGGCGGTCGGGGTGGTCATCGACGAAGTGGTGGTCGGTACCAACACCGGCCAGCTCATCGACATGTTCGACGTGGAGCACGTGGAAGTGAACCGCGGTCCGCAGGGCGTGCTATACGGCAAGAACACCACCGGCGGCACGATCGTCGTGAGGCGGGTGGAGCCCAAGCTCGATGCGTTCGGTGGTGCGGTTGCGGTACAACTCGGCGACTACTCCGAGCAGCAATACAAGGGCCGCATCAACATTCCGCTGATCGAGGATCAGTTGGGATTGAAGATCGGTGCCATCAAGAAAGAACAGGATGGCTTCTACAAGAACGTCACGCTCGGCGGGCGCGCGGGCGACGTCGATTTCACGGCGTACACCGCAGCACTACTCTGGGAACCGAACGACACGGTGCGCGCCAAGCTGACTTACGACCGGTTGGACGACACCAGCGACAGCGTGGCGATGGACCCGCGCTACGACGGCGACGATCCGTGGGTGAACGAGAACGACTGGAACGCGCAGACGGATTACGAGCAAGACATGTGGGGGCTGGTGGTCGACATCGACATCGGTGGCGCCACACTAACTTCGATCACGGGTTACATGAGCAGGATTTCGACAGCACGTCGATCGATGCGGTGGACGACTCCCTTGTCTTCGCGCCGTTCCCGCTCGCACCGGTACCGCTCGCGCAGCTGCACACGTCGCGAGATGGCGCCTACGAGCAGTTCTCGCAAGAGCTGCGGCTCGCGGGAGATTTCAGCGAAACGCTGCACTACACGGTGGGCGGCTACTACATGGACAGCACCATCAAGCTCACACAGCTGACCAATGCCATTGCGCAGTTGCCCAACCTGCTAGGGCCTGGCGCGACCTGCGCGGAGTTCGGGGTTTTGGACCCCGCCAACCCGTTCGCGGGCTTTCTGATCCCGCATCCGGTGCTGGACGATGCTTTCTGTCAGACGCCCTACATACCGACACCCGGTGGGTTACTCGGCGATCTGTCGGGAGCGCTCGGCTTTGCCGTGCAAAACGGGCAGGAGGACGTAACGTCCACTGCCCTATTCGGCGCCTTGGTATGGGACGTCACGGACGCAATCGAGGTTGCTGGTGGCGTGCGGTGGTTGAAGGACGAGAAGGACTTCGAAAACAACTTCGTGAGCATCGCGCCGCCGCCGCCGGATGGATTCCCGGTTTCTGATGACCATAGCTGGGACGACATCGTGTTCGAGGTGTCGGCGAACTATCGGGTCACCGACGACAACATGCTGTACGCGAAGTATGCAGAAGGCTACCGCAGTGGTGGCTTTTCGATACGGGCCAACGATGTGGACCAGATCACCTATCAGCCGGAAGACGTGAAATCCTACGAGATCGGCTCGAAGAATTACTTCTTCGATGGCCGAGTGAGGTTGAATCTGGCGGCCTTCTACACCGATTTGAAGGACTTCCAGTACCCCGTAGTCATTCAGGATCCACTCGTGGCGCCGGGAACCACCACACCGATCAACAATGCCGATGAGCTTCAGATCATGGGTTTCGAAGTCGATGCCGTCGTCGCGTTGACCGAGTACTTCAGGCTGGTGGCATCTGTCGGCGTTCAGGACGGTGAAAGGAAGGGTTATGTGGAAGATCCGCGTCGGTTGCCACTGGGACCGGTCGCAGATGCGGGTTCGCCCGCCGATTGTCCTACTGGTTGTGCGCTTCCCGACAACGACTTGGCACGTACGCCGGACTGGAACTGGGCGCTCACCGGTGTCTTCGATTGGACGATCGACGCGTACTCGTTCGAGGCGAGCGTCAGTGCCCACGGCCAGGACGACGTCCTCATCGTCGGCGACAATCTGCTCACAGGACAGCCCGATCCCACCCTGGTTCAGGACGGTTACACGCTGGTCGACGCTCGTCTCGCAGTCGATTGGACGCTCGCCGGCGGCGACATCGTGACCATCGCCGTGTTCGGCAAGAACCTCACCGACGAGGAATACAAGGACTACGTGCTGCCGCTTGGAGCCGCCAACACTGGCTTCCAGGGGTGGGGTCCCCCACGGACGTATGCGGTGGAATTGAAGTGGTCTCGGTGAGGTCAGTTCGGGTTTGACGTTCGACGTGAAGCCGGCCATCGTGCCGGCTTCTTCTTGCTTGGGGGGAGGACGATGGCGTACGACTACGAGTTACTGCACGTCGATATCGACGGCGGCCTGGCGACAGTCACCATCGATAGTCCGCCGATCAACGTGATCACGATTCCGCTCTACATGCAGCTCGCTGCGCTGTCGAAGGAACTCGCTGCCGACGAGTCGTTGACGGTAGTCGTCATGAAGAGTGCCAATCCGGACTTTTTCCTCGCGCACTTCGATGTGTCGGCGATCTTGATGTTCCCCACCGATGGCGCGGCGCAGCGAAGTTCGGAACTCAACGAATACCACTCGATGTGCGAGCGGTTTCGCACCATGAACAAGGCGACCATCGCCCAGATCGAAGGCCGGGTCGGTGGCGGTGGGTCCGAGTTGGTCGCGTCGTTCGACATGCGCTTCGGCGTGCGCGGCAAGACCAAGGTCAACCAGATGGAAGTCCCGCTGGGCATCCTCCCTGGCGGTTCGGGCACGCAGCGTTTGCCGCGTCTCGTTGGTCGCGGCCGTGCGATGGAGATCATCTTGGGTGGCGACGACCTCGATGCCGAGACCGCGGAACGTTGGGGTTATCTGAACCGCATATTTGCGGCGGATGAAATCGGCCCCTTTGTCGATAAGTTGGCGCGCCGCATCGCGTCCTTCCCAGCCCCTGCAGTTCGGCTCGCTAAGGAAAGCATCAACAACGCGGAGCTGCCGCTCACCGAAGGCTTGTCGCTGGAGGCCTATCTGTTCCAGCGTCTGCTTCGCGAACCGAGTGCACAAGCGGCGATGAAACGCTTCCTCGAGCTCGGTGGGCAGACGCGCGACGGTGAACTGGAAGTCGGCAAGCTAGTCACCAAGATTTAGGTGACAGTTACCGATTTCCAGCGATCGATGCGCTGCGTGACGATTGTATTGAAATCGGTAACTGTGACCGATTCTTCACAGAAATCGGTAACTGTCACCGATTCTTCACACGATCTTGGTGTCGTGCTTGCCCCAGTAGCGGTCTTTGATCAGGCGCTTGTAGAGCTTGCCGGTCGGCAGCCTCGGTAGTTCAGCTTCGAAGTCGATGCGCTTCGGGCATTTGTAGTGCGCTATGTGTTCGCGAGCATACTCGAGCAGTTCGGCTTCGAGGGCAGGCGAGGGCTCCACACCAGGTGCAGGTTGCACCACGGCGCGCACTTCTTCGCCCATCTCTTCATTCGGCACACCCACCACAGCGACGTCGGCGATCTTCGAATGCACGATCAAGGCGTCCTCGATCTCTTGTGGATAGATGTTCACACCGCCGGAGATGATCATGAAAGTGGCGCGGTCGGTGAGAAACAGATATCCCTCGTCGTTCACGTAACCGACGTCGCCGAGTGCCGACCAATTCGGGTGCTTGGGGTGTTGCGCACCCTTGGTTTTTGCATCGTCCTTGAAGTAGGCGAACGACAACTGTGGCAACTCGAAGTAGACGAGTCCGTCCTTGCCGTTCGCTAGCTCGTTGCCTTCCTCGTCGCAGATGTGAATGACGCCGAGCACTGGCTTACCCACGGTGCCGGGATACTTCAGCCAATCCTCGGGGCCGACGTGCGTCAAGCCGTTCAGCTCGGTGCCGCCGTAGTACTCGTAGATGATGGGGCCCCACCAATCGAACATCTCCTGCTTCACTGCCTTCGGACAAGGTGCCGCGGCGTGGATAGCAACGCGATGTGACGACAGGTCGAACTGCGTACGCACGCTCTCGGGCAGCTTCAGCATGCGCGAGAACATCGTCGGTACCCATTGGCTGTGGGTGACTCGATGCGTTTCGATGGCACGCAGCGCATCGACTGGATCGAACCGCTGCATCATCACTACCGTGCCACCGAGGGCTTGCGTGGCGGTCGTGAAGCCAAGTGGTGCCGAGTGATAGAGCGGTGCGGGCGACAGGTATGTTGCATGCTCGTCGAAGCCCCAAAGCGCACGTTGCAGCGCACCCACTGGTCCCGCGTCATCGCTGATCTTGTGACCGGGCAACGGTCGGACGATGCCTTTGGGTCGACCGGTGGTGCCGGAGCTGTACAGCATGAACTGTCCGGCGGGCTCGTCGGCGAGGGGCTTGGCGGGATAGCCTGCGATGGCGTTTTCGTAAGCGCCGAAGCCATCGATTGTGCCATCCACCATCAGGTTCGTGGTGCAACGGGGCGCATGGTCGGGGAGATCCTTTGCCACCTCCGCAAGGTGCGCCGAAGTAATCAACACGCGCGCTTCGCAGTTGTCGAGGATATAGCCTGCCTCTTCGCTGGTCAGATAGCGATTGATCGTCGTGAAGTAGAGTCCCGAGCGCAGCGCCGCCCACGCCGCCTCGAAGTAGCGCAGGTGGTTTTCCATGAAGATCGCGACGTGGTCGCCCGGGCGCAGGCCCTTTGCCCACATGAGCTGCGCGAGTTGGTTGGAGCGGTCGTTCAGTTCGCGGTAGCTGATAATGGCGCCGGTGGTGGCGTGAACGACGGCCGGTTTATCGGGAAAAACTTTCGCCCAGTGGCCCGGATACATCGCATTCCTCCCCCAAGGAATGCCGCAGTTTACCCCTCCTCGGCCAAGTCGCGCATTGCTTGATCCGTGGTGAAGAATACGCTGCCCGTGAGTTCGTCCAAGAAGGTCGACGCGCGGAGCTGCGCGGTCAAAGGATCCTTCAGGTCGGCGAGGTGCAGACGGACGCCGGCACGAGACAGATTCCTGTTCAGACGCTCGAGCATGTCGAGACCGCTCGTGTCGATGAAGTTCACGGCGCTGCACACGAGTACGAGATGCTTCGCTTCTGGCTCACGGAGCAGCAGCTTAGTCAGCCTGTTCTCGACGTCGTTGGCATTGGCGAAGTAGAGATTTTCGTCGACCCGAATCGCAACCACGCGCGGATGCGTGGTCACCTCGTAGCTATCACGGTTGCGGAAATGGCTGGAAGTACCTACGCGCCCCACCACGGCGAGATTGGGCTTCGACGAACGGCGCACGAACAGCGCTACCGCGACCAGGATTCCCACCAACAGCCCGATTTCCACGCCGAACAGCAACACGGTCACCAGCGTGACCAAATGCGTGTAGGTGTCGTGGTGGTAGAACCGCCAGTGGCGACGGATGGGGGAGAAGTCGATGATGTCGGCGAGCGACGAGATGATGATCACTGCGAGTGCCGCGTGCGGTAACGCGGCGAAGTAGGGTGTCAGCCAGAGCAGTGCGATCAGGATGACGGCCGCGCAGAACAATGAACTCACTGGCGTTCGCGCACCCGCCGCCACATTGACGGTCGAGCGCGAAAAGCTACCGGCGACCGGATAGGCGCCGGTGAAGGCAGCGCCGATGTTCGCCGCGCCGAGGGCGATCAGTTCCTGGTTGGAGTTGATGCGCCGATGCTTGCGGCCGGCGAGCGTGGTGCCGATCGTGAAGCTCTCGACGTAGGCGACCAAGGCAATGAGTGCCGAGTTGGGCAGCAGATCTAGCCATAGCGCGTAGTCGAAGGGCGGGATGGTCAACACTGGCAAGCCGGCCGGTACGAATCCGACCGTCGCCACACCGAAGGTGGTGTCGAGCGCAAGCACGGTGACCGCTGCGATGCTGCCGATTGCCACCCAGATCGGGCCCGTGCGCGTAATGGGGTGCTGGCGGCCGACGCGACGCAGAAACGGCAGCACGAGATAAAACGCGAAGCGTCGTGTCAGCCAGATCACTGCGAAGGAACCGACGCCTATGAGCACGGCGATGGGGTTCGCGTCCGTGATCCTTCCGGCGAGCACCACCGCTTGCTCGAAAGGATTTCCCTCGATCGGTGCGATACCGAGCAGCGCGCCGAGCTGACTCATGATGATGAGTAGTGCCGCCGCATTGACGAAGCCGCTGATTACGGGGTGCGACAGCAAGTTCACGATGCCGCCCATTTGTGTCGCGCGCAGCAGCCAGAGCAGGATACCGGCTTGCAGGCAGATCACAGTAGTAACGCCGAGGTAGGCGTCGGAGTACGCCGGTGCGTGTGCGCGAACGGTTTCCGCCACCATGATGGCCGCAATTGCGACCGGCCCGACCACGAGCTCGCGTGACGAACCGAGCACGGCATACACGACCATCGGCAACAGACACGCGTACAACCCGGCGGCAGCCGGCAGCCCCGCCAAAAACGCGTATGCCACGGCTTGCGGCAGCGTGATGCATCCCACGACGAGGCCTGCGACTAGGTCGTGACCGAGGTCGCGGCGCCGGTATCCCGCGATGACTTCGATCAGCGGGACGTAGGTCTTCCAATGGGGAACGCGAAACTCGAATGCCATCGGCTTTGCATTCTAGCGGTCCCGCGGTAGCTTACGAATGGAAAACCGGATGCACGAGGGGGAATGATGGACGTGCGCGCGGCGGTAGCATTCGCTGCCGGTAAGCCGTTGGCGATCGAGACCGTACAGCTCGAGGGCCCCAAGGCGGGCGAAGTGCTCGTCGAGATTCGGGCAACGGGTGTGTGTCACACCGACGCGTTCACGCTGTCGGGTGAAGATCCGGAAGGCTTGTTCCCGGCAATCATGGGTCATGAAGGGGCGGGGGTCGTGGTCGACGTAGGACCGGGTGTCACGTCGGTCGCCCGTGGTGACCATGTCATTCCGCTCTACACGCCAGAGTGCCGGCAGTGCAAATTTTGCACCTCGGGCAAGACCAACCTCTGTCAGGCCATCCGTGAAACGCAAGGTAAAGGTCTGATGCCCGACGGCACCAGTCGATTCTCGCTCGGCGGCAAGATGATCCATCACTACATGGGCACATCGACGTTTGCGAACTACACCGTGCTGCCTGAAATCGCAGTCGCGAAGATTCGTAAGGATGCGCCGTTCGACAAGGTTTGCTACATCGGTTGCGGTGTCACCACCGGCATAGGCGCAGTTATCAACACCGCGAAGGTGGAGGCGGGTGCGAACGTCGCCGTTTTCGGCTTGGGCGGTATCGGTCTCAATGTCGTTCAGGGCACCCGTATGGTGGGCGCGTCGCGCATCATCGGCATCGACTTGAACCCCGCCAAGCGTGCGTTGGCCGAGAAGTTCGGCATGACCGATTTCATCAATCCGAGCGAGGTCGACAACGTGGTTGCCGCGATCGTCGACTTGACCGATGGCGGTGTCGACTACTCGTTCGAGTGCATCGGCAACGTCAAGGTCATGCGGCAAGCGCTCGAGTGCTGCCACAAGGGCTGGGGTCAGAGCATCATCATCGGTGTTGCAGGTGCCGGTCAGGAAATCGCGACCCGGCCGTTTCAATTGGTGACCGGCCGCGTTTGGCGCGGTACGGCATTTGGCGGCGCGAAAGGCCGCACGGACGTGCCGAAAATCGTCGATTGGTACATGCAAGGCAAGATCAACATCGATGATCTGATCACGCACACCATGCCGCTCGCGGACATCAACCGGGCCTTCGATCTGATGCACGCCGGCGAATCGATTCGCTCGGTGGTGACGTTTTAGTAAATCGATGCGACACAACTGCTTCTGAGCATGTTCTGTGGCAGCGAGCTTGCTCGCGACACAGAGTCAGTAAGGAAAAGGTAATGAAATTCGGTGCGATGGTTGCGACGCGCATCTCCGATTGGCAATTGCTGAAATTCGCCGAGGAGCACGGCTATGACCACGGATGGGTGCCGGATTCGCAGATGATCTGGTCCGACTGCTACGCGGTGCTCGCCCTAGCGGCTGTGAACACGTCGCGTATTCGTCTAGGTACGGGTGTGGCGATCGCGGGCACCCGCATCGCGCCAGTCACGGCGCATTCGATTGCGTCGATCAACCAGATCGCACCGGGTCGCGTGTTCTTGGGCATCGGTACGGGACACACTGCGATGCGAGTGATGGGCCTCGATCCCGTGAAGCCCAAGGCGTTCGCCGACTACTTGCGTGTCGTGCGGGGTCTACTCGATGGCCAGGAAGTCGAATACACGCAAGACGGCGTCACGCGGCCGATTCGGTTCCTGCATCAGGACATGGGCTTTTTCGACGTCGAACATCGCGTGCCGATCTACGTCGCGGCCAACGGCCCCCGCGCACTCGCGTGCGCGGGACGCTACGGTGATGGGCGTATTTCGGCCGGCGGCGAACCATTGCCCGTCTTTGCAAAGAACCTCGATACGATGCGCGCGGCGGCCAACGAGGCGGGCCGCGAGGTCCGGGACGACTTCCACACGGCGTGTCTCACGTTCGGGTGCGTATTGAAGCCCGGCGAAAAGCTCACCTCCGAGCGAGTGATCGAAGAAGTCGGATCGATGGTCACGGCCAGCCTGCATTTCTGGTGGGAGATCGCGAAGCTATCGGGCAGTGATGCCTTCATTCGTCCGGAAGTGCGTGACGAGTGGGATCGCTACCTGGCATTCATCGATTCCCTCGGCATTCCCGCAGAGCGGCTGCATCTGCGCATCCACGACGGCCACTGCACCTACGCGCATCCGGACGAGCGGCAGTTCGTGACGCCAGCACTGATTCGCGCCTCGGGCGGCTTGGTGGGCGAGCCCGACGAGATCATCGCGATGTTGCGCGCGCAAGAAGCCGGTGGCTTGAAGGAAGTCACGTTGTTGCCGCCCATGGCATGCGCGCGACAGAACTTCGCGGATTTCGCCAAGCACGTGATCGAACGCTACTGATTGGTGTTTCGCGCCGCCGGCAGCACCTCGCGTTCGAACAGCTCGACGGCGTCGCCCGCCAGTCCGCTCAAGATGAACTTGTCGATGCCGAGTGACGCGAGTTCTCGAAGACGCTCGATGCAGCGAGCTGGAGTACCGACCACGGCGAAGTGATCGATGAAGTCGGCGGTGAGCGTGGCGGCCTGCCGCGAATCACCGCGCGTATGTGCGCGCATGTCGTAACTGTCGTGTAGCGCATTCAATACGTCGCGCTCGGCGGTCGAAACCGGACCGGAAATCTCACCATGCATGACCGAGAAGCGCGCAAACGTGGTGAGACCGCCGCGAACGAGGTTGCGTGCGGTTTCGATGTCTGCGTGGCACGCGAGGTTGACGTAAGCGCCACAAGCGAGCGTATTGGGGTTCATGCCTGCCTCTCGGCGTGCTTGGCGGGCAAGCTCGATGCCCCATGCCAGCCGGTCCGGTTCCGCGCCGAGCGTGAACATCACGCGGTCTGCGTACTTGGCGGCCATGGCGATGACTTTGGGTCCGGTGGCGGCCACTTCAATCGGCACGCGCGGCACGTCCGCGACCCACGCGATGCGGCTCGTTGTCGGTGCATCGGCAAGCCCGAGGTGGGAAACCGGCGCTGCGGATCCGTCGTCGATGTCGATGGCGTCGAACGGCACGGCGCCGCCGTCGAGGTAGGTGCGCAGATTGCGTAAGTAGCGTTCGAACTGCCCGAGCTTGGCCGGGGCGCGGCCCAAGTGCGCGAGTGCCGAGTCGCCGCGACCGATGCCGAGCACTGCGCGACCGTTGGCGATGCGTTGTACGCTCGCGATCGCCGAGGCGGTGACCGCCGCTTGCCGTGTTACCGAATTGGTGACACCGGTGCCGAGACCAATGCGTTCGGTGGCGTTTGCTGCCATTGCGAGCGCCACGTAAGCGTCGCCGGAGAGATTCTGAGAATCGACCACCACCAGACCGTCCCAACCGGCAGCCTCGGCGTGCCTCGCTACCTTGACCACGCCACGCGGCGACGCCACACCCAGCGTCCAGATCTCTGCCATGCTTGCCCGATATCCGCTAACACCAGATGATCGGGATCATACCCCGGCAGGAGACACCCGATGAACGAGCAGGCGCGATGGCTCGCACAGGTCGAGGAGCCCATCATCGATCCAGAGTTGGCGATCTGCGATCCACATCATCATCTTTGGGACCATCCGACCAATCGATATCTGCTCGACGAATTGCTCGCTGACACCGGTAGCGGCCACCGGGTGGTGTCGACCGTCTTCGTCGAATGTTCGTCAATGTATCGAGCGCGTGGACCCACTGCGATGCGGCCTGTCGGCGAAACCGAGTTCGTAAACGGCGTGGCTGCGATGAGCGCAAGCGGAAGGTACGGCGAAACGCGAGTGGCCGCGGGCATCGTATCGTTCGCGGATCTGACGCTCGGCGCGGCGGTGGGCGAGGTACTCGACGAGCACGCCCGCTTGTCTCGCCGCTTTCGCGGTATTCGCCACGCCGCCGGATGGGATGCAAGCGATGAAGTACGCAATTCGCACACCAATCCGCCGCAGCGGCTGCTGGCGAGAAAGGATTTCCGTGCCGGCTTCAAAGCACTCGGCGAGCGCCGCATGTCGTTCGATGCATGGCTGTATCACACTCAGATCGAGGAACTCACCGACCTAGCGCGCGCCTTTCCCGATGTGCCGATCGTGCTCGATCATTTCGGTGGTCCGCTCGGCATCGGCCCCTACGAAGGCGATCGTCAGCGAATATTCGACAAGTGGCGCAGCGACATCGCCGCGCTGGCACGCTGCGAGAACGTGCATGCGAAGCTCGGCGGATTGGTCATGCCGATCAACGGCTTCGGTTTTCACAAGCGCGACAAACCGGCCACCTCAGATGAGTTGGTTGCCGCAACTAGGGATTACTACCTGCATGCAATCGACTGCTTCGGGCCGAGCCGTTGCATGTTCGAAAGCAACTTCCCGGTCGACAAACAAAGCTGCTCGTATGCCGTGCTCTGGAATTCGTTCAAGAAGATCGCAAAAGCGTTCTCCGCTGCCGAGAAAGCGGCGCTGTTTCACGACACGGCAGCGCGCTTCTATCGCTTGGACGCCGAGCTTTGAAAGTAGTCCTATGGTGGGTGTTGCTGTTGGGAGCATCGAGCGCCGTGGCCGCTGAACGTGACTGGGTAGTGGCCATTCATGGTGGCGCTGGCGGCATTACGCGCGATGCACCACCGACCCACGAAGTGCAGGTGAGGGCGGCGCTCGCCCACGCGCTACTGACAGCCGGCGCCGTGCTCGATGGCGGTGGTGAAGCCATCGATGCGGTGCAGGCCGCGGTGGTCACGATGGAGGATTCGCCGTACTTCAATGCCGGCAGAGGCGCGGTGTTCACGGCGGACGGGACCAATGAGCTCGATGCGTCCATCATGCGCGGTGACGATCTTCGTGCCGGGGCGGTCGCCGGCGTAAGGCGTATCAAGAATCCGATTTTGGCGGCGCGCGCGGTGCTCGACACATCGCCGCATGTCTTGTTGGCGGGCGTCGGTGCGGAGCAGTTTGCGGCGCATGCCGGGCTGAGCATGGTGGAACCCGAGTATTTTCGCACCGAGGAGCGCTGGCAGCAGCTCGAGCGGGCGCGTGCGAAATCAACCGAGTTGCCGCTCGCCGCGCTCGCCAATCCGATCGACCACAAATACGGCACCGTCGGCGCAGTTGCCCTCGATGCGAAGGGTAATCTGGCTGCGGCGACGTCCACTGGCGGGCTCACGAACAAGCGCTTCGGGCGCATCGGTGATTCGCCCATCATCGGTGCGGGAACGTATGCCGACAATGCATCGTGCGCGGTGTCGGCAACCGGCCAAGGTGAGTATTTCATCCGCCTTGCGGTGGCGCGGACGATCTGCGCCGAGGTGGAATTCGGCCGCAAGTCGTTGGCGGACGCGGCGAAAGACGTGATCGAGGGACGACTTGCAATGCTCGGCGGCGAAGGTGGGGTGGTCGCCATCGAAGCGTCCGGCAGTGTAGTGATGGTGATGAATACACCGGGCATGAACCGAGGCTCGCTTGCCCGAGGCGGGGAGCCGATGGTCAAGCTGTTTGCAGACGAGTAGATTGAGGCGCGCGCTGGCGCGCGTGTTTTCCGGACCTCGTGTAGCGGTGGCAGCAATGCGCATCGCGACCGCGATCGATCGGCCGCTGATGCGGTGGTCGCGAGGTCGATTGCGGCTCTCGTTCCCGGTACCAGTGCTGTTACTCGAGACCGTCGGTCGGCGTTCCGGTCGCGTCCGCCCGGTACCCCTCTTGTATGTGCCGTTGCCTTCGGGCGTGCTGGTCGTGGGATCGAATGCCGGCCTCGCGCGCTCGCCGGCTTGGTGTGCCAACCTGCGCGCGATGCACGCGGTGGATTGCCTGATTGGGGGTGCCCGTCGACGCATGCGGGTTCGCGAGCTCGAAGGAGCCGACTACGAGCGTGCTTGGCGCGAAGCCGTGGCGTTCTATCGCGGGTATGATGCTTACCGGTTGCGTGCAGGGCGCACCCTGCCGCTGTTCCGGCTCGAACCGATGGAGGAGACATGACACGCTGGTTGACGGTAGCCGCCTTACTCGGCGCGGGTTTTGTTTACGCCGAAGGTATTCGATCGCCTGCGCCGGCGGGTGCGGCGGTGTACTTCATTGCGCCGGCGGACGGCGCCGTGGTCGACAACCCGGTCGAGGTGAAGTTCGGTTTGCGCGGCATGGGCGTTGCGCCGGCCGGTGTGGACATGGAGAACACCGGTCATCATCACTTGCTGATCGATTTGGACGCGATTCCCGATCCGGATCTACCCTTACCGGCCACCGACCAGGTCGTGCACTTCGGTAAAGGGCAGACCGAGACGACCCTGACCCTAGCGCCAGGACAGCACACCTTGCAGCTCGTGCTCGGCAATCACCTGCACGTACCGCACGACCCGCCGGTCGCCTCCGAGCGCATCAACATCACAGTGCGCTGACCATCAGCGCATAGCGCGCCGCAGCACGCGACCGGCGCGCGCTTGCGTGTGCGCGCCATCGGCGATGGTTTGGACACCGTTGACGAACACCTGAGCGATTCCTTGCGGATAGCGATTCGGCTCCTCGAACGTGCCGCAGTCGAGGATGGTATCGGGATCGAATAGCACGAGGTCGGCGATCGCGCCGTCGCGAATCGAGCCACGGTCGGCAAGGCCGAATTTCCGCGCCGGAAACCCCGTCATGCGGTGGATCGCCTCGGCCATGGTGAACAACTGTAGATCGCGCGCATAGTGGCCAAGTACGCGAGCAAACGTCCCGTAGAGTCGCGGATGCGGCCGGCCCTCCAAGGTTGGAATGCCGTCGGAGCCGATCATGGTGCTCCGGTGCCTCATCACCGTCCGCACGTCGTCCTCGCTCATGCTGTGCATGATCACCGTCGCGCCTGGCTCCGCCGCGAGAATGTAGCGCGCCGCTTCTTGCGGGGGTCGACCGAGCACGGTGGCGAGCGCGGCGATCGACTGGCCCTCCCAGTCCTTGTGGTCGCGGGTCGATGCGATCACCACGTCGTCATAGGCGAGATTGCGCAAATCGCGGCCCGGTGCCCCGACCACGGCCGACAGGATGGTGCTGCCTGCGGTGTAGGGGTATTGGTCGGCATGCACGTCGACGCCACGGCGCTGTGCGGCTTCGATGGCCGCGAGACTCTCGGTTACCAAACCCCAGGCGTCTCGGCCCGAGGCTTTGTGATGGCTGATCTGCACCGGCACGCCGGCGCGTTCACCGATGTCGATCGCTTCGGCGACCGAGTCGAGGAGGTGGACGCCTTCGTCTCGCATGTGGGTAGCGTAGAGCGCGCCGGTATCACGCATCAGGGCCGCTAGTTCGACGATCTCGTCGGTGCGCGCGTACCGGCCTGGCTCGTAGATGAGCCCAGTAGACAGGCCGAGCGCGCCGGCTTCGAGGCCCTCGTTCAGCGCCGACTTCATGACCTCAAACTCGGCCCCGCTCGGTTCCGCCCGAGACCGCTTCATGGCAGCCATTCGCAGTGTGCCGTGGCCGACCAGCACGCCGACGTTGACGCTTGGGGGATGGCGATCGAGCAAGTCGACGTATCCCGCATAGCCGTGCCAGTCGGGTAGGGTCGCGTGCGGGTGGAAGGCACGGGCGAGTACGGCAGCCTCGGCGAACGGCGCAGCACCCATGCCGCAATTGCCGACAATGCAAGTGGTCACGCCACCGCGGACCTTGAACGCCATGTCAGGGTGCAGGAGCGCCGCGAAGTCGTCGTGCGTGTGGACGTCGATGAACCCGGGTGCCAATGCGAGCCCGGTGGCATCGATCTCTGCGGTCGCTCGGCCGCCGATGGGCAATTTGATGCGATCGCCGTCGATTCCGACGTCGAATGCGGCGGGGGGCGTGCCGCTGCCATCGAACACGAGGGCATTGCGAATGACGAGCATGGACAGTGACTCGATCAGGCACGACCCCAGCATGATAGTGTTTCGAACCACCCCTGGTCCCTTGTATTCTTCGCGTTCACGAGTCCGCGGCGCATCTCCTTTGACACTTCACCGATCGATCTCGACCGGTTTGGTCGGCTTGTTGCTGAGCTGGTCATGCGTCGGCTTCGTCCATGCCCAAGGCGGTGTGGCCGCACCGATCGTGCTGACGCGCGCCGGCGACGACGTGAAGATCGATATCGACGGCAAGCTCGACGAGCCGATCTGGGCCGGAATCACGCCGCACGAAACGTTCTACGTGCTCGAGCCCGATACGCTTGACGATCCGCCGTATCCCACGCGCGTGCGGATCTTCTATACGGACCGCGGGCTGTACGTCGGTGCCGAACTCATCCAGCCGAGGGATACGCTCATCTCGCGGCTATCTGGGCGTGATTGGTTCATGACGCCGCGCGATGAATTCAGCTTCACCGTCGATACCTCGGGTGAGGGTCGCTATGGCTACTGGTTCGGCATCGCGCTCGGCGGCTCGTACTCCGATGGCACCGTGCTGCCCGAGCGGCAATACGCCAACGATTGGGATGGCCCTTGGCGTGGTGCGACTGCCGTGACGGAACAAGGATGGTCAGCCGAGATCTTCGTACCGTGGGGCACGGTCTCGATGCCAAGCACGGGCAAGGTGCGGCGCATGGGCATCTACATGTCGCGCCGCGTCGCGCATCGTAACGAGCGTTGGGGTTTTCCGGCATTCCCGTTCACGCAGCCGAAATTCATATCGGCGCTGCAGCCGATCGAGATGGAGGACGTTGCGCCGCGTCAGCAATACAACATCTATCCATTCGCATCGGTGGTACAAGACGAAATAGAGAACGACACGCGGTATCGCGTCGGCGCCGATTTGTTCTGGCGACCGACCACCAATTCGCAGCTCTTGGCCACGGTGAACCCCGACTTCGGCACCGTCGAGAGCGACGATGTGGTGGTCAATCTCACCGCCACGGAAACGTTCTTTCCGGAGAAGCGCCTGTTCTTTCTCGAGGGCCAGGAGATCTTCGTTGCCACACCGCGCGCGGAAGTGCGGCGACGCGGCAACGTCGGCAGCCAAGGACCACCGTACACGATGGTCAACACGCGTCGCATCGGCGGTAAGCCGCAGGAACCCGATTTGCCGCCGGGCACGACGGTCGAAGATCGGGAGTTGCAGCAACTCTCCGAGTTGATGGGCGCTGTGAAGACGACCGGTCAATGGGGGCGGCTACGATACGGTGTATTGGGGGCGTTCGAAGACGGCGTCAATTTCGATGCGATACAAAACGGCGCAGACATCAACCTCAAGCAGGAAGGCAGTGACTACGGCATCGCACGCGTGCTCTACGAGGACAGCCCCGGTGGTGCATATCGGGCGCTGGGTTTCTTGTCTACCGCGGCCATGCACTATGACCGCGACGCCTATGCGCACGGCGTCGACTGGCACTATCTGACCCCGGCCGGCAGTCTGAAGATGGATGGTCAGGCGTTCACTTCCGACATCGAGGGTGTCGATCGTGGCTACGGCGGCTTCGTTGATTTCGAATACACCTACCGCCAGGGGCTGGTGCAGCGCGTCGGCATCGAGGTGTTCGACAGCAACATCGACATCAACGACCTGGGCTACCTGGCGCGTAACAACGAACGACAAATCCGCAGCTCCGTTCAATACACTCGATCGGACTTGTCCTGGGCGCGCGACAATACGCTGGATGTTCGCGGCTTCTATCAGAAGAACGGCGAGGGATACTTCACGCGCGGCGGGTTACTGCTCGCCGATCAATTGACGTTCCACAACCTTTCGACGCTGCACCTCGATGCCGCCTACTTCCCGGAGTCGTACGACGATCTCAACAGTTTCGGCAACGGAACGTTCCGAATCGAAGGCGTCACGGAGGCTGGGTTCTATTACGAGTCCGATGGCACTCAACCGCTGGTACTGGGCATGGGCGCCGGCGTCAATGGTGAACAGAAGGGCGGCAACTCCTACACGATCGAAGGGTATATCGGCTGGCGGCCGAGCGATCGGTTCAACGCTTCGCTCGAGGTGAAGTATTGGGATCGGCACGGTTGGTTGCTGCACCAGGAAGACGCCAATTTCACGACCTTCGACGCCGAGCAGTGGCAGCCGAAAGTCTCGATCGAATATTTCATCAGCGCGCGTCAACAGTTGCGTGCGTCGCTGCAATGGGTGGGCATCAAGGCCGAAGAGAAGGGCTTTTACCTGGTTCCGAGCCGGCCGGGCGATCTCATTCCGACTGCCAAGCCACCCGGACCGGCCGACGATTTCTCGCTGTCGCAGATGAGCCTACAAATTCGATATCGGTGGGAAATCGCACCCTTGTCCGACGTCTTCCTGGTTTACACGCGTCTCGCCGATCAAGGCGCTGCCCTCGGCGACCGGGATTTCAGCGACATCTTCGAGGATGCCTACGATGCGCCGCTCGCGAACGTGTTCGTGGCGAAGATCCGTTATCGGTTCGGCTCGTAGCCGAGCGCCGATTGCCTATTGATGGCGGTGCGCTCGCCGGTCTATAGTCGGCCGCATCTTGGGCGGAGAAAAAAGGAGGTGATCCATGTCTAGCCGTTTCGCTCGTGAGGGCGTCAACTAGTACTTGTCGCCTTTATGGGCAACGGGGGGCCGGCTATACGCCGGCCCTTTTCTTATTGGCTGCCGCTACTCACCACGCAACGCGGTCGTAATCGGTAGCCGCGCGGCCCGCACTGCGGGGAAAAGGCCACCGACCGCGCCGAGGGCCACAGCCCATGCGATACCGGTGGCGATCAGCGAAGGCGTCACGGCGAAGTCGAAGGCGACTTGGCTGAAGCCGTCGCCGAGGGTCGAAATGGTGTTGCCGTTGAACGCCCCATAAGCGATGGCGGCGCCAAGCACGCCGCCGAGCACCGCGAGCAACAGCGCCTCGATCATCACCGAGATCACCACCGGCGTACCGGAAAACCCGATGGCGCGGAGCGTGGCGATCTCGATGGTGCGGCTGGAAACCGCCGCATACATCGTATTGAGCGCCGCGAATACCGCACCGACCGCCATGATGGTGGCAACCACGTTGCCGAATCCCGTGATCAATGCGGACAGCCCCGCGGCCTGTGCGCTGTAGTAGTCGACCTCCGGCGTCAGCGCCAAATCGAGACGCGGATCCTCGTCGATGCGCCTGGTGAGTTCGGCTGCGCGCGCAGGTGAGTCGAGCTTGACGCGCATGGAGCTCACCGCACCGCTGCGCCGGAAGGCGTCTTGGGCAACCGGCAGGTCGGCCCACACTTCGGATTCGTTGGCGTCGCCGCGCGACTCGAACACACCGACAATCCGCCAGCTGGAGTCGCGGAATGCGACGTCGGCGTCCAGGTCGATGCCGGCGAACTCGGCAATCGCGCCGACACCGGCGATCAGCTCCCGTCGGCCGGGCTCGAAGCCTCGCCCGGCTACGATGCGTAGCTCCGGGCGCAGCTCGAAGGCACTCGCCGTCACGCCGCGAACGACCAGGTTGGCGGGCGTCGCCGAGCTACGCTTCGGCACGTCGGCGATGGCGAAGAACTCCGGGCTCGAGACAACGATTCCTTCCATGGTCTCGACGATCGCGACATCGGTTATGCCGATGCCGCTGGCGAGCTCACCGCCCGAGCCGCCGCGCAGCACGATGGCGCGATCCGGTGCGCCAGTGTTCTCGAGTGCGGCGCGAAAACCTATGGCCATGGAGATCAGTGCCACGAGCACGCCGACCACACCGGCAATACCGACCACGATGACCGACGACGCACCGATTCGTGCCGGCAAGTTGCGCAGGTTCATCACCGTGATCTCGATTATCTGCCTCCACACGGTCAGTGTCCTCGCAGCGCATCGACGATCGCGAGCCGTCGCGCGCGCAATGCCGGTACCAGACCAACGGCGATGCCGAGCCCTGCCGCCAGCAACGCACCCATGATGAGCGTACCTGCAGAGATCGAGAACGTCGGGAGGATGCCCTTGATCGCGATTGCAATCTGATGCTCGAGCGCGACTGCGATGCAAAGCCCGAACATGCCGCCGAGTAGGCAGAGCAACATGGCCTCGCCGAGCACGAGTGTAGCGACGCCGACATCGGTGAAGCCGAGTGTCTTCATGACGGCCAGTTCCGGTATGCGCTCCCGGAGCGCCTGCGCCATCGTGTTGGCCGTGAGCAAGAGAATCGTGAAGAACACGGCACCGAGGATGCCGGTCATCATCAGACCGATGTCACCGACCTGGTTCGCAAACTGCATCGCGAACTCGGCTTCGGTCGCAGTCCGCGTGGCATTCGGTGAATTCTCGAACAGTGCATCGATTGTCCTCGCGACTTCTGCCGAGTGCGCTGGATCGTCAACGCGAACGATGAACCAGCCCACACCGCCGGTGCCATACTGCCGAGCCTCGTCGAAGTAGTCGTATTGGAACAAGAACTCGACCGGCTGCACTTCCAACGTCGGAGCATCGTACACACCGACCAGTTCGAACTCCCAGTTGCGATCGCCGCCCCGCTTCGGCCAGATGTCGGCTTCGATCGGGATGCGGTCGCCGATCTGCCAGCCGAACTCCTCGGCCAGCTGCTTCGGTGCGACCGCGCCAATGCGCGTTGCCGCGAATGCGTCGAGTTGCGCGGGATCTATCCGATACTCCGGATACAGCTCGAAATAGCCGCGCGGGTCGACCGGATACTTCGGGAAGAATTTGCTGCGATCCTGATAGATACCACCGAACCAGCCGGCCTGGGTCACCGCGGTGACGCCCGACACGGCGGCGATCTGATTCAAGTGTGCGATCGGCAGCGGATCGATGATCGAGTACTTCGGCGACACCACGAGTCGATCGACACCCGCGATGTCGACCCCGACGGTGAACGCATCTGCAACACTGCGTAGCAATCCAAAGAGCAAGAACGCGACTACGACCGACAGCAGCGTCAGTAGTGTCCGGATCTTGCGCCGAAACAAGCTCGACCAAACGAGTGATAGTCGACTCACGCGGGCGCCGCAGCCACCAATCCACCCTTGTCGAGCTGCAGCGTGTGGCGCGCATGCGAGGCGGCTTTCGGGTCGTGCGTAACCATGATGATGGTCTTGCCGTGCTCGCGATTGAGCAGTTCCAAGAGATCGAGAATTTCGTCCGCGGTGCTGCGATCGAGATCGCCTGTCGGCTCGTCGCAAACCAGAAGATCAGGATCGGCAACGATGGCGCGCGCGATGGCGACGCGCTGCTGTTGACCACCCGAGAGCTCACCCGGCTTGTGGTTGGCGCGATCCTCGAGCCCGACGATCTTGAGCGCCGTGAGCGCATTCGCCTTGCGTTGCGCGCGCTTGAGCTTGGTGAGTAGGAGCGGCAGTTCGACGTTGCGCTCTGCCGTCAGCACCGGAAGCAGGTTGTAGAACTGGAACACGAATCCGATGTGCGCGGCACGCCACTTGGCCAACGCCTTCGACGATAAACGATCGAGTCGCTCACCCACGACCTCGACACTGCCAGACGTCGGTTGATCGATGCCGCCGACGAGATTGAGCAGGGTGGTCTTGCCGGAGCCCGACGGCCCCATGAGTGCCACGAAGTCGCCGCGCTCGATGGTGAGATCGATGTCGTCGAGCACCTTGATCTCTTCCTTCCCGCGCACGTAGGTACGTGTGACGCCTTCGAGCTTGACGATCGCTGTCATGTTGATTCCTCGTTTTCTTCGGCTGAGGCCAAGAACGCCACTTTGACACCCATGTCGGGCAGCACTTTGTCGTTGCGCTCGAGAAACCCGATGCGGACGCGGACGGTGGCTTTGGTGCGGTCGGCGGCCGGAATGATCGCGATCACCTCGGCGCGGATCGGCTCACTGGGATAGGCGTTCAGAGCCACGCTCACGGGTTGCTTCTCGCGCACGCGATTGATGTATGCCTCGTTGACGTCCACCTCTACCTCGAGTGAATCCATGTCGACGATGGTGCAGATGCCCGTGCGTGTGAATCCGCCACCGGCCGAGATCGGCGAAATCATCTCGCCGGGTTGGGCGGCTTTGGCGATGACGACGCCTGCGAACGGGGCGCGAATCTCGAGGTCATCGAGTTGTGTACGTTGCAGCGCTACCGCTCGGTCTGCGACCACCACGTCTCGATTTGCGCGATCGAGCCGCGCGAGCAGTGCCTCGACGGTGAGCGAGTCGCGGTCGAGATCGGCTTGGCTTGCAAGGTTACGCGCCGCTAGCCCCTGTGTCCGTTCGAGATCGAGTTTCGCCTGCCTGATCTGCACGTCGATTTCTGCCAAGTTGGCTTTCGCCGCCTCGAGTTGTGAGTTCGCAAGGGCAAGCTGGGCGGCCGGTATCGAGTCGTCGAGCGTTGCCAGTACCTGCTCCGCGTCGACGTACATGCCTTCTTCGATGTAGACGGCGGTGACTTTGCCTGTGACCTTCGCGCTCACGGTTGCCTGCCGGCGCGCAACCACATATCCCGTGGCGTCGAGTACGCTGCCATTGCGACGCGTTGCAGCCGCCGCCGCAGTGGGCGTGCCAGAAGCCGGTGCAGACGCGGCCGCGACGGCCGGTGTCGTTGCGACCGGAGTGTCGGCGCCGTTCGGCAGCAAGTAGGCGGTGGCGACGACGCCGAGACCGCCGACGACGGCGACCAGCAAAAACCATCGCAGCGGTCGACGGCTCGCGGTCGGCGCCTCGGTGCGATCGATCTTCAGCGAGTCGAGCAGCGCTCGTTTGTCGACGCCTTCCTCCATCGCGGAAGTCTAACAAGCGTGGTTGCCGTACGTCGCGGTGCCCGCCGGCAAGCAGAAGCCCTTGCTACTCGGAATTCGACTCCCAGAACTTCCACCAGGGTTTCTTCTTCGCCGCCTCGGCGTCGCCTGCCTTGCGGGCTTCTTGGTATTCGGTCTGAATTTCCTTGCGCTCGGTCTTGCGCTCCTGCATGGCCTGCGCGGTTTCAGAGCGCTGGGCGCCCGCATCTTCCGGTGCCCCTTCGCGACTCTCGTCTCGCACTCGCTCGGAATGCTCTTCCATTGTTCGGACGCTGCGCTCTTCGGTTGCGCGTATGCGTTCGGTCGTCTCTCTGGCCTTGCCCTTGGCGCCGTCGCCTTTGCCCGGCTCAGCGGCAGCCGCCGCGCCGGCCATGCCAAGCAAGGCCGTCAGGCTGACAGTGATTGCGAATAACTGCAATTTACCCATGGTCGTTGTCCTTGGATGACGCTCTGCCCATGCTGCCGCGAGCGGCGGGAAATTGCGACTCACTGTTGCGTTGGGATGCGAGGTGGTGGTTTAGGCCCGCGCCTTGCTCAGGTGACCTCGGCTCGAGTGATGTCGGCTCACGCAACGTCGGCTCAGGTGACGTTGCGCTGAGTCACGTCGCTGACGAAGGCCTCTAGCAGCGCGTTGAAGACGGTCGGTGCTTCACGAAACGGCGCGTGCCCGGTGTCGGCGACACGGTGCACGCGGCCCCGCCACAAATTGCGCCAGGCGACGGTATCGAGGTAGTCGTTGTTCACGAACGGTTCGTTGGCGCCGGTAATCACGGCGATCGGCAGGTCCGTCGACTCGACGATCGTCCGTTGGTTCGCTGCATCGGCCGCCATCGCGGCGCGCACCATCATCTCACGTGCGCGACCATCCGTCCGGCGCACGGCGGCTTCGAGGAATGGCTCGGCCGTCCCAGCGGTCTCCGCCGCGTACGCGGCGACATCCGCTTCGCTGAACTTTGCTTGGCCCGTGAGCGCCATGTGCGGATGAGGTAGAAAGCCATGCTCGACGTCCGCTGGACCCACCGGTGGCGTACCGGTCAGGACGATGCCGGCCAATGCGGCGCCGCGTCGAACGAGCTCGATGGCGATGTGACCGCCGAGCGACCAACCGACCACGACGACTCGTTCGAGCGCGAGATGCGCGGTCAGCCGTTCGGCAACGTCGGCATAGCCAGCGAAGCAGTAACTCATTCGCGGTTCCGGCGCGTCACTCGATGCGCCGTGGCCCGGAAGGTCGAACGCGACCAGACGGCAGCGATGCGCCAACGCACTGTCGAACTGCCGCGAGAACACTTCTTTGCAAGCCGAGTTGCCGTGGATGAATAGAAGAGCCGGACCGGTGCCCTTCGAATCGATGCACGCGATCGAGCCGTGCGGTGTCGCAAGCGTGAAACTGCGCATCGCGTCAACGCGCGAGGATCGTTACTCCGGAAAGTCCTGGGGCGCCGTACACGTGGGTGTAGCCGGTCTTCACATCGCGCGGAACTTGCCGTTTGCCGCCTTCACCGCGCAGCTGGACACAGATCTCGTGCACTTGCCTGAGCCCAGATGCACCGATCGGTTCGCCATTGGCAAGACAACCGCCATCGGTGTTGACCGGCAGCGCGCCGTCGATTTCTGTACGTCCTTCTTTGAGCCACTGCTCCTGGTCGCCGTCCTTGCAGAAACCGTTCTCGGCCATGTGCATGATCTCGGCGCCGGACTCGGTGTCCTGCAATTGCGCGACGTCGATGTCGTCTGGACCGATGCCAGCCATCTCGAAGGCGGCCTTCGAGGCGAGCACCGTGGGCGGCGTCTCCGTGCGATCGAGCGCCTGCGATTGGCTGAACACTTCGAACGACCCGAACGGCCGGGTCTTCACCGACACGGCTTTCAAGTAGACAGGTTTTTTCGAGTACTGCTTGGCTTTGTCGGCGCGGCACAGAATCATGGCGCAGCCACCCTCCGCCGGCGAACAGAACATGTACTGACGCAGCGGATGGCAAACCATGCGCGAGGTCGCCACCTCTTCGTAGCTGAGTGGCTTGCGCCGCCAAGCGTTCGGATTGAGAGCACCATTTTTGGAGTTCTTCACGGCGACGCGCACGAGCGCGTCCTCGGTGATGCCGAAGTCGTGCATATAGCGCTGGATCTTCATGCCGAAGAACTGCGGTGTGAGCGCGAGGCCGATGTCGCCGTACCACTTGCCGAGTCCACTACCCTCCGGATTGACGGTAAATGCGCCGCGCGGGTGCTTGTCGAAGCCAACCGCCATGCCTATATCGAACATGCCCGACTTGATTGCCATGTAGGCCGATTGCAATGCGCTGCCGCCGGTCGCACAGCCATTCGCGACGTTGATGAATTGCAGCCCCGTGAGGCCCAGCTTCGAGACCATGGAATCGGCAGCGCCGGCGGCGGCGCTACCGCCGTATGCGAAATTCATGTCGGACCACTCGAGACCCGCGTCTTCCAGTGCCTTGCGCGCGGCATGCACCCCCTGCTCGAGACCCGATACGCCGTCCGTGCGGCCGAACGGGTGAATGCCGATGCCGATGATTGCTACGTCCATTGTCGTTTGCCTCGTCTCGCTGCT
>QJXZ01000194.1 GCA_003248125.1 Gammaproteobacteria bacterium | reverse complement strand
TCGGTGGTTGGCAAGGGCACGGAGATCGTCGTCGCATTGCCGATCGAGCGCCTACAGGTGGAGGCAGCCTGAGCATGGAAGTTCGACCTGAAGCCAAGCGCGGCACGGTGCTGTTCGTCGACGACGAACGGCGGGTACTGACGTCGATGCGGGCGATGTTTCGTCGCGACTACGACGTGTTGCTCGCCAATTCGGGTCCGGAAGCGCTGTCGTTGCTCGGTGATCATGAGGTAGACGTCATCGTCTCCGATCAGCGCATGCCCGGCATGACCGGTGTGGAGGTTCTGAAACAAGTCAAGGAATTGGCGCCGGCGTCGATGCGTATTTTGCTCACCGGCTACGCCGATCTGAAAGCGATCGAAGATTCGATCAACGAAGGCGAGGTGTTCCGGTATCTGACCAAGCCGTGTCCGAGTGACGAGCTGAAGGCGGCCGTGGCACTTGCCACCGAAGCGGCGCAACAGTCGCGCGAACGCCACGCCGGTGCTTCGAGCCATGTCGCGGCCCCTGAGACCGCGGACATCGAGCGGCCGCTCGCTGTAACCACCACCGGACTGGATGCGGATCGCGGACAGGAGGAGGACACATACGAGCTGATCGAGTTACTGCCGGTCGAGCGTGCTTCGAGTGCGACCTATGCGCCTGTAGGACAGCCTACGCGCGCGGCACACTCGAACGGCGCGGCGGCTGCACGAACGCCGGTTGCGGAGCGCGACCCGAGCGACGAGCACGATGGGCCGAGCGCACAGGTGCCGCAGACGCCGATGCCGGAGCCCAAGCTCAACTTGTCGCAAGAGCCGGCCACGCAGATACCCAAGCCCAAACCACCGGTCGACGACGAAATTCGTGATGTCGACCTGTTGGCGCTGTCGGCCGATCGCACTTTGAGCCAAACGCTGGAGCAGGCGCTGGACGGCAGCCATCGTGTGCACGTGGCAGCGACCCGCGCTGAGGCGATCGCAGCCCTCGAGTCGAATCCGATCGGCGTGCTCGTCACCGACATGGCCGGCGACCGCAACGAGATCGGGGAACTCACCACAGCACTGAAGCGCCATGTACCGGACCTAGTGGCGATCGTAGCGAGCGATCGCAGCGACGCCCAAATGCTGATCGATCTCATCAACTACGGGCAGATCTTTCGGTTCCTGTTGAAGCCGCTCCATGCCGGGCAATGCCGGCTATCGGTCGAATCCGCGGTTGCTCGCCACCGAGAGTTGCGCGCGGACCCCTCGCTTGCCAAGCGGCATGCGGTTGCCTCCCAGGGTCACGAATCGGATGGCGTGATTCGGCAAGTGCTGGACCGCGTGCGACGTGTGCGTGCGCGGTTCTTCACGGTCAAAGGAGTGGTGTGAGCCATGGCAAGGAGCGGCGCCATCGACACCAAGACGCACGTGCAGCCACAGCCGCGATCTGGCATCGCTTCGAGCTTCGGAACGGCCTCATTCGTGGTGGTGGTCGGAGTGCTCGCGACATGGGTTGCACTCAAGCGCGACGGCGACGTGATGGAGCTGCCGATGCCGGAAGTCGCCGCTGTGGTGGCAACCGATGCCGGTGTGCAGCTCTCCATCGAGGGACAATCGTTGCTCGAGCAAGCGGAGCTCGCGTTTGCCGCGGGCCGCATCGTGGAACCCGAATTCGACAACGCACTCAGCTACTACCTGGCCATGTTGAAGGCCGAGCCCGGCAACGCCGCCGCGATGGCTGGCATAGACCGCGTCATGAGCTATCTCGAGAGCGAAGCCGAAGGCGCCATCTTCCGTAACGACTGGGACGCGGCGCGAGCTTACGCGGACATGATCCTGGACGTGCGCAAGAGCGACGTGCGGGCGAAAGACATCCGCGCTCGAGCATCGCGCCTGGAGCGAATCGAGTCGTTGTCTGCGACGGCCCTCGAGCAATTCGCGGCTGGCAGACTGGTGACGCCAGCCAACGATAACGCAGCGCAGACCTACAAAGAGATTCTTGGTCTCGATCGGACCAACGAATTTGCTCGCCAGGGTCTCCGGTCGGTCGTGCAACGGCTGGTGGCGAGCGCGCAGTCTGCCGCGTTTGCCGGTGACTCGGCGCGTGCGCAACGTTATGTCTCGCAGGTGAAGGCGCTGGACCCGAAGGCGCCCGGTCTCGCCGAGGTGGAGCAATCCAACAAACAGATGAGGCGCATGGCGGACGACCAGTCCGTTCAGGCCGACTTGCTGGCGGCTTCCGAAGCATTGCAAGACGACCGCCTGATGCCGCCGGCGAAACCGAATGCCTACGATCTATTCAATGCGGTGCTTCGCCGGCAGCCGAGTTCGGATGCGGCACAGCGCGGTCTGCAACTGGTGCGTGACGCGCTCGTAGAGCGCGTGCGATCGCAGCTCGCGGCGGGATCCGCTGAAGGCGCCGCTGAAATGCTGACGCAGGCGCGGCTCGCTGGCGTTGATGGTGGCGTGGTAGATGCGCTCGATGCAGATGTCCAATACCTGGCGCGCATCGCCGATGCGCGGGCGGGCGTATTCGATCGGATTTACACCCTGAAGGACCTCACCATCTTGCGTCAGGTCGCGCCGACGTATCCGCGTACCGCGGCTGCGCGTGGCCTCGAAGGCTGGGTGGAAGTGGAGTTCACGGTCGATGAACGAGGCGACGTACGCGATGCGATCGTGCGCGATTCTTCGGAGTCTGCGTTCGAGAGCGCCGCAATCGCGGCCGTGAAGCGTTGGCGATTCGAGCCGACCATCGAAGGCGAACGCGCCGTGCCGGTGCGTGCATTCGCGCGGTTCAATTTCCAGGACGGTTGATTTGCCACCGGTTTCCTCACCGACCAATCCGTGATATCTGATGTCGCACTGGTCGCGAGAGAGGAAAATCAATGCAACCGATCGACGTGGCGGCGGCATTGTTCGATGCCATCGAAGCCAAGCGCGTCGACCGCGTCGAAGCCCTATACGCAGACGACGCGGCGGTTTGGCACAACTTCTCGAATGCGGAGCAATCCAAGCGCACCAATTTGGCTGTGCTTGCCGGGTTGACCAGCGCTGTCGATAGCCTCAGATACGAGGTGGTCGAGCGCTTGGCGTTGGGCGACCGCGTCATGCAGCGGCACAACCTGCGCTGTCGAACCCGAGCGGGTGAGGAGATTGTCATACCGGCGTGCATCTTCATCACCGTGCAGGGCGATCGCATCGTTCGCATCGACGAGTATCTCGACACACGACAGGCCGATCGCCTGCGGGAGGCGAGCGGTCGCGCAGGGCCGTAGCACGTGCCATGTCTCGCTGGGCATGCGAATCGAGCGCGCTTCGCGGGCGCAACAGACACCGGCGTCGATAGTTCGATTAGCTGGTAGAGTTGCTCACTTCGTCGACTTGAAGGACGGTGATGGCGCGTGTGACGTACGTGGAAGCCGACGGCACTCGGCACGAGGTAGAGGTGCCAGCGGGGAACACGGTGATGGAGGGCGCATTCAAGAACGGCATCGAGGGCATCGAAGCCGAATGCGGTGGCGCCTGCGCATGTGCGACCTGCCATTGCTACGTCGATGAGAATTGGGTGGGCGCATTCCAGCCACCCAAGGACGAAGAGCTGGAAATGCTGGAATTCGCCAAGTCGGAATTCAAGGACACCAGTCGGCTCTCGTGTCAGCTGAGCGTCACCGACGCGCACGATGGGCTGGTGGTGTATCTCCCCGAATTGCAATAGGCAGCGGTATGCTTGTCTTTCGAAAGGGAGGCGAGCATGACCACGAGAAAGCGAAGCTTTTGGACCTGGGGCTTCGAGGCCGACGAACCCACTGAGGCGCAACGGGCCGAGTTCGCGGCGCGGTATTCGAAGCGAGTGGGCCACGAAATAAAGCCCCCGCCCATTCCGAAGATCGACGACATCGCGCTGCGCGCTAGCCGCGTTGCAGTGCCGTCGAAGCTCTCGGATTGGATCAGCACGGACAAATTCGATCGGGTCGTGCATACCTACGGCGGCCACGGACTCGAGTTGCTCGCCGCGATGCGCGGTCGCTTCGACAATCCGCCCGATGCGGTGGCGCACCCGCGCACCGAAGACGAGCTGGAAGCAACGCTCGAGTGGTGCCAGGACAAAGGGCACGTCGCCATCCCGTATGGCGGCGGTACCAGTGTGGTGTGGGGCGTGAACGTGCCCGCGCAGACCGACGCTGCGGTCACCATCGATCTGGACGGCCTGAATCGGGTGATCGAGGTGGACGAGACCTCGCGCGCGGCGCGCATCCAGGCCGGCATGCTCGGCCCGGACTTGGAGGATTACCTAAGGCCCTTGGGCTTCACCTTGCGGCACTTCCCGCAAAGCTTCCCTTGGTCGACGTTGGGTGGTTGGATCGCGACGCGCTCGGGTGGCCACTACGCGACCAATCACACCCATATCGACGACTTCGTCGAGTCGGTGCGTATGCTGACGCCGGCCGGATGGTGGGAATCGCGGCGCCTGCCAGGTAGCGGCGCAGGACCCAGCCCCGATCGGCTCGTGATCGGCTCCGAAGGCACGCTCGGCATCATCAGCGAAGCGTGGATGCGCATTCAGAAACGGCCGACGTTTCGCGCGACTGCAGGCGTGCTGTTCGACGCTTGGCCGGTGGCCTTCGAAGCCACGCGGCGCGTCGTGCAAGCGAAGCTCTGGCCTGCCAATCTGCGCTTGCTCGACCCGACCGAAGCCGGCCGTGCGGCCGGGCTCGACGGCACGCAAGCGATATTGATCATCGGCTTCGAATCGTCCGACGTGCCGCAGGGCGCGTTCGTGCGCGAAGCGGTGGCGATTGCCCGCGATGCCGGCGGCAAGATCGATGACGCGGCAATTCGCATCTCCGACGGGTCCGGTGAAGTGACTGGCCGGGGTGGCGCGGTTGGTGCGTGGCGCGATTCCTTCATCGGTGTGAATGCCGGGCTAACGAACGGTCTGGGGCTGTTGTCGGATACCTTCGAGACGGCGATCACTTGGGACAAATGGCCCGAATTCGATCGTGTCGTGAGAGAACGCGTCGGTCGCGCTTTGAAGGAGGTGTTGGGCGACTCGGCCATGCTGTCGTGCCGGTTCACGCACGTCTATACCGATGGCCCGGCGCCGTACTATTCGTTCTCCGGTGATGCTGCGCTCGGCTCCGAATTGGAACAGTGGCGCGAGATCAAGGCCGCTGCGTCGGAAGCCGTGATCGCCGCAGGCGGCACCATTACTCACCACCACGCCGTGGGTCGCATGCATCGGCCGGGCTACGACAAGCAGCGACCGGAGTTGTTCGCGGCGGCGCTCAGGGCCGTAAAGACACGGCTCGATCCGAGGGGTATTCTCAACCCCGGCGTGCTGATCGACTGAAGGAGGCGAGCATGGCTAACAACACGGAATTCGACTTCAGAGGCATCAACCATTTGGCACTGACCTGCGCCGACATGGACCGCACCATCGCGTTCTATCGCGACGTGCTGGGCATGCCGTTGGTGAAGACCATCGATTTCCCGAACGGCCGCGGCAAACATTACTTCTTCGACGTCGGCGGCGGCGACACCATCGCGTTCTTCGAGTTTCCGAAGGGTCCGCAGAGCGTCGATGCAAAGATGCACGCCAAGATGGCCGCCACACCCGGCATGATGCACCACGTCGCGTTCAACGTGACCAGCGAAGACATCGAGCGTTATCGCCGGCGCCTGGTCGAGAAGGGCATCGAGGTGACCGAGGTCGTCAACCATGACGACAGTGAAACGGGCGCCAGCCCGGAAGTGAATGCCACCACCTTCGTCCGCTCGATCTACTTTCGAGACCCGGACGGCATGCAGCTCGAATTCGCCGCGTGGAGCCGCGCGCTCACCCCAGAGGACGTGAAGGCCGACTACCGCACCGCTTGGAAGAACTGATCAGTCCAACCGGCGGAGTTCGTCCCGCTCGACTCGATTGGCGGCGCTGATTCAACGCGGCTCGCAGACGAAGATCGGGATGTCGCGTGTCGTCCGCTGCCGGTACTGAGCGTACGGGGCGTAGTGCGCATCGCAGATCGGCCACAGGGCAGCTTTCTCTTCGGCGTGCGCCAGGCGCGCGCGCAGCTTCATGACCTGGCGGCGGTGACGCACGGTGATGTCGGGGTGCGCTACGAGGTTGTGATACCAGACCGGATGTCTCGGCGCGCCCCCTTGCGATCCGACCAGCAACACGCCCTCGCCGTGCGGCACATACATCAATGGAATGGTGCGCGTGCGACCGCTCTTCGCGCCGGTCATCGTCACGAAACACACTTCGTCACCGCCGAACGCGTTGAAGCGCCGGCCACCCGTGATGCGGTTGAGCAGCACGTGCGCGCGGGTAAAGAACTTGAGCAACCAGCGTGGTGGCGGGCTGCGGTTGTCAGCCGCTGCGGTGGTTGCCGGGTTCGACATGCTTTTGCCTCCGCGTGGGGGCTACGGAGCGTGCCGGTTGCGATGCGGCGAAGTCAACTCGTCGTACACTCACGATCATGAGCCACGTTCTCGACAACCCGGCATGGCATGCCGTGCTTGGTCCCCAACGCGAATTCGGGCGGGTGAGTCGGTTGGCGGTGCGCTACCAGCCGACCATTTCGCCCATTGCGGCGCTGGTCGAAGACAGCGATGCCGCATTTGCCGAGCTTGCCGCGATGACTGCCGCGGGTGAAATCGTGGCCGTCATCTCGGAACGAACGTTTCCCGAGCCCGATTGGCAACCGCTTGGCAGTGTGCCGCTCAGCCAGTGGGTGCACGACGGTCGTGTAGTCACCGGTGAGGAAACGTTCGACGTGCTGGGCGAGGCGCAGGCGGCCGACATGTACGCGCTGGCCAAGCTCGCCGATCCAGGGCCGTTCGAGCGAGACACCTGGCGCCTTGGCACCTATCTCGGCATCCACGCCGATGGTCTGTTGGTCGCGATGGCCGGCGAGCGCATGCGCTTGCCGGGTTATGCCGAAGTGAGTGCGGTAGCGACCCGGCCGGGGTACGAAGGCCACGGCTATGCAACGC
>QJXZ01000255.1 GCA_003248125.1 Gammaproteobacteria bacterium | reverse complement strand
GCGCGCAGCTCATCGGCCTCGTCAGCGGCGACGCCGAGCGGTAGTTGCAGTAGTGTTGCGAGCGCGACGCTCGAAACGCGTTTCATGGGAACCTCCGGTTCGAATGCGTGACACGAAGCCGCGGGTGGCGGCCGTTCGAAAATCAGCAGCGACCGGGCGGTGCGCGAATGGAGCCGTGGATGTGCCGACGCGTCGCCTCTGCTACTTCGATGGCGCGCGTCGACTCGGTTGCGAAACGTAGCGGCGCGTCTTCATGAGTACTGTGCGCAGCGATACCCGATATCTTGGCGAAGCTCGCGCACTTGATGCAGCCGTCGGCGGTGTTCTTGAGTTGGCCAATCGTGGCGCTCTGCTTGTCGACATGCGACAGGTCGTGGGCCAACCCTGCGTGCTGCGCGAGCGCAAGACACAAGACGGTAACGACGAGAAACGGGTTGACTTTCAGTGCGCGCATGCGGCCACTGTACGTTGCGGCCATGGATGGCGCCAGTCCGAGCCGATGTTCATGTCGCGACGTAGCCGAGCTTGTGCAGCACCCACTTCAATGTGACGCCCTGGGCGAGTACGGAGAACAGCACGGACACGTAGACCACGTGGACGATTTGTTCGCGTAAGGGGCTATCGGGCAGGCCGAGCGCGAGCGCGACCGATACACCGCCGCGAATCCCGGCCCAGGTCAGCGCGACGGCTTGGCGATGCGCGTCGGCGGTCATCGGCTCGAGGCACATGCGAACGCTGGCGTAGCGCGCAATCAGTGAAACTGGAAGCATCGCAATTGCCAAGATCAGCAGCCGCGGATCCGGCCGTAGGGCGATGAGTTCGAGTCCGATCAGCGCGAACAGACAGGCGTTCAGGATCTCGTCCATGACTTCCCAAAACAGGGAGAGATCGTGGGGCGGTGCCGCCGATGTCGACTCGACACGCTTGAAGTCGCGATTCAACAGCAAGCCTGCGGTGACCATTGCGAGCGGACCGGAGGTGTCGATCCACGTGCTCAAGTCGTAGCCGCCCATCACGATTGCCAGAGTCGCCAGAATTTGCACGCGAGAGTCGCGCACGTGCCGCCGCACGTGACGCCCCAGCTGACCGAGGATGGCGCCAAGGAGAATGCCGCCGCAAACTTGGAATACGACGATGCCGACGGCGTCGCCGACAGCGAATGTCCCAGGTACGAACTCGGCCTCATACAACAACAAGAAGAGCACCAGTGCGGCTGGATCGTTGAACATCGATTCGCCCGATACGGTCGCGGCGAACGCCGGGTCGGAGCGCGAGTTTCTGAGCGCCATGATGGCCGCGACTGCGTCGGTCGGTGCGATGATCGCGCCCAGCAGCATCGCCTGAACGATGTCGATGCCGATACCCGCTGCGTTGAGCAGCGCCCAGCAACCGAGGCCCGTCAACGCTGCGGCGAGCAGCGTGCCGATCGACGACAAGGACAGAATCGTCCAGCGCTGCCGAACCAGGTCATCGAAGTCGAACTGCAATGCGCCTGCGAACAGCAATAGGCTCAGGGCGCCATGCATCAGTGCACGATCGAAATCGATGGCGTCGACGAAGCGCGAAGCGACCGCCAGCAGAGGTACGCCGAGGCTGTCGAGTATGAGGATCGACGTCGCCGCGACGATGCTGATGGTCATTACGCCAAGCGAGGTCGGCAGTCGTAGCCAACGATGGTTTGCGTAGGCGAACAATGCGGTAACGGAGACGATCGCTGCCGCATAGTCGAAGAAGTCGAGCGTTGGATTGTTCATGGCGGTACGGGTGATCGGATCGTTACGGACGCGTAGTCAGAACAACGTCGATGAGCGAGGCACTTTCGAGTTACGCTGCATACGATTGACGTATCCCTTGATGGCGGTCAGACCACAGTGTTGCGAGAAAGTGTTGTGCGCGGCGCACAGATCGTGTCGGGCGAACTCGGGGTCGAACGTCAGTTGCGTGAATTAGGCGAGTGCTCCCGCGGATTGCGCCAAGCCAGCGCAAGTAGTGGGGAATCTCCGGGTTTGACTAATTCGCCGGGGCTGGGATCATCGCACCATGGGAGGGATGATGACGGCACTACTTCCGGCATTCTCGTTGCAGGATACACATGGCGCGGATCGTAGCTATCCGTCGCACCGGCCGGCGTTGATCGCGTTCGTCAAGGAAGATTGCCCAACGTGCGATCTCGTGATGCCGCTGGTCGATGCGCTGTTCAGGGCGGTGGGAGAGTCCACCGAGTTCTTCGTGATCGGTCAGGAAGCGGCGGGCAATCTCGCGCTGGTCGAACGCCATCGGCTCGCGGTACCGATTCTCGACGACTCGACGTTGAAGGTGTCGTTTGCCTACGACATCGATACCGTACCCACTCTGATCCTCACTGACGGCGAGGGCCGCGAACGCGAACGCATCGTCGGTTTCGATCGGCAGTCGTGGCAGTCGCTCGCAGCCCGGCTCGCCGATGAGGCAGAGCACGAAGGCGCCGACATCAGCTGGGACGGATTGCCGGAGTGGCGCCCGGGTTGTGGCTCACGATCGGCGGATCCTGCCATCGCGGACCGGCTGCGTGCCGAGGCCGAGAACAGCCCATTGCGAGCGCGACGCATCGAAATCGCGCCTGCCGATGACGAATTCGAATTCATGTTCGATCAAGGCTTCACCGACGGTCTGCCGGTGTTGCCGCCTACGCCCGAGCGGGTCGTGCGCATGTTGTCGGGTACACACCGCGATCCGCAGGACGTGGTGGCCGTGGTACCGCCCAACATGGCGGAGGCGACGGTCGAGAAGGTCGCCATCAATGCCGTGCTCGCAGGATGCAAGCCTGAGTACCTGCCTGTGATCATTGCCGCGCTGGAAGCTGCCTGCACCGACGAGTTCAACGTGCATGGCGTGATGGCAACGACCATGGGTGCGAGCCCACTCATGATCGTCAATGGCCCTATACGGCATCGGCTCGGCATGAACATGGGCATCGGCGCGCTGGGGCAGGGCAATCGCGCCAATGCCACCATTGGTCGCGCGCTTCGCTTGGTGCTGCGAAACGTTGGCGGCGCCAGGCCGGGCGGCACGGAACGGTCGACGCTGTCGAATCCCATGAAGTTCACGATGTGCTTCGCGGAGTGGGAGGAACGCAGCAACTGGATGCCGCTGCATGTCGAACGCGGCTACGACGAAGGCGATTCGGTGGTGACGTTGTTCCCGGCCACGAGCGGCCCGCAACTCATCGTCGACCAGAAGTCGCGTACCGCCGAGCAACTCGCAGGCAGCTTCGGGCTCGTCATGCAAGACATCCATCATCCGCGCAGCCTGACCATGGACTGCGTGCTGGTCGTGTGTCCCGAACATGTCGATACGCTCGCGACGGGAAACTACTCGAAGTCTGACTTGCGCAAACGGATCCAAGAGGTCACGGCCGTGCCGATGCGGCAGCGCGTGGCCGACGCAACAACGGGTGAGGGGTTCGATGCATCGCGCGCGGCGTCGATGGCCGCCGACGCACTCGATCGCCGCGTACCGAAATTCCTCTCCGAGGATATGATTCACATCGTGGTGGCCGGTGCCGATGCCGGCAAGTTCTCGGGTCTTTTTCACGGTTGGGTTGGCGGGGCGATGGGCTCGCAACCCGTCTCACGCAAGATCGAGGAGGCATGACATGACGACCATTTTGGATCCCACCGACGAGCGCGTGCCCGTCAAGCGGCAACTCGCCGCGCGTGCGTCTTCGCTCGCCGGCACGGTCGCCCTGCTGGACATTTCCAAGCCGCGCGGCAACGTGTTGCTCGACCAGCTCGAGGCGCAACTCAAACTGCGCGCACCGGGCATCGAGGTGAAGCGCTACGCCAAACCCACCTTCACCAAGCCGGCACCGGATTCGCTGCGCCACGAGATTCGTGACGCCGCCGACGTGGTCGTCGAGGCGCTCGCCGACTGAGGCTCCTGTACCACGTGCAGTTTGCATGACACGGTATGGTTCGAGATTCAGGGCATTCCTGCGGTGTCCGTGGCGTCGTCTGAATTCGAGGAGGCCGCCTTGACTCAGGCGAAGGCGTTGGGCCTCGAGGCGGCGCGCTTCGTGCTAGTCGAGCATCCGATTCAGGACGCCACTGACGACGAGATGCGTGCCAAGGCGGATGCGGTCGTCGACCAAGTGATTGCGGCGCTGACCGAGGAGTGACGGAGGCGCAGTCAGCGTCTGTACAGAAGCGTTGGCCACGCCGTTACACGCTCGTTGGGCTGTGCTTCGCGAGCGTGTTCATCTGTTACATGGACCGGGTGAATATTTCGGTCGCCATCATTCCGATGGCCGCCGATCTCGGCTGGGATCGCGAGACGCAAGGTCTCGTGCTGTCGTCGTTCTTCTTCGGCTACATGATCACGCAAGTTCTGGGGGGCCGCCTCGCCGACCGCTTCGGCGGCAAGGTGGTACTCGGGGCGGGGGTGTTGCTGTGGTCGGCATTCACGTTCGTCACCCCGTTCGCGGCATTCGGCGGCCTGGCCGCGCTGCTCGTGGCGCGGGTCGGCATGGGCATCGGCGAGGGTGTCACGTTTCCGTCGATGTACAGTCTGTATGCGCGGTGGATGCCCGCGAGAGAACGGGCCCGCGCGATTGGCTTGTCGAACAGCGCCATTCCCCTTGGCACCGTATTCGCGCTCCTCGTGACACCTTGGATCGTGATCTGGCTTGGTTGGCCGTGGGCGTTTTACTTGTTCGGTGCGGTCGGAGTGTTCTGGTTCGTGGCGTGGCAACGGCTGGTGTCGGCGTCTCCCGACCACGATGCGGGTCTCGACGCCGCCGAACGCGAGCTCATTCGCCGCGAGGCGGCCGTTACCGCGCAGCCGGAGCGGCCGCCTTGGGGCGTGATCCTGCGTACCCCAGCGGTGTGGGCAATCGTCGTCTGCCACTTCTGCAACAATTGGGGCGGCTACGTGTTGTTGTCGTGGCTACCGACTTATGTCACGGAAGGCTTGGGCGTCGACTTCGCGGCGGTCGGGTTGTTCACGATGATTCCTTCGCTTGCCTCCTTCCTGTTCTTGAACGTCGCCGGTTGGATCACCGATCGCGTGCTTGCCGCCGGTGTCAGTGTGACGCGAACGCGGAAGTGGATGCAGACCATCGGCTTTGGCGGCAGCGCGATCGTGCTTGCCGTCGTCGGCTACGTGGAATCGGCGCCGGCCGCGATCGCGCTCATGACGCTCGGTTCCGCGATCGGGGCCTGTGCGTTGGGTGGCTTCGCCGTCAACCATTTGGACATCGCGCCGAAGCACGCAGGTGTGCTGATGGGGCTGTCGAACACGGCCGGTACCGTGCCGGGTGTGATCGGTGTCTACGTGAGTGGCTTGATCCTGGCAGCGACCGGTTCGTGGCCGCTGGTGTTCCAAGTGGCGGCCGGCGTGTACGTGTTCGGGATCGTGTTCTACGTGCTGTTCGCACGCGGCGAGCGGCTGATCGACTGAGTCGCTTTCGTGTGTGTCGCGAGGAAGCTACGCAGCTGCCTGCGTATCAATAGCAAAGTTCACCTCCGAGGCAAACTTCACCTCCGAGGCAAAGTTCGCCTCCGAGGCCAGATTCGGCTAGATGCCGGACAGGCGCCGGTGCGCACCGACGAAGCGTTCCAGGCTCTGTGAGATCTTGCCGCGCGGCAGTTGGATGTCGATCAGTTGGAAACGGCCGCGGGTGGCCGCGGCGCGATCGATTGCGCTGGCGAGTTCGGCGCGCGTGCTGACGCGCATGCCGTCGCCGCCCAAATGCTTGGCGAGTTCGTGGAACGGCCAATTGTCGAGCCGGTTGTAGGGTGTCTGCGGCTGAAAGGTGGCGAGCATCTCCCAACTCGCGTTGTTGAACACCAGCACGATCGGGTCCCAGCCGTAGCGCTGGCAGTTACCGAGCTCCCAACCGGTCATCTGGAACGCGCCATCGCCGACGAGGATGAGCGGCCGTTCGCCCGACGCCGCCTGCAAACCGAGCCCTGCCGGCACGCCGAAGCCCATCGTGGCGTAGTACCCGGGCGCGACGAGTGCCGTGTTTTCCATCTCCATGGCCGTGAATAGGCAATCGCCCATGTCGGCAGCCATCGGCATTGGTGCATGGCGTTCGAACAAGTCGTTAACTGCTCGCGCAATGTCGTCGGGCGCGATCGGCGCGTGATCGGCGACCAGGGGCCCTAGTGGGCTCGATGTCACCAATCGCCGTGGCGATTTGCCACCGCGCGGCTCTGTGCGTGCAATCAGCGCATCTAACAGTTCCGACAAGGGGATGCGCGGATAGACGTGGTGTGCGATGCGTACTTGGCCATCGCTCGCGTCGATGGCGCGGCGCAAGTCGATCTGACGCGACGAGACTGCAAAATTGGTGTCGCTGACGATTACACCGAGCAGCAGTAACGTATCCGCATCCTCGACCTGCGCGGATACGACCGGATCGCCGGCGAGGCCGAGATACGTGCCGATCAATGGGCAATCGAGCCCGGCCAATAGTCCACGCCCCATGAAGCTCGTTGCGATCGGAATGTCGAGGCGCCGGCCCAGCGTCGCGAGCTTGTGCTCGAGCCCATAGCGGCGGATCTCGACGCCGGCTAGCACCACGGGTTTATGGGCCGCCGCCAGATGTTCGAGCACTTCCTCGGCGCAGGCGGCCACCGCTTCGGCGTCTGCTGGCGGGCGGGCGGCAATGCGGACGGGCTCGCTCGGCGCGTGCACCAGGTCGCGGGGCAATTCGATGTACACCGGACGGGAACGTTCGAGGCAATTGCCCAGCACGCGATCGATCATGCCTGGCGCCCGTTCGGGATCGTCGAGCACGGCTTGATCGCAGGTGATCTCTTGGAAGATCGCGAGCTGCGAGTCCAGGGTCTTCGCTTGGTGATGCAGCAGGTAGCCTTGCTTCGACTCACCGGCGCCGGGCGCACCGGAAATCACCACCACGGGTGACTTCTCGGAATAGGCGCAAGCGATCGGATTCACCATGTTGAGTGCGCCCGCGCCATAGGTCACCACGGCAACACCGAGCCCAGAGCGAAAGCGTGCGGCGGCATCGGCAGCAAATCCGACGCCCGGTTCGTGGGAGAGCGTGTAGTAGGGCAGCACGGCGCTGGAATCGATCACTTCGAAGAACGGCAGGGCAAAGTCCCCGGGGATGCCGAAGATTTCTCCCGCGCCACGGTCGTGCAGTGCGTGCAGCAAGGTTTCGGCGAGTCGCATGGCCCATTAAACACCGCGAGCCGTGCCGCAAATCAAGTCTGTGCGGGTGGCTTCGGTTACACTGCGCCGTCTTCCAGACTCAAGGATGCGCCAGACGTGCGAGCGGGCGTTTTGTTACTGGCGGGCGTGTTGTCGGGATGCGCGACCTTGGAATCGGGCGTCGTCTCCGAGATCGTAGAGGGCGAGTCGCCATTGCCGTTCGCCACGTATTCCATCGTCATCGACGACATGCCGGGCTTCTTGGTTCCTTACTTCCATGACGAGCTGGCGGGCTTGCTTGCACAGCACGGCGCAACGGAGGTGGCATCGGAAGCGGACGTCGAGTTTCGGTTGCAGTTCGATGCCGTCGATCTGGACATCGAACCACCGGACGAGGACCCGATGGATAGCGTCGGCGGCGTCGAGCGTCCCCGTCGATTTGTTGCCCGCGTGACGATGGAAGCGCGTCGTGCCGGCAATCCGAGGCCCGTGCTCATCGCCACGTTGTCGCGCACTCATCAAATCGAGACCGGTGCGTACATGCACGACCGTGCGCGCGGGGCAATCCGCCTCGCATACCAGCGAATTCTAGGCGCGCCGCAATGACCGCACAGCCGCTGGCCGGCATCACCGTGCTCGACTTCGGGCAGATCTACAACGGCCCATACTGCGGCTATCTGCTGGCGATGGCCGGCGCGCGTGTCATCAAGGTCGAATCGCCCATGGGCGAAGGATTGCGCGGTCGCGCTGAGACGAGTTCCGCGACCTATCCGTTCGCGATGCTCAACGCGAACAAAGAGGGCATCACACTCAACCTCAAGTCCGCGGACGGCTGCGATTTGTTGCGTGAACTCGCCACCAAGGTCGACGTGCTGGTGGAAAATTTCTCACCTGGGACCATGGCGCGCCACGGCGTCGGGTCGCACGCGTTGCGCAAGATCAATCCGCGGCTCGTCTATGCTGCGGGGACGGGATTCGGCGCGAGTGGCCCGCATCGCGACTACCTCGCGATGGACATCACCGTGCAGGCCATGACCGGCATCATGGCCATCACTGGCGACGGTGACGGGCCGCCGCTCAAAGCTGGCCCGGCACTGTGCGATTTCCTCGGTGGCGTTCACCTCTATGGCGCGATCACGACTGCGCTTTACGCGCGCGAACGGACCGGCGTAGGTGCGACCATCGATGTCGCCATGCAGGACGCCACCTTCCCGACGCTCGCGACTGCGATCGGCGCCATGTATTTCCTCGGCGCACATCCCGCACGCACCGGTAATCGTCACTTCGCGTTGTCATTGGCGCCTTACAACGTCTATCGCACGTCCGACGGACACGTTGCAATCATCTGCATTCGCGAGGGGCATTGGCGCAACCTCACCGACGCAATGGGCCGGCCGGAGCTGAAGGACGATCCCAAGTTCGGTGACATGGCGAGCCGCGCGCGGTTCATGGCCGAGACGGATGCCGTGATCGAGACTTGGACGTCGCAGCTGACCAAGGCGGAAGTATTCGCCGCTTGCCAAGCGCACGACGTCATCTGCGCGCCGGTGCAGAACTTGAACGAAGTGCTGGAGGACGGTCACATGCACGCACGCGGCGCGCTGCGTCACGTCGACGACTCCGCGCTCGGCGCAACGGTGTTGCCGTCGACGCCGCTGCGTTTCGAGGGTGTAGAGCCCCCAGCAGCCGTCGAACGGCCTGCACTCGGCGAGCACAACGCGAAGGTGTATGCGGAACTGCTGGGGATGGATGGGGCGCGCGTTGCGGCGTTGCGAGCCGAAGGCGCAATCTGAGTGGGGTAGGCGTGCGTCGTGATCGTGAATGGGCGCCGCCGCGTGGTAACCTTGCGCCCTTTTCCGCGGAGCACGGCATGACCGCCGAGTTTGATCCAATCGAAGAAGTGATCGATGCGGTCGCGCGAGGCGAAATCGTGATCGTGGTCGACGACGACGACCGTGAGAACGAAGGCGATCTGATCATGGCGGCGAGCAAGGCAACGCCTGAAAAGGTGGCGTTCATGATTCGCCACACCAGCGGCATTCTGTGTACCCCGCTACTCGAAGATCAGGCCAAGCGCCTGCACCTCGATCCGATGGTGGCGCGCAACGATGCGCCGATGTCGACGGCCTTCACGGTGTCGGTGGATTATCGGCACGGCTTGACCACGGGCATTTCGGGCGAAGAGCGGGCCAACACCATTCAGGCGCTTGCCAACAGCAATTCAGGACCATCGGATTTCGTCCGCCCGGGTCACATATTTCCACTGGTGGCGCGCACCGGTGGCGTGTTGGTTCGATCGGGGCACACCGAAGCGGCCGTCGATCTCGCGGCATTGGCGGCGTTGCCGCCGGTGGGCTTGCTCGCCGAGATCGTCAACGACGACGGCACCGTGCAGCGGTTGCCGCAGTTGCTGGAATTCGCCAAGACGCACAAGCTCAAGATCACGTCGATTGCCGATTTGATCTCCTATCGGCAACGTCGCGAACACCTGGTCGAACGGGTGCGGGAGTTTTCGGTGCGGACAGTGATCGGGCCGGCGCGCGCGTTTGCGTATCGCACCAAGTTCGAGGATGCCGAGCATTTGGCACTGGTGTTCGGCCGCGTCGATGAGAGCCGGCCGGTGGCAGTACGTATTCATCGCGAACGGCTCATCGAGGACGTGTTCGGCACGCAGACCGAGCATCCACAGAGTTTGGTCGACGTGTCACTGGAACGGATCAAGGCCCTTGGCGGCGGTGTGTTCCTGTATTTGCGTAGTGGCTTTGTCGGTGTGCCGCTCGATTCGCTCAATAATCCCGAGCTGCCGAGCAAGGAATTGGCGCGGCGCTCGGAGTGGCTCGAGATCGGAGTCGGTGCACAGATCTTGCGCGACCTGGGCGTGTCGAGGATTCGATTGATCGCCGGCCGCGAAGTGGACTACGTCGGTGTGACCGGCTTCGGGCTGACATTGGAGGGCACCGAGCTGCTGACCGACTGACCGGTCGCGCTGGAACTGCCGTTGCTCCGGGGGAAGTCATTGCTGCGGGCGAAGTCGTTGCTCCGGGGACATCGCTGGGAGAACGGGCTAGCGATAGTGGAAACCGCGGGCGCCGCCGCATGGCCCGGCATAGACGATGCGGATGTCGTGGGTGCGGCGCCGGCAGGCGCGACACCGCACGCGGCTGCGAATCGCATCGAGTTCGACTTCGCCACCCAGCTCGGCCGCCAAGCGGTGCAGGTCGATGCGTGCCATCCGGCGGCACGCGCCGCAGACGGCGTACAGTTCGAAGTGGGAGGCGAGGTCTTTGAGCAGCATACTGTATGAATATACAGGTAAACGATGACGGCTGAGCGGCCGCGCGTGGCAATCACCGTCGGCGACCCGGCCGGTGTCGGCCCCGAAATCCTGGCCAAAGCCTTGGCCATGGGCGCGCTCGATTGCTGCCGGCCGGTGTTGGTCGGCGCACCGTGGACGCTTGCGATGGGCGCCGAGATTGCGGGGGTCGAGGTGCCGCCCGACGCCCAGTGGTACGAAGTCGACGTACCCCGGCCACACGATTTCACGATCGGTCGCATCTCGGCGACGTGCGGCCGGCTGGCGGTGAGTTCAGTCGAGCAGGCCGCGCGCTTGGCGCTCGCCGGCGATGTCGCCGCGATGGTCACGTGTCCGATCAACAAAGCCGCGGTGCATGCCGCCGGTTATGCCGACGACATCGGTCACCAGGAAATTCTGGCGCGGCTCTCTGGCGCAACCTGGACCGCCACGCTGTTGATGACACCGGGGCTCAAAGTCGTGCACTTGTCGACACACAAGTCGTTGATCGAGGCAGCGCGATTCGTGACGCGTGCAAACATCGTCGAGAAGCTCACCATGGCGAGTGAGACGCTCGCGCGCTGGGGCTTCACGCGGCCGCGGATCGCGATCGCAGCGCTCAATCCCCATGCCGGCGAAGCGGGTCTGATCGGCCGCGAGGAGATCGACGAGATCGCGCCGGCTGTGGCCGAGCTGAAAGCTGCGGGTCTCGACGTCAGCGGGCCGATCCCAGCCGACTCGGTGTTCACCCGCGCGATCGCCGGCGAGTTCGATTTGGTCCTGGCCCTGTATCACGACCAGGGGCACATCGCGATCAAGGTGCACAATTTCGCCGAGAGCATCACGGCGACCCTCGGCATTCCATTCATTCGCACCTCGGTCGATCACGGCACGGCGTTCGACATCGCCGGCACGGGTATTGCCGACGCGACTAGCCTCGTGGCCGCTGTGCGCGCCGCCGTGGCAATGGCGCGCGGCGAGTTGCATTAGGCACCGATCGTCTGCGGCTATTGCCGTGGCGAGGGTGCGACGGCACACTCGCGGACTCACTAAAGAGGGGACGGACGATGAAGGCTGCCGTATTTCGTGAAGTGAACAAGCCGATGGAGGTGGAGGACGTCGATGTCTCCAAGCCGGGCGCGCGCGAAGTCTTGATTCGCACCGCAGCCGCCGGTGTCTGCCACTCCGATCTGCACTTCTTCAACGGCACGTACCCGGGCCAGCTACCGATCGTGCTTGGGCACGAGTCGGCAGGCATCGTCGAGCAGGTTGGCAAGGACGTCGCCTACGTAAAGCCGGGCGACCACGTCATTACTTGCTTGTCGGTCTTCTGTGGCACGTGTGAGTACTGCCTGACGGGACACATGTCGCTGTGCCAAGAACCTTCGCTGCGGCGTCCATCGGACCATGAGCCGCGAATCTCGAAGAGCGGCGCCAAGCTCAACCAATTCGCCAACCTCGGCTCGTTCGCCGAGATGATGCTCGTGCACGAGCACGCCATCGTGAAGATTCGCAACGACATGCCGCTCGATCGCGCCGCGCTCATCGGCTGCGGCGTGATGACCGGCGTAGGCGCGGTGATTCATACCGCCGACGTCGAGCCGGGTAGCACGGTTGTCGTGATTGGCGCGGGCGGCATTGGGCTGTCGTGCATCAACGGTGCCGCGATCGCGGGTGCGGGACGCATCATCGCGGTCGACGTGGTGCCGTCGAAGCTCGAGCTCGCGCGCAAGTTTGGTGCCACGGATGTGGTGAACGCGAAGGACGGAGATCCTGTCGCGCAAGTGCAACAGCTGACGGACGGCGGCGCGCATTTCACATTCGAGGCGATCGGTCTCAAGGCGACCGCGGAGCAGGCGTTCCAAATGCTGCGACGCGGCGGCACCGCGACCATCATCGGCATGATCCCGCCGGGCCAGATGGTGGCCGTGCATGGGCCGGAGTTTCTGTGGGAGAAGAAGTTGCAAGGCTCGATGATGGGATCCAACCGGTTCCGCGTCGACATGCCGCGCTTGGTCGACTTCTATCTGCAAGGCAAGCTGCATCTCGACGACATGATCTCGCGGCGTATTGGCCTCAAAGACGTCAACGATGCGTTCAAGCAGATGGAGAAGGGTGAAGTGGCGCGCAGCGTGATCGTGTTCGATAGCTGAGGTCATCGCCATGCGTTGGTTGTCGTTCGAAGCGAATGGATCGGAGTCGTACGGCGTCGTGGTCGGCGATGGCATCGTCGATGTTGGTGCCCGTCACTCGCACCGCAGCTTGAAGGATTTGTTGGCGTCGGGAGATTTCGACTCGGTCGGACAGGAGGCGTCGCGTGCGAAGCCCGATCATTCGCTCGGTTCGATTCGCTACCTGCCTGTAATTCCACGCCCCGACAAGATTCTGTGCGCGGGCATCAACTACAAGGCGCACCAAGAGGAAACCGGTCGCCAGGCGACGGCCCACCCGACGTTGTTCACGCGATTCGCGGTGTCGCAGGTGGGCCATGAGCAACCCATGTTACGGCCGATCGAGTCGCAGCGGCTCGACTACGAGGGTGAAATTGCGCTGGTGATCGGACGCGCGGGGCGGCGAATCTCGAAGGCGAATGCACTGGCGCACGTTGCGGGATTCGCGCCGTACAACGACGGTAGCGTGCGCGACTTCCAGCGCCACACCACTCAATTCACGCCCGGCAAGAACTTCGTCGCCACCGGCGGCTTCGGCCCCTGGATGATGACACCGGACGAGATCGGCGATTTGGACGAGATGGAGGTCATCACTCGCCTCAATGGCGAGGTGATGCAGCAAGCGAAGGCGAAGCTGCTGATCTTCGGTTTCGCGGAGTTGATCGAGTACGCGTCGACCTTCACGGAATTGGCGCCGGGTGACGTGATTGTCACCGGCACGCCCGGTGGCGTCGGCGCGGCCCGAAATCCGCCGGTGTTCATGGATGAAGGCGATACGATCGAGGTGGAGGTGAAACCGATCGGCGTGCTACGCAATCCGATCGCGGTTGGCTAGCCGCCGGAAATCGGTGACCTTGCCTCGAAGGGGAACTTTGCCTCGGAGGTGACCAGGTCGCCTCCGAGGCAAAGTTCGCCTTCGAGGCAAGGTCCGCGAGAAATCGGTAACTGTCACCGATTTCCCACCGACTCGGCGCCGGGCCGACCCACCGCACCGGCAACCATGTTGCGGGCTTCCCTGCTCGACGGCAGGCTCGGCTTGCCGCGAGCGGCGAAGTTGTAGGGCGTGGTGTCGATGTCCTCGAGAACGATGTCGCCGGCGAGCACACCCGCCTTCCACTGCTGGTGCTCTGCCTCACGACCGTGGAACTCGGGCATCACTTCCTTGGCGAACAGTTCCAAGCTGGCGCAAATGTCCGCGTGGCTGTTCTTGCCGGCTTGATTCAGCAAGATCACCTGGTCGACGTTGGCTGCCTCGAGCTCGAGGAGTCGCTCGCGAATGGTCGCCGGCGAGCCGATCAGCTCGCTACCCGAGCGCCGCTGGCCGGCGGGCGTTTGCTTCCACTCCAGATAACGCTCCCAGAAGTTCACGGTGCCGGGCTCGAATGGACCTTCCTTGTTGTAGAGCTGCAGCGCGAATTGGAAGAAGGTCCAGCCGTCGGCCTTCTGCCACGCTTCCTCGTCGGTTTCGCAACACATGAAGCCGCCGACCACCGCGATGTTGGGGTTGGTCTGGTAGTCGCAGAGCTTCTCCTGATCGCGCAGGAAGGTGTTGTAGTACGCATTCACCCAAGCGCGCGCGCTCGCCAGGTCGGCGAACTTGAAGCACAGCGCGCCCATGCCGCGATGTGCCGAATAGCGGATGGTATCGAGCTGCGAGCAGGCCACCCACAACGGCGGATGCGGTTTCTGCAATGGTTTCGGCAGCACCGCGCGGGATGGGAACTTGAAGAACTCACCGTCGTACTGCCAGCCGTGGTTCCAGAACATGGGCAACACGCACCGCACCGCGTCTTCCCAGATGTCGCGCTTGTCGCGAAAGCGCAAGTTGAACGGATGCAATTCGGTGACCGACGACCCTTCCCCCAAACCGAGCTCGACCCGGCCGTCGGAGACGAGATCGAGGGTGGCGACCTTCTCGGCGACCCGGGCGGGATGATTGGTCGTCAATTGGATGATCCCGTGGCCGAGGCGAATGTTCTTGGTGCGCTGGCTCGCGGCCCCCAAGAACACCTCCGGCGCCGATGAATGGGAATATTCCTCGAGAAAGTGATGCTCCACCTCCCACGCATAATCGAAGCCGAGCCGATCGGCCAACTCGATCTGGTCGAGCGAGTTCTTGAACAGACGGTGCTCACTGTCCGCGTCCCAGTTCCGTGGCAATTGGTGCTCGTAGAAGATGCCGAATTTCATGCTGCCCCCCCGTTCGAATGAGTGAATGGTCGCACTAATTCACGTGCATTTACACCTACACGAGTGCCGCGAGCGCGGGCGACAACCGTGCGGGGGCGTTCGTTCGGGGCCGCGCAGACGTTGGCGTTACCGGCCGCCGTTCTGTGCGATCATCGGCGCATGCGCAGGGTAATCACGATCGGGCTGATCGTTGCGCTCGGCTCCGGATGCGCAGGTCAGCTGCCAGGACCGGTATATACGACACCGTCGAATCCGTTTGCCAGTTTGGTGCTCGATTCGCCGTTGGGCGCGGCGGCGGACGAGGATGTCTTGGCGTTGCCGTCGACGGTCGATGCCTACATCGAAGAAGCGACACGCGGCAAGAGCACGACCATACAGCGCGTGAACGCACTGGCGGCGCTTTTCGTCACCAACGGCGGTCTCGGCATGCACTACGAAATGATGGCCGATGGCACCGCCGCCGAGACGTTCGAAAGTCGCGTCGGCAGTTGTCTCTCGTACACGCATCTGTACGTTGCCATGGCACGCCGCATCGGCATCGACGCACGCTATCGAGAGATCATCGCCATGCCGCGCTGGGAGGTGGTCGGCGAGTTCGCGGTGCTCAGCCGGCACGTTGCTGCCTACGGCGAAGTACCTCTAGTCGGCAGCTACGTGATGGACTTCGGTCTTCTCGACGAGAACGAGCGGCAGTACGGCCGCGTCATTTCCGATCAGCGCGCACGTGCCGAGCACTTCAACAACCGAGGTGCGCGTGCACTTGCCGAGGGCAGGACGGAGGCAGCCGTGCGTTATTTCAACCGCGGCCTCATGCTCGATCCGGAGTTGTCGTTCATTTGGGCCAATCTCGGTACCGCGTTGATGCGACTCGGCCACTACGACCGCGCGGAGCAGGCGCTCAGACAATCGCTTGCGCTACGAACCTACGAGGTGACGGCGCTCAATCAGTTGGGCCGGCTCTACGAGCTGATGGGCAAGACGCATCTCGCGGCCGAGTTCCGCGAGCGCGCCGACTCGGTTCGTCATCAGAATCCCTACGTGCTGTTTCAGCAAGCGCGCGCTGCGCACGCCGCGGGTGAGTATCGCGATGCGATCGGCTTGTTGCGGCGCGCGCTGCGTGCGCAACCCGATGAAGTGCACTTCTACATCGAGCTCGGTAGCGTTTTTCGCGATACCGGGCAGATCGAAAAGGCGCGCAGAGCGTTTCTCGATGCGCACGAGCGCATCACGTCGATCGAGGAGCGTGCGGCATTGCTCGAGGCACTGCGCGTGCCAGTGATGCCCGCCGCACCGACGGCGGAACCGGAAGGGGCGCCAACCAGCTAGCGTCGCTCAACGAGGTGGTCGACGCTCGCTATGAATGCGTCCACCGCGGCGTTGAAGTCTGCGGCGCGCTCGAAGTAGGTGGAATGGCCGGCGCCTTCGATGAGCGTGACGGGTGAGTCGATCAGCGCGGCGGTGGCGCGAAGCAATGCGGGCGGAAACGTGACGTCGAGATCGCTGACGATCATCTGTACGGGGACCGGGAAAGGCTTCAATTTCTCCGGCGCGACGAAAGCTTCTCGCGCCATCAACTTGTTCAGTGGCATGGGCGTGGTATTGAAGGCCGAGATGGCGCGGTAGAGCTGTGCCCCAGCCGGATTGGCGGTTTTGTAGGGCGCACCCAAAGTCCACTCGGTGAGATCCGCATCTGCGGGTCGAGCGGTGAGCTTGCGCATCTGGTCTCTCAGCGCATCGCTGTAGATGGCACCCGGCGTATTGGCGAGCGTGAGCGATGCGATGCGATCGGGGTAGTTCGCGGCGGCGCGCACGCCCGTCCAACCGCCCATCGATTGGCAAACGACGTGGGCGCGCGGAGCGCCTGCGTCGTCGAGAATGGCGATCAGATCCGCATCGAAGTGCACTGGTGTGAATTGCGCGGGATCGCTCGCGGAACGCGCGAATCCACGGTGATCGAACGTGATGACACGGAACCGATCGGCAAAGTAGGGTACCTGTTGCCACCAGCTTGCCGCGTTGCCGCCGGCACCGTGCGCGAATATGAGCGCGGGTCCGTCGCCGATCGCCTCGTAGTAGATGCGTGCCGCGCCCGAATCGACATAGGCCATGGTGTTGTCTCTCCTGCTTTGCGCGGCAATTGTGCCACGATGCCGGGGCGACGCGGCGCGACAGGCGCGACGATAAGGCGCGAGGATACGCGAGGAGATTGTGGCGCGAGCACACGCGCCGATCGATTGCTGGAGGAGGTCAGAGTGAGTTCGATGTCAATGGCGGATGTGCGTGACGCGATTGCGGCGGTTGCGCACGAGTTCGGCAAGGATCGCAACGAACGTGCGGCGCGCACAGCCCTCGATCGGAACGACTTCGAGCACCTTGCGGATGCAGGGTTTCTGCGCGTCGGTGTGCCAGCGACGATGGGTGGGTTGTGGACCAACGTTGCCGGCATCGTGCGCGGCTATTGCGAGCTGGTGCGAGAAATCGCGCGTGCGGATCCGTCGGTCGCCTTGGTGGCGAGCATGCATCCGGCCGTGCTCGCGTTCTGGCTGGCTGCTGACGACGGCTCCCTTCGACCGCAAGCCGAGCGTTTCTTCGAGACCGCGCTCGCCGGCCATTGGTGGGGCACCGTGATCTCCGAGCCTGGCAGTGGCGGCGACCCCATGCGGACCCGTACGCGCGCGCGCCGCGAGAACGATCGATGGCTGTTGACGGGCACCAAGCACTTTGGCTCCGGATCCGGTGTTACGTCGTTCATGATCACGATGGCGCGCGCCGACGACGAGCCGGAGCCAGACGTATTCGTCATCGACATGCGCGAACGGAAGTGGGACGGCAGCACTGGCTTGCGAATGACGCGAGCGTGGGACGGTCACGGCATGATGGCAACACAGAGCCACGCCTTCGAGCTTCGCGACTGTGCTGCGGAACGATCTGCGGCAGCCAATCTGTATGCCGCATCGGCGCCGATCGTCGGCCAACTGACGCCGCTGTTATTCACTGCCGTGATCATGGGTGTGCTCGATTCTGCCGCCGAACTGGCACGTGGAACCATCGGTGCGCGAGTCGCCGGTCTACGCGCCTACGAGCGCGTCGCGTGGACGGAGACGTCGAACGAGCTGTGGCTTGCGGAACAAGCTTTCGAAGGGGCGCTGCGGAGTGTCGAATCGAACCACCGCGGGGCACTTGCGGCGGCGCGCGCGAAGCTCACCGTGGCCGGCCTGGCCGAATCCGCGCTGGCGCGGCTCGGCAGAGTCGTGGGTGGTGCGAGCTATTCGCGCGGCCAACCGTTCGGACAATGGGGCCAGGACGTACGTGCGCTCGGCTTCCTGCGACCACCATGGGGATATGCCTTCGATCAGCTGATCGCTTTGGAGTTCGTCGACTAGCGATCAGCGCAGCCTGAGCGCAGGTTCGCCCCAGCGATTGATCACCGCCTCGGTGACGCTGGCGGTGCCGAGTTCAAAGGCGGCGATGCTGTCGAGATCGAGCCCCAACCAGCAGCGCAGTAGCTCCTGCCCCGACATCTCGTGACCCACGACGATTGCGCATCGCGCACCGCGTTGGGCAATGATTTCGAGCGCACCAGCAATGCGAGCAGCCATCTCCCGATAGGTTTCTGCATTCGCATAGGGCCGCCAGTCGGTGCTGCGGACCTGAGGCTCCGGATTGGCGATCGCCCTTGCATCGGCGACGGTGAGTCCAGCCGCATCGCCATTGCCGATTTCGCGTAACGCCCACATGGGCTCGGGAGTCAGCGCCAGCGCTCGGCCGATGATCTGCGCGCTCTCGAGCGCGCGTTTCAGATCGCTCGAGAAGAGTCGCGTGTCGCGCGGTAGGTCGAGGGTGCGTAGGCGAACGCAAGCGCCGGCGATCTGCTCTCGCCCGCGCGGCGTGAGGGAGGTGTCGGTCCAACCGCCGGTGAGGCCGTCGACGTGATGACGGCTCTCACCATGGCGAACGAAAATCAAACGCTCGATCGCGATGGCGGCCGCCTATTTGTTGAGCGCTCGCACGGCTTCGAGGACGTGTGCCGGATGGTCGGCGGCCTTGGCCACCCGTCGCCAATGCTTCTTCACCTTGCCGTCCGGACCGATCAGCACGGTCGATCGGATCACGCCCATGGTTTTCTTGCCGTACATCATCTTCTCGCCGTATGCACCGTACTTGGTCATCACACTGCGATCGGTGTCCGACAACAGCGTGAAGGGGAGCTTGTACTTGGCGACGAACTTCTGGTGTGCGGCAGCGCCATCCGGGCTGATGCCCAGAACCACGGTGCCGGTCTTCTGAATGTCCTTCCAAAGATCGCGAAAGCCGCACGCTTCCTTCGTGCAGCCCGGCGTATCGTCCTTCGGGTAGAAGTAGACCACGACGTTCTTACCCTTCAGATCCTTTAGCGATACTTTGTTGCCAGCTTGGTCGGGTAGTGTGAATGCGGGTGGTGCTTTGCCTTCTTCGACTGTCATGCCGTCTCCTTGCCATTCATAGGTGTTGGGTCAGCCCGCCATCGAGTGGGAAAATCTGTCCGGTAACGTAACCAGCGCCATCTCCTGACAGCCATACCGCCATCGCACCGATGTCATCGGCACGTCCGGCGCGCTTGATGATCGGAAATCGTAGCGCGCGTGCACCATTCGGCTCGTTGGCATCGATGCGATCGGTCATCCAGTCCATCCAACCGAGCGCGATTCCGTTGATCGTGATCTTGCTGGGGGCGAGTTCCTGCGCGAGGGCACGGATCAGGTTGTGCACAGCGCCATGCGCCGCGGAATAGGTGGCGGTGTGCGGTAGTCCGCGTTCGCCGAGCACGTGGGTAAGCAATACGATGTTGCCGCCATGATGCTGGTGGCGCATGGCGGCGACGGCGAGTTGACAGGCCCATAGTTGGCTCGCGCAGTTGGCCGTCATCACGTCGGCAAGGTCGTGGGCGCGTATCGCTGCGAGCGGTTGGGCATGGAACAGGTCGAACGCGGTGGCGAGCACGTCCACCGAGCCATGCGCACCGATCGCATCCGGCAATCGTTTCTGGATTTCGTCCGGGTGACACAACAGCTTGGTGACCATGGCGCCGGCCGTTTGATAGGCATCGGCGAGGGCGTCGACGGCTGGCTGAAGGTTCCCGATCACGATCGCGTTGCGGCCGCTCAGATCGTAGTGATCGACGTTGATCGTCACAATCGCGGGTCTCGGATCGTGGACGGCACGAAGTCGACCGGTGCCAATCCGCCCGCAAGTCCACCGCCATCGATGACGAAGCTGTGGCCGGTGACGTACCTCGATGCATCCGATGCAAGGTACACCGCCAGCGGTCCGAGCTCCCACCATTCGCCTAGGCGGCGAACCGGGATTCGTGCGCCGCGCGTCGCACGCTGCTCGGCTTCCTGCTCGTCGGCCGGCGGTCGCTGCTGGACGAAGCCGGGTACGATCACGTTCACACGAATGTCGTGCTCGGCGAGCATCGTCGCCGCCGACTTGGTCAGCGAAATTACACCCCCTTTAGCGGTGGGGTAGGCGAACGTTCGATTACCGCGTAGTGCCGTGCCGGAGGACACGTTGACGATGCTGCCGCCATGCCCTTGCTTCACCATTTGGCGCGCAGCTGCGCGATCGCAGTAGAAGTTGCTCTTGAGATTGGTCGCGAGCACGGAATCGAAGACGTGATCCGGGAACTCCCAGAACGGCCAGTTGCCGCGTCCTGCCCCACCGCCACCGGCGTTTGCGATCATCACGTCGAGGCGGGAGAACGCGTCGATGCTGCGTTCGACCAGCCGGTCGACTTGCACCGAATCGGTAACGTCGCACCGCACGGCGACTGCGGTGCCGCCGGCGTCACGGATCTGGGCTGCGGTCTCGTCGATCTGTGTCTGCGTGCGCGCTGAACATACGACTCGAGCGCCTGCCTGCGCCAACGCTTTCGCCATGGCGCGTCCGAGACCACGACCGGCACCGGTCACGATTGCAGTGCGGCCGTCGAGGCGGAGCTTCGCGAGGTTGCTCATGGTGTCAGCGATATCCTTCGATCACCGGCCGGCGCGGCAGCTCGAACCAGAGGCGATCGCAGAACGATTCGAGTTCTTCATCCCAAGTCACGCCGAGCGCGCGAACGTTGGCGTCGAGTTGGTCGGGCCGGCTCGCGCCGATGATGGCACTGGTGATGCCGTCCCGTCGTAGCACCCAGCTGACGGCGACGCTAACCATGTCGAGGTCGCGTCGCGCGAGTTCGGCATGGAGCGCGGCCACGGCGTCGAATTGCGCCGTTTGCCAGTAGCGTTCTTGATAGCGGCCAGCCGCCGAACCGAGGGTGAACCGGGTGTTGGCGCGCGGCGCTTCGCCCTTCGCATACTTGCCGGACAGAAATCCACCGGCCAGCGGGTTGTAGACCAGCACGCCGAGCCCCTCGGCCCGCACTAGCGGCAGCAACTCGGTTTCGATCTCGCGAAACAACAGGTTGTAGCGTGGCTGCAGCGATGCGTAGCGCGCGACGCCCAGTCGGTCGGCGGCGGCAAGCGCCTGGCCGAGGCGCCAAGCCGGATAGTTCGAGCAGCCGATGTAGCGCACTTTCCCCGCCCGCACGAGATCGTCGAATGCACGCAAGGTTTCGTCGATCGGCACGCGCGGGTCGAAGGCGTGGGATTGGTAGATGTCGACGTAGTCGGTGCCGAGGCGCGTGAGGCTACCTTCGATCGCTTCGATGATGTGTTGTCGTGACAAGCCGAAGGCATTGGGTCCGCGGTGGGTGGGCGCCCAGCACTTGGTTGCCAAGATGACGCGGTCGCGATTGCCACGTGCTTTCAACCAGCGGCCGATGATGCGTTCGGTGTCGCCGACGGTCTGTAGCGAGCCACCGAGCGGGTAGGCATCGGCGGTATCGAGGAAATGCAGGCCGCGCTCGAATGCATAGTCGAGAATTTCGACGCTACGTGTCTCGTCGCATTGGCCGCCGAATGTCATGGTGCCGAGACACAGCGCCGGCACCTCGAGGCCGTTACGGCCGAGGCGTCGCGTCTCCATTCCACTTCCCCTTGCTTACAGTCCCCCTGTAGCGTCGGCAGCTTCCCCTGAAAGCGCGACCATTGCAACATCGCGCTATAGTCGGTGCTTCGAGGGAGGTGAGCCATGAATCAACCCGTTATCTCGGCGGACTCGCACGTCACCGAGCATCCCGACACCTATGTCGCGCATATCGCGCCAGCATGGCGCGACAAGGCACCGCGCTTGGTTCACTCTGCCGATCGCGGTGATGCGTTCGTGATCGACGGCATGGATCGACCCGTACATTTGGGGCTCGTGGCGGCGGCCGGCAAACCCCCCGAAGCGATCACTACCGCGGGCGTTACGTTCGAGGAATTGCATCGCGGCGGTTGGGACCCGGACGCACGACTTGCGGACCAGGATCGCGACGGTGTCGCCGCCGAGATCATCTATCCCACCGTCGGCATGCTGCTCTGCAACCACACCGACTTCGACTACAAGAAGGCTTGCTTCGACGCCTACAACCTTTGGATCGCCGAGTACTGTGGCAAGCATCCGAAGCGACTGCTCGGCGTGGGCCAGACGGCTGGACGTTCGCCAACCGAGATGGTGGACGATCTGCATGCCATCAAGGCACTCGGGTTGCGCGGTGTGATGATGCCGGGCGACCCATGTGAGGCCGACTACGACGATCCGATCTACGATCCTGTGTGGGCGGCCGCCATCGAGCTGGGTTTGCCGCTGTCTTTTCACATCCTAACCACGCGTGATCCATTCCGGGCGAGAGGGCCGCGGATCAACGGATTCCTTTCGATCATTCGCGGCAATCAGGACATCATCGGCACGCTCATTTTCGGCGGTGTGTTCGATCGCCATCCCGCGCTTCGTATCGTGTGCGTGGAGGCCGATGCGGGGTGGGTGCCACACTACATGTACCGCATGGATCATGCCTATAAGCGCCATCGCAACTGGTTGGCACCGGGCGTCTCGTTGTCGCGCCTGCCGAGCGAGTATTTCGCCGAGCACATCTACACGACGTTCCAGGACGATTGGGTCGCGTTTCGCAGTGCGGACCAAATGAACTGGCGACGGCTGATGTGGGCTAACGACTTTCCGCACTCCGATTCGACCTGGCCCTGGTCGCAGGAAATGTTGGCCGAGCAGGCGAGGTATCTGAGCGACGAGCAACGGCGCGCGATCGTTTGCGACAACGTTGCCGAGCTGTACAAGATCGACGTTGCGGAGCTGACTTAGTGCCGACCGGCGCCGACGTCGTCGCAGATGCGCTCGCCGCACTCGGCGTGCGCCATGCGTTCTGCATCATCAGCATTCACAACATGCCGATCATCGATGCGATCCGGCGGCGTGGCTTCACTGAGCTGATCGATGCGCGCCACGAGCAGGCCGGCGCGCACGCGGCAGATGGGTACGCACGCGCCACGGGTGAGCTCGGCGTAATGATTGCGAGCACCGGGCCCGGCACGACCAACACGGTGACCGGGCTCTACGAAGCCGCCTATGCATCGAGCCCCGTGCTGCTCATCACTGGGCAAGCCGAGACGGGCTTCTACGGACGCGGCTTGGGTTATGTGCACGAAGCCGAGCAGCAATTGCCGATGCTGCGCACGGTGACGCGCTCGGTGGAGAGCCCACGTCGTGCTGAAGACGTCGGCCCAGCCCTGATGCGGCTCGTGAAGTCGATGCTTCAGGGTCGAAGGCAGCCGGGTGCAATCGAGATTCCCATCGACGTTCAATACGCCAACTCAGATGAGGGCTCGATTACGGTGCCCGACATTGCGCCGGTGATGTGTGACTTCGGCGCGGTCGACGCTGCCGTCGCGATGATCATGAACGGTCGCCGCCGCGTGCTTTTGGCAGGCGGGGGCGTCGTCGCGGCGGGTGCTCAGGCGGCGTTGCGAACTCTTGCGGAGAAGCTCGATGCGCCAGTCATCACCACGGTAAACGGCCGTGGCGCCCTGCCCGAAGATCATCCGCTCTGCATCGGCAACTTCTATCAGAGCCGGGGCATTGCGGCCGCGATTGCCGATGCCGACGTCACCTTGGCGATCGGTACTCGCTTTCAGGCGGGCGTGGATGGTGCCAATCATCGGCTCGTGCCGCCGGGTAAGCTCGTGCACGTCGATGCCGATCCCGGTGTGATCGGCCGGGCACATCGCGCGGACGTTGCGGTGGTGGGTGATGCGAAGCTGGTGCTCGAGGCGCTGGTCGGCCGCATCGACGGGCAGGCGAACGATACCCAATTCAATGCTGCGGTGATCGAGGCACGCGATGGTGTGCGTAGCGCGCTGCGCAAACGGCTCGGGCCCGACTACGACGCTATTCTCGGCGCGCTCGAAGCGAACCTGGGTGCCGATGTCATCGTGGTGCGTGACACGACGGTGCCTGCCTACAACTTCGGCAATCAATTGTTGCCGATTCGGTCACCGCGGACGTCCATGAGCCCAACTTCGGGTGCCATCGGCCCGGGTTTGCCGCTGGCGATTGGTGCTGCACTCGGCAGCGGCAAGCGAACCGTGGTGATTCACGGCGATGGTGGTTTCCTGTTCCACGCGACGGAACTCGCGACGGCAGCGCAATACTGTGTGCCGCTCATCGTGTGTGTGTTCAACGACGCTGGCTACGGCGTGCTGCGTGGCCTACAACATACGCGCTTCGATGGTCGCATCCACGAGACCGATCTCGGCCGGGTCGACTTCGTCGGATTGGCCCAGGCCCTCGGTGTGCCCGGCGAGCGGGTCGGAAGTGCGGGCGCGTTCGAATCTGCACTGCGCACGGGCCTGACCATAGACGGGCCTTTCCTCATCGACGTCGACATGTTGGCGCTCGCGCCGATGAAAGGCTCCCGCCTACCGAATGTCGCCTCGTAGCCGGAAATGGGGAAATGGTGACAGTTACCGATTTCGCCCGCTGACCGGGCGTGTCGACTAGGCGTCGCAAAATCGGTAACTGTCACCAATTTCCGGCGCGTCGACTCGGCGTCGCAAATCGGTAACTGTCACCAATTTCAAATCGCTTTCGAGAAACGGCGCTCCGTCGGGCGCGGAGCGAGATAGCGATCGAACACCATGCAGACGTTGCGGATCAACATACGGCCGCGGGGCGTCACCGTGATGCCGTTGGCCGTGAGCTCGAGCAGGCCGTCCGCGACCATCGCTTCGAGGCGCGTG
>QJXZ01000128.1 GCA_003248125.1 Gammaproteobacteria bacterium | reverse complement strand
ATTCACGATCAAACACACCTGCCCTTTGAACTTACGAAAGTCAACCGGCTCGCCCGTGATCGACTGCATCGACAGCTCGTGAAACTTCGTCATGCTGCACTCCTCCACTCGATGGGTTAGACCGTAAACCCGGCCCGCAGGATTGGCAACGCGCGAATGCGCTCGCCGCACGCCGCGAAGATAGCATTGCACACGGCCGGCGCGAGCGGCGGCAAAGCCGGCTCGCCGAGACCCGTAGGCGCGTAGTCGCTTTGCAGGAAATGCACGTCTACCGCCGGTGCATGGCGCATCCGGAGCAATGGATATTGGTCGAAGTTCGATTGCTGAGCACGGCCCGCCTCGAACGTGATTTGCTGCGCGAGCATCGCCGAAAGGCCGTCCACCACCGCGCCCTCGCACTGATTGCGCGCACCGCTATCGTTGACGATCTGACCGACATCGGCGGCCACGGTCACTCGGTGCACCACTATCTTGCGGTTGGCATCGACGCTGACATCGGCCACTTCCGCCACGTGCCCAGCGTGGCTGAAGTAGAACGCGAGGCCGAGCCCGCGGCCAGCGGGCATCTTGCGACCCCAACCGGCTCGATCGGCGGCAAATTTGATCACCCTCGCGGCGCGCTCGGTGTTGAGTGCCCACGCGTTGCCCGGCTCGAGCCAGCGCGGCGCGCCAAGTTGCTCGAGCAAAAATTCGACATGATCGCGACCTGCGGCGACGGCGAGCTCGTGGATGAAGCTCTGCACCACGAATGCGAATGCGTTCGACCCCGGTGCACGCCATGCACCACAAGGCGTATGCCAAGCGAGCTTCGTTTGGCTCATGTGGTGCGCGGCAGGCAGCTCGCCGGGGAACACCGTCTTACCGAGCTGACCTCCCGACACGGCGTTCATGCCATCCGTCGTGAACGTCACGAAGCGTTGCCGCCAAGCCGTCAACCGACCGGTTGGATCGAGTCCCGCCTTCAGCGCGTGAAACCCGCCGGCGCGATAGAAGTCGTGCTGCATGTCGTCTTCACGGGTCCATTGCAGCTTGATCGGACCCTTCACGCGTGCAGCGATGGCCGCCGCCTCGCACATCCATTCGTTGACCAATCGTCGGCCGAAGCCGCCGCCACCGCGGAGCTGATGCACGGTCACCGCGTGCTCGGCAATGCCCAGCGTCGATGCCACGTTTTGAATGCCGCGCGCGGGCGTTTGCGTCGGCGCCCACAGCTCGATACGGCCATCGTGAAAGTGCGCACTGCATGATTGCGGCTCGAGCTGCGCGTGCGCGACGAATGCGTACTCGTACCGCGCATCCACGGTTCGGCTCGCGGCGCCGAGCGCCAGTTCGACATCGCCGGCGCGCGAGATCACCTCTTCACCATCCGCGTCGAGCAACTTCTGCGCGCGCGCGGCCGCGGCGGTGACGCTGTCTTTCGCCGCCGTGGACTCGTCCCATACCACCTCGAGCGCGCGCCGCGCGGCGAGCACTGCCCAGGTATCGCGGGCAACGATGGCCACCCCCGGCATCAACTCGGTCGCCTTGCCGTTGCCGTCGAGGACGAAGGCGTCCACCACGCCCGCGAGCTTCTTGACCTGATCCAGATTGGCGCGGGCGACCTTGCCGCCGGTGGCGGGACATTTAACGTAGGTGGCAAATAGCGTATCGGGCAGGCGATGATCGATGCCGAACAGGGCTCGCCCGGTGACGATCGCATGATTGTCGACCCCGGGCACCCAGGTGCCGAGCAACCGATAGTCGCGCGGCAGCTTGAGCACCAGCGCATCGACGTCGGGTAGCGGTTGCCGGGCGGCATCGCGGGCTAGGTCGAAATACGACAGTTGCTCGCCGTTCGGATGCACGACATGCGAATCGCGCGTGCTGAGCTTGTTCGTGGCCACACCCCAACGCTCGGCCGCTGCCGCCACGAGCATGGCGCGCGCGGCCGCGCCGGCGCGCCGCAAGGCATCCCATTGTGTGGGCACCGAGCGCGAGCCGCCCGCGACCTGGCGACCGAACGTGGCTTCGTCGATGGCCGACTGCTCGACGCGCACGTCAGCCCAGCGCGCATCGAGCTCCTCGGCGACGATCATCGGCAGGCTGGTCTTCACGCCCTGACCCACTTCTGGATTGGTGGCGCGGATGACGATCGAATCGCCATCGATGTAGAGCCAAGCATTCGGCACGAACGTCGCGGTGCCGGTCGCGCGTGCCTTCGGCGCGTGCATTCCGACGCCGAGCACGAGTCCAGTGGCACTGATACCGGTGAGCTTCAGGAAATGCCGCCGGCCAAGCTTGACGATGTGCACAGCGGATGGCGCGCCAGTCGCTTCCGCCACGAATTCGCGCAATTCGCGGTCGTCGATCGGCATGCTCACGACACACCCCCGGCAGCCCGGTGGATGGCCTTGCGAATGCGCTGGTAGGTGCCGCAGCGACAGATGTTGCCGTCCATCGCCGCATCGATGTCGTCGTCGGTCGGCGCGGGCTTCCGTTTGAGCAGCGCGGCTGCGCTCATCAATTGACCCGCCTGACAATAGCCGCACTGCGCGACATCTTCGGCAATCCAAGCTTCCTGCAGCGCATGGAGCCTTCCATCGGGACTCGCCAGACCCTCGACGGTGGTGATCGAGAACTCGGACGCCGCGGCCACCGTGAGGCTGCAGGCGCGCACCGGCTGATCGTTCACGAGCACCGTGCACGCACCGCAGTGGCCGATGCCGCAACCGTACTTGGTGCCCACCAATCCCAAGCGATCGCGCAGCACCCACAACAATGGCGTCGCGGGGTCGACCTCCTCGACCACTCGCTCGACACCGTTGACCGTCAACGTCAACATCACGCTCTGCCAAACTCGCCTTGCTACTCCGAGGTCAGACTACTCCTCTGCACTGCCGCGCGCCTACTGCGGCACCCGCCGATAGACTTGGAAGTTCCGGTAGGTCGAGCCGTCCGCGCGGTGGCCGACCTGCACCGTGCTCAAATTGGCGCCGTCCACCGACGCACAGCGCCTGGCATAGGCCACCTCGAGATCACCCTCGAATGCGCGGCTATCGAGCACGCCGGCATCTACGTGCGTGAATGACAAGTGGCTGGGGCCGCCGTCGTCCGGCCGCGGCTGCATGGCGCCATCGGCTAGGCCTTCGAACTCGATTGTGTGTGCATCGCCCGCTTGCGTCGTCCAGCGAATGGTGATGCGCACCCGATCACCGATTGCCGCAATGGTGTACAGACCGCTCGCTGGCGGTTCACCGACCTCGTAGATGCAGAGCTCGGGAACCAGAATCCACTTACCGACATAACGTCGATCGGGCGTCATCGCGCCGAGTCCTGGGCCATCGCCATGCGCGCCATGTCGTATGGCTGCGCCCCCGTTGCAAGCTCACGATTCACGAACGCGACGAATCGCTCGCCGAACGCGGCTTCGCCGCCTACCCGCCAGAACTGCCTGCCCCCTGGCGAAGCCAAAATGCTCGCAATGTCGTTGCGCACCACTTGCCACTGCGCCTCTGGCAAAAGACCGTCCTCGTGCAGCTGGTGCATCACCGCCCAGGTGTTGGCGTACTGACCGACGAACATGATGAACTGCATGCGTTCGTCCTCGTCGAGCGAATCGACGGATTGCAGGCCACGCCGCCACACCGATGCGGCCTCCTTCGACTGGCCGATCGCGATGTTGATGTCGGCCATGGCATCGACAAACGCGTAGCGCGCTTCAGCCTGGCTTTGGCGATTGATGTTGCGAGTCTGCACCGCGAGGTAGACGAGCGTCGCCAGTACCGCAATCGAGCCGAGGAACTCGCCGAGATCGCCTAGCACGCCAATCATGTCGGTCATGGCCATGCACGAATCTCCGGAAATGAGCAGAAAGTCGCATCGTATCGCTCGCCGCGCCTAGAATCCCGTTCCTTGCCACACTAGACTCTGGGCATCTCGTTGCCAGGACGCCGTCCATGCCCCGTCGTGCCGTGATCAATGCCACCATGCTCGTGCTTGCGTTCAACCTCGTGCCGCTCGGTGCCATCTCTACTGCGCATGCCGGCGTGGTGGGCAGTCAGGCCTATGCGCTAGCCGAAGCCCGCGGCCAGCGCATCGACCGAGTTTCGGCTTTCCTCGCTCGCGATCAGGTGCGTGGACAGCTCGAGGCAATGGGTGTAGACCCAGCCGCCGCCGAGGCGCGGCTCGCAGGGCTCACCGACGCCGAACTCATTGCGCTCGAGCAGCGCATCAACGAGCTACCGGCGGGTGGCAGCGCCCTCGCCGTGATCGGCATCGTGTTCGTCGTTCTCATCATTCTCGAAGTGGTCGGCGTCACAGACATCTTCAGCAAGGTCTGACGCCTGCGCCGATCGCGCTTCGGCGGCCGTTTCACCAACAGCCGCATAAAGGGGATTTGACGAATCCAATCCGGCTAGGGTCGTGCTGGCGATCTCGAGAGCGCGATCCGCGCAGCCGATCCGTAGCCAGCTCATCGCCAGGTTGTTGGCCGCACCGACATGATCTGGCTTTGTTTCGAGTGCCGCCTGGTACATGAGCCGCGCCTCTTCGATACGACCCTGCGCGAATAGCAAGTTGCCGAGCCCGAACCGCGCGTCGGCATTGCGGGGCCAGCGCGCGATCATCGCCTCATAGCCTTTTTGGGCCGCTGCGACCTGACCGACTGCTTCCAGCGCCGCAAGCGCTTCGAAGTAGCGCTGTTCGTTCACTCGTGCCGGAAACTGACCGGGTTCGAGCACCACGAATGCCCACTGCTCGGCGCGCTGCCAAGTGCGCAGGAAACGTGATCGCTCGATGACGTAGCGTTCGGTCACGCCGGAACGCAACACCAGTTCGTCGGCATTGGCGTCGTAACCCACCAACACCGCGTAGTGCCATCGCGGGTACCACGACACCCCAAGGTTCTGCAGAACGACCACTGGATGACCACCATCGATCTCGGCCAACATTCCAGCGAGGCCGCCGTCGAGCGGGTAGGCGAGCACGCCGAAGTGTCGCGGCGCAGCGAGCATGTCGACCTGCAGACTTCCTTGTCGGGCCGGCACGTAGACGAGCGGCACCAGCGCGTCGGGCGTGACGTCGACACCGGCATCGACCAGCACCGTGGCAAGCGCTGCCGGGCCGCACTGATACACCTGTTGCCGAAAGAACGGTACACGCATTAGCTCCGCGCCGACCGTTCCGCCCGGCATAGGCTCGAGCGACGCACAGGCGGCGAGCAGAAGTACCGCGACAGAGCCTGCTAGTCGCGGCCGCCAAGCATGTTCATTCTGCGTGCGCTGGGTCATCATCGCCCATCATGGCAGAAGACATCCCGATGCCCACTGCGCGTGGCGCCAGCACTGAGCCTGGGCTCGCGCTGTCGCTTTTGCCCCTCATTTCTCTCATCACCATGCTCGGCCTCAACGTCTATCTGTACGGCGACGGCGCGCTCGGCGGCGCTCATCAGATGGCGCTCTTGATTGCCGCGGGCATCACCATCACGTTGTCCATGCGCCGGGGTGCCACGTTCCACGACATTCAGCAGCACATCGTGCACGGCATCGGCATCGCGATTCCGGCCATTCTCATTCTGCTAATGGTAGGCGCGTTGTCCGGCACTTGGCTGGTGAGCGGCATCGTACCGACGATGATCTATTACGGGCTGCATGTTTTGAGTCCCACCATCTTCCTCGCCGCGGCATGTGTGATCGGCTGCATCGTGTCGCTGTCGACCGGCAGCTCCTGGACGACCTCCGCGACCGTCGGCATCGCGTTGATGGGCATCGGCGCCACGCTCGGTATGAACGAAGGGCTGGTGGCCGGGGCGGTGATCTCGGGTGCGTACTTCGGTGACAAGATGTCGCCGCTGTCCGACACAACGAACCTCGCTGCCGCCGTCGGTGGCACCGACCTGTTCACGCACATTCGCTACATGAGCTACACGACCGGGCCTTCGATCGGCATCGCGCTGCTGCTGTATCTCGCGATCGGGTTGTTCGGCGCCAAGCAAGCCGCCCCCATCGACACCGGCGCGATCTTCTCGGCACTCGAGTCGCGGTTCGACATCAATCCGTGGCTGATGTTGGTGCCGGCGGCCGTGATCGCCATGATCATCAAGCGCATGCCGGCGCTGCCGGCCATTTTCATCGGTGCGCTGCTCGGCGCCGTGTTCGCACTGGTCTTTCAGCCAGACGCCGTGGTGAGTCTCGCCGATGGCAAAGGGGGCGAGTTGGCGTGGCTGGTCGGCATCATCAATGCGTTTTCGACGGACACCGCGCTGACTACTGGCAACTCGACCATCGACGATTTGCTCAAGTCCGGCGGCATGGCAGGCATGATGTCCACAATCTGGCTCATTCTCGCGGCCATGACTTTCGGTGCGTCGATGGAATACGCGGGCTTCCTCGATCGCGTCACGCGGGCACTGTTGCGGCTGGCACGCAACGACGGTTCATTGTTCGCCACCGCGGCCGGCACGTGCATCGTTGCCAACACCACGGCGTCGGATCAGTACCTGGCGATCGCGGTGCCTGGTCGGATGTTCGCGAAAGCCTTCGCCGATCGCGAACTGGCGCCGCAGAACTTGAGCCGTACGCTGGAAGATGCCGGCACCGCTACGTCCGTACTGGTGCCGTGGAACACTTGCGGCGCCTATCACGCCGGCGTACTCGGCGTGGCAACGCTCGCGTACGCACCCTTCGCGTTCTTCTGCATCTTGAGCCCGCTGATGACCGTGCTGTTCGGCACACTCGGTATACGACTCGCGCGCCTGGGAAATCGGTGACAGTTACCGATTTGCTCTGGTACTTGTGACACGCAGTTCAGGAAGCGTAAATCGGTAACTGTCACCGCTTTCCTCAATCTCGCACGCGATAGCGCTCGAACCACGCCAGCACGTGAGCTACCTTGGCGATCAATGCCGACGGGCGTGCGCTCATGTCATGAGAGGCCTCGGGCAAACGCACGAGCATGGTGTCGACCTTCCTGATCTTGAGCGCCTGGTAGTACTGCTCC
>QJXZ01000092.1 GCA_003248125.1 Gammaproteobacteria bacterium | reverse complement strand
GAGCATGGCGGCCTATCACCCCTGGGACGGGCAGCCGTCGCCCGCTTCAATGCGCTCGGCGGCATCATCGACGTCACACAGCTTTCCAAGCAGGCTACTCTGCAGGTGATCTCGCTGTCGCAGACACCAGTCATTGCCAGCCACTCGAACGTTCGAGCGATCACCGACGCCTCGCGCAATCTGTCCGATGAAGAGATCGATCGCATCGGTGCCGCGGATGGTGTCGTTCATTTGACGCCATTTCGAGGCTATCTGTTCGATTCCTCCGACGTGCAGTTGGACGCCGACATTCGTGCAGCGCGGCGCACCGCGGGTGTCGCCGAGGACTATCTGTATCCGTTCGAGCTGTATTGGGAAATCGACGACCTCGATGCGCGGCAACGCTTCGTCGGTGCCATCAGCAACCTGTTGGGACCTGGCAGCGTCGACGACATGTTGGACCACCTCGACTACGTGGCGCATCGCATTGGCATTGATCACGTCGGCATTGGTACCGATTTCAACCACGGTGGTGGTATCGGTGGTTTCGATGACGCAAGCGAAGCGCTGAACGTGACCAGGGGCTTGTTGGCGCGCGGCTATAGTGCCGCCGACATCGAAAAGATTTGGGGCGGCAACTTCGTGCGTGTGCTCCGGGCTGTGGAGCGACGGCGATTGGAGCAACGCGATCTATGATGCTCGCGCCGTACACGGTGCTCGATTTCACCGATCACCGCGGCGAGCTCGGGCCGATGTTGTTGGGTGATCTCGGTGCCGACACCATCCGCGTCGAGCCGCCGTCGGGATCTTCGGCGCGGTCTGTTGCGCCGCTTCTCGCCGCTGCGCCGAACGACATGCAAAGCTTGTCGTTCATCGCTTTCAACCGCAACAAGCGGTCGATCGTGCTCGATCCGGATTCGTTCGAAGACCGTGACACGCTGCGCGCGCTCGTACGTCGCGCGAATTTCATCTTCGAGTCGTGGCCGTCGAGTCCGCTGGCGGCATACGAACTCGATTTCGATGCGGTCGCGGCACTCAACCCGCGTATCGTGCACGTGCGTATCTCGCCGTTTGGGGACGATGGACCGCGATCGGATTGGCTCGGCAACGATCTCGTGATCGCCGCGCTCGGCGGACCGGTTGCGTTACAAGGTGTGATGGGTCGCGCGCCGGTACGACTCAGTGTGCCGCAGGTCTGGCGGCACGCGGGTGTGGAAGCAGCCGTAGGTGCCATGGCCGCGCATCGGCGCATGATGAGTAGTGGCAAGGCCCAGTACGTCGACCTGTGTGCGCAGACCGTATTGACCTGGACGATGCTGAACGCCATGGACGCGCATGCGATTCAGGGCTTCGACTTTCAGCGTGGCGGCGGCTTCAACACCGGTACCACTCGCTTCGACTTGGTATTTCCGTGCGCGGACGGGTATGTGCTCGCGCTCCCGTCGTCGAGGGTCATTCTCGGCTGCTTGCCGTGGATGATCGAGGACGGCGTCGCAGATGCATCCTTGTATGACATCGATTGGCCGACGTACGACCTCAACATGCGCAACCCGGATGCCAAGCCGCTCAACATCTATCAGGGGGCCGACCTCTGCCGAGCGTTCTTTGCCAAGCACACCAAGCTCGAGCTGTTCGAGTACGGCCTGAAGAACGACATCACACTGGCACCCGTGAACTCGCTGCCGGAGCTGCTCGCCATGGAGCACATGACGGTGCGGGACTATTGGGCGCCGCTGGCGCTACCCGGCGGTCAAGTAGTGCGCAGTGCAGGTCTGTGGGCGAAGTCGCCGAACCCCGTGTTGTCGATTCGCCGTGATGCGCCCGCGCTCGGTGAGCACACGGATCGGATACGGCGCGAGCTTCGCGAGCCCGTGCCTGCGAGCGAGTACGCGGCGGCAGAAGGGAACGGCACGCTACCGTTTGCCGGCATCACCGTCGCGGACTTCTCGTGGGTTGGCGTCGGTCCCATTTCGGCGAAGTTTCTCGCCGATCACGGTGCCCGTGTGATGCGCATCGAGTCGTCGATTCGGCCGGACGTGCTGCGCGGCGGGGCGCCATTCAAGGATGCGGAGCCGGGGCTCGATCGCTCGCAATTCTTCGGCGACTTCAATACCTCGAAGGAAAGCATCACGCTCAACATGA